>CAZVPE010000020.1:0-5492 GCA_964628155.1 uncultured Polyangiaceae bacterium | reverse complement strand
ACCTTGCGGCACGCGCGGGAACGCTCGGCGGGGGCTTCGAGACTCCGGTCGCCCAGGCGCGCTCGGCGCCAAGGGCTAGCCAAGTCAACGGCAGCTGCGTCGCGCCGACGTTCACGGAGGTCGGCTTGCGCTCGGCCCACTGCGAAGGGGCAGGAAGCGCGATCGATTTCTGTCCTTTGAGGCGTTTGGCGACCGCCGAGTCGATCCGAATGGCGGCCACGCCCGCGCCGCTCAGAAGCGCAACGAGGCCGCTCGGAATGTAGGGCGCGAGCACCGCGCGAACGGTATGGGCAATCTCCGGCGCGCGCGCGGCCAGGTCGCGCACTTCGTCGAGCGAGGAGCAGACGACCGCAACGGCGCCATGGCCGTTGGTGGCCGCCTGTCCCCCGAGGCCCACGCTGTCGACGAGTTGCAGCGTCTGGGCGGCGCGCCACGCGCTCCGCTCCGGATCGTTCTTGCCCGGCAAGACGGACGCGTGAGGCGCGCCGCGTTCTCCTTTGCGAGCGATGAGGACGTCGTCGGTCGGCAGCACGCGAGGGACGGTGACCCGCACGGGGCGTTTGAACGCGCGTGGATCGCCGAGCTCGCCGGTCGCGACGGCGAAGGCCAAGGTTTCCGCCGACGCAACGAGCGCCGTGCGCCGCCCGGAAATTCGCGGCTCCGGGTCGCACGTGCGCAGTGCGGCCCCGGCGCCCGGCGGGGGATAGAGCTGGCCCGACGCAATCCGCGCGTCGGGCTCGACGATGCGCGCGCCCGTGGCGATGAGGTCCGTCAGCGCGCCGGTCCCAGCCAGCGCCTCGAGCATTTGCCGAGAGGGCACCGCCACCAAGAAGTCGAGTCGGGAGGGGACCCGCTTGCTCTTGAGGAGCGTCGCGACCGCGAGGAGATCGCGAAGCGTGGCCCCGCCGTCGCCTCCGAGGAGCACCTGCGTCACGGCGCGTCCCGCCAAATCGCGCACCGATCGCACCTGCGACTGCTCGTCGAGGACGAGGGGATCGACGGCGCCGAGGTCGAGGTTCACGACTTCCTCGCAGGGCGCCCCTGCGTCCGGGACGAGGGCCCGGTGGGCTTTGGAACGCCGCTGATCTCGAAGAAAGACTTCGGTGCGCTCGTCGCTCACGAAGAGCGCACCAGCCGCACCGACTTGCGGCGCGAGGGAGGCGAGGACTGTCCTCTCGCCGACCGACAACGCGCGGACACTGGGACCTGCGAACTCGAGCACCACGGGGGCGCCGCGCGCCTCTTCGACACGTTGCACGATTGCGGGCAGGCCCCTGCGAAGAAGCTCGAGCGCGACGTCGCGCGCGCAAACGAAAGGCCGGAGGCGTCCGGCGAGAAGCACCTGGATGCTCACGGGAGACCTCACGACGACCGCACCCCGCGCGAGCGCGCTCGCCAGCGACAGCGTGGGCACGACGAGGGTGAGCATTCCGATGCCCCCGACTCCGGCCATGCGTGGCTCGTCCGTCACGCAAAGGCGCGCGGGACTGGCAAAGCGCTCGAGGTGGACGGGCCCCGGGTACCCGACGCCCGCTCGCGCGACGAGGAGGCCGCGCGCGAGCATTTCCCCCGACATCGCACGGGCGTCGTCGCCAGACCCGTCGTCGGACGACGTCACGCCGGAAGCGCACCCGGGAACGGACGCGCCCGTGACGCAGTGGCCGTCGTAAACGATGGCCACCTCGGCGGAAGCCTTCTTCAAGCCGGCGGCCACGGCTTCGGCGAGAGCCCGCATCGGCGCACGCGCGAGCACGATTTGGTCGACGCCCACTTCGAGCATCTCACCCGGTCCAGGCGGCGGGGAAGAGCCGCGCAGACGCGCCGCGAGGATCTTCTGGGCCATCGTACGGGGCGGATCTCCGGCTCGTGCGCGCATCGTCTCCGTCCCGGCAAAAAGCGGCTCCCGGGGCGGGGAAAGTAAACCGCGCATCGTCGGAGGGTCAAGGCAAGGCCCTTTGGTGGCTCGAAAAGTCGCAGACTCCGACGCGAAACACACACTCGACGTTGACCGGAGGGAGCGCGCCCCCCTACCCTCGTCTCCAACGCCATGTTTCGAGAGACGCTTCGCGACATCGTAGAACAGACCGAGGGCGGGGTCGCCGGTCTGATCATGGATTCGGAAGGGATTCCCGTAGAGTCGTTCGCGCTCGACGATGCGCCGTTCGATATCACGACGGTGGGCATCGAATTTGGAGTTGTTCTAAGCTCGATCAAGCGTGCCGCGGAGTCGCTCGAGGCGGGCAGTGCTCGGGAAGTGGCGATCGGCACCGACAAGATGATTGCCATCATTCGGACGCTCGGCGATTCGTACTTTCTCGCCGTCGCGATGCGGCCGGATGGAAACTTCGGCAAAGGGCGGTTCTTGATGCGCAGCGCCGCTCCGAAGCTCTTGGCCGAGCTCGAATGACATCGCGCCTGCGCGTCCTCTGCGTCTCCGGCCCCAATCTACAGCTCCTCGGTACGCGCGAACCGTCGGTGTACGGCCGCGAGACGCTGTCCGAGATCCATGCGCGCCTCGATGCCCGCGCGCGTTCTCTCGATGTCGAAATCGATTCCCGGCAAACGAACCACGAAGGGACCATGCTCGACTGGATGGGCAGCGCCCCGCGCGACGGTTTCGCAGGCCTTCTCGTCAATCCGGGTGCGTACACGCACACGTCGATCGCGCTCCTCGACGCGCTCCGATCGATCTCGCTGCCGTGCATCGAAGTCCACCTGTCCAACCCCGACGCGCGGGAGCCCTTTCGCCGCCGCTCGTACATAGCGCGCGCATGCGTGGGCCGCGTCGCGGGCTTCGGAGCCGATAGCTACGAGCTGGCGCTCGACGGACTCGTGCGTGTCCTGCGTCGATCGCGCGCGTGAAGGGCGAGCCTGCTAACCATCCGCTTCCCAGCCGACGGCTTCGGGCCTAAGGTGCGGCGCGAAACCGGGAACCCCCAGCACGATCCATGAGCCTCGACGTCGACCAGCTGCGGACACTATTCGATTTGCTCGCCGAAAAAGACATCGCCGAGTTCGAGCACGAGGAGGCGGGAACCCGGCTGCGCATCACGCGCGCCGGGGTCCGCATCACGAGCCTTCCGGTGGGCGCGGGACTCGCGTCGCCGATCGCCCAGTCCATCGCGCCACCCTCCGGCGCGGGCGCAGGAGCCGAAAGCGCGGCGGCGAACGCCGATTGGGTCGACGTGACGAGCCCCTTCGTCGGAAGCTTCTATCGCTCGCCGTCGCCCGACACGCCGGCTTTCGTGGAGGTCGGATCGGTCGTCCGGACCGGGCAGACGCTCTGCATCATCGAGGCCATGAAGTTGATGAACGAAATCGAGGCCGAGTGCTCCGGCACGGTGGTCGAGGTCTTCGCCCAGAACGGGAAAAGCGTGGAATACGGGCAAAAGCTCTTTCGCATCAAGAAGGCGTGAGGGGGTGTTCAAGAAGATCCTCATCGCCAACCGCGGAGAGATCGCCATCCGCATTTTGCGCGCTTGCCGCGAGCTCGGCGTCAAGACGGTGGCCGTGCACTCGGAGGTGGACGCCCGTGCACTCCACGTTCGGTTCGCCGACGAGGCGGTTTGCATCGGCCCGGCGTCCGCGAGCAAGAGCTATCTGAATATCCCGGCAATCATCAGCGCGGCGGAGATTACGGGCGCCGACGCAATCCATCCGGGCTACGGATTTCTGTCGGAGAATGCCGAATTTGCCCGGATCTGCGGCAAGTGCGAAATCACCTTCATCGGCCCGACGCCCGAGGCGATGCGCGCCTGGGGGGACAAGGTCACGGCGAGAAAGAACGCCGAGCGATTCGGCCTTCCGCTTCTCCCGGGGAGCGCCGTCCTCGAAAGCGCCGAAGAGGCCATCCGCGAAGCCAAGCGAATCGGCTACCCCGTCATCCTCAAGGCGAGCGGTGGAGGCGGAGGGCGAGGCATGCGGGTCGTGCGAAGCGACGCGGAGATGCCCGATGCGTTCGCGAGCGCGCGGCGCGAAGCGGAATCGGGCTTCAAGAACCCGGATGTCTACTGCGAGAAATTCGTGGAGCGCCCCCGACACATCGAGTTTCAGGCATTCGCCGACAACCACGGCAACGTGTGGACGTTGGGCGAGCGCGAGTGCTCGCTCCAGCGGCGCCATCAAAAAGTGATCGAGGAGGCACCGAGTCCTGCGATGACCCCCGGCAAGCGCCAGGAGATGGCGGAGGTCATCCGCAAGGCGCTGCGCGAAACCGGATACACCTCGCTCGGCACGCTCGAGTTTCTCATGGACGAGCGGCAGGATCTGTATTTCCTGGAGATGAACACCCGCGTTCAGGTCGAGCATCCCGTGACGGAAATGGTCACGGGGCTCGACCTCGTGGCTTGCCAGATTCGCGCGGCCGCCGGGGAAGTGATCGATTTACCCGACACGAGCCCGTGGAGCTTCCGGGGTCACGCCATCGAATGCCGAATCAACGCCGAGGACCCCAAGACGTTCGCGCCTTGGCCCGGCCTCATCACCGAGTGGAACACGCCCGGCGGCGCGGGGGTCCGGGTCGACTCCGGCGTCTACGGCGGATGGCGTGTTCCGGCCGACTACGATTCTCTCCTGGCGAAGCTCATCGTGCACGCGCCAACCCGCCCCGAGGCGATCATTCGCATGAGGCGAGCGCTCGATGAATTCATCGTCGTCGGGATCCGGACCAACATCGATCTGCACAAGGCGCTCCTCGCCGACCGCGAAGTCACCGAGGGCACGATGACGACGCGCACCGTCGAACGCGTCATCGGCGGCAAGGGACATCACGGACGCGCCGCTGCGGGCGACGAGAGCGGTTGAACAGGATCCGCAATGCGCGTAAACGTCCTCCCGTGATCGTCGCGGGCCCCCTTCGTACGTGCGCGGGTTTCCTCGCCGCCGCGGCCTGTGCCGCCATTGGCTGCGCGACGACCGCCGCGAGCACGGGGTACACACCGCCGACCGGGATCAAGATTCCGGCCCAATCGCTGCTGGTTGACGTCACATGCGGGAGCGGCGCCGACCAAGTGTACAAGTACGCGGTCATCGTCTCGTCGATTTCCGACGCGGCACCGGCGTTTGTCACCTCCGGTATCTTCGACTGCTACACCGACGGCGTTTTCTCGAATCTTCCTTCCCCCGACGGGGGCAGCGTTGCCTTTTCCGTGTCGGTTTTGGCCTACAATCAGGCGTCGTTCCCAAACGCGCTCCTTTGCCCGCCGAACACGCTGCCGTGCCCCGGTGACGACGCGGGGGACGTGCTTTCGTGGAAGGCTGCGGCCAACTGGACTGCGACGTGCACGGTGACCGAACTCCAGGGGGTGCCCTCGGAAACGAACTGTGGGGCTCTCGAGCCCAACGGGGCCATCCAAGCGGCGGCCAGCGACACCGGTGCACCGGAAGCCGGTCCAATCGACGCCGCAGCCGGCGGTGACTCAACCGCGGCGGACTAAGTCAACGCGCGCGATACGTGCCTGGCGGCGCCGCGCGTGCGACACTAGAAATCGCAA
>CAZVPE010000019.1:1086-45045 GCA_964628155.1 uncultured Polyangiaceae bacterium | reverse complement strand
TCATGCTCGACGCGAACGTCGTTCTTCTGGGACTGTCCACGGCTGCGCTTACCGCGGCCGGCACCTTCTTCCAGAAACTGAACGGTGTGCGAGTCGGGAACGCTTTTCTCAGCGGCTGGCTCGTCTTGGCGGCGACCTGCTTCTTTCCGACGTTCGTCATCACGAACAAAGTATTCTTGGCTGGGGGCAAAATGTCTCTGTTCGTGCCTGCCACGGCCGCGGCGTACGTATTCTCGATGCTGGTCGGCCGGTTCTATTTCAGCGAAGAGGTCTCGTACAACCGGTGGTTCGGTTGCGCGCTGATCGTCGCTGGCGTCGGCATCGTCGCGCGCGGATGAACGGGCGCTACACGCTGCGATGCGATGAAAATCGCGGCAAAGCCGCGGGAGTCAAACCGTTCGGTGCTCTACGTCGGCCGAGCCGCGCCCTCGCGCTGCTCGAAAGGCCCTCGATCGCTGGGCCGCTTCGCGGCACGGGACTGATCTCGCGCGCGCCTGGCCATTCGCGTGTCAATCCACTCTGTGAGCGGCGCCGCGACGTAGATGCTCGAGTACGTGCCGGCGATGATGCCGACGACGAGGGCAAGCATGAAATCTTTGATGACTCCCGTTCCGTAGACGAAGAACGCCAGAACGCTGAGCGTCGTCAGGCCGGAGGTCAAGATGGTGCGCGAGAGCGTTTCGCTGACGCTGAGGTTGATGATCCGCGCGAACGACTTACCGCGATGCTTGCCGAGGTTCTCTCGGATTCGGTCGTAAACGACCACCGTATCGTTCATCGAATAGCCAACGACCGTGAGCACGGCCGCGATGGTCGAGAGCGTAATCTCTTTGTGCAGGAGCACGAAGACTCCGATGACGACCATGGCGTCGTGGACACAAGCGACGATGACCCCGGGGGCAAACCGGAGGTCGAAGCGGAACGCCAGATAGAGCATGATGAAGACGATCGCGATGGCCACCGCGTTGCGCGCGCTATCGCGCAATTGCTTGCCAGCCTTCGGGCCGACCCACTCCACGCGCAGCGCCTGGTCGGGAACGACGTCGGCTCCGAGCTTCGACTGCAAGCGCTCGATGAGCTGATCGCCCTTGCTGAGCAGCTGGATTTCGACGCGTCGGTCGCGCGGGTTCAAGACTTGCGGATTGGTCGCACTCGCGCGCAGGGCCACCCCCGGGACGCTCGCGATTTGAGCTTTGATTTTCGAGAGGTCCGGGTCGACGTCGTATCGCGTACTGATCTTGTCTCCCCCGGCGCTGAACTTGACCTCCGTCGCCCGCGCGTTCAGAGGACACTTGGACGGATCGCTCAGGGGTGCGGACGGATCGTCCACGTAGCAGAGCGCCGCTCGGAGGGCGTCCTTCTCGTGTTCGGTGATCGCGCTCACGTCCTGCACGCGGATGAGGAAGTGGTTCGCGTTGTTCGGATCGACGACCTGCACGACGTCGGGGTTCTGGAAACCAGCCGACTCCACCGCCTGGCGAACGGACGCGGCGTCGACCGGCTTGTTGAAAGCGATTTCGACCTCGGTGCCTCCGCGAAAGTCGGTGCCGTAGTTCGGTCCCGGATAAAAGCAGAGCACGATCGAGCCAATGACGAGGATGAAGCTGAGCGGTATCCAGAACCGCCGCTGGCCCATGAAGTCGAAGACACGTCCCGGCTTGAAGAACTCCATGGGTCAGAACTCCGCTCCCACGCTGAGGCGTTTGACTCTGGCGCCACGAACCCACCAGTCGAACACCAGCCGCGTGCAGAAGACGCCCGTGAAAAGACTGCAAAGAATGCCGACGATGAGGGTGACGGCGAACCCCTTCACCGGGCCGCTCCCGTATTGAGCCAAAATGAGCCCCGAGATGAATACGGTCATGTGACCGTCGATGATCGAAGGCCATGCGCGGTCGTAGCCGGCGTCCACCGCCGCACGCACGCTCTTGCCTGCGCGCAGCTCCTCGCGAATGCGCTCGTTGATGAGCACGTTGGCGTCGATGCTCATGCCGATCGTCAGCGCCAGCCCCGCCACGCCCGGAAGCGTCATCGTCGCGCTGAAGCTTGCGAGGACCGCGAGCTGGAGGAAGAGATTGAAGAGTACGGCCAGGTCGGCCACGATTCCCGACTTGCGGTAGTAGAGAAACATGAAGAGGAGCACGGCGCTCACGCCGTAGACGACCCCTTTGACCGCTTCGTGGATCGCGTCGCGCCCGAGCGAGGGTCCGATGAGCGACTCGTTGCTCGGTGTGATCGGAGCGGGGAGGGCGCCCGACTTGAGAACGCGCACGAGCTGGTTTGCGTCGTGGAGCTGTTTCTCGGGGTCCCCCGCGCCCATCGTGATGCTCGCCCGACCGCCACCGATCTTCGTCCGGATGACCGGCGCGCTATCGACGATTTCGTCGAGGATGATGGCAAAGCGTCGATTGACGTTCGCACCCGTCACTTCTTCGAAGCGATCGGCGCCTGCGGGCGAGAACGAGAGAAGAACCTGATACTGTCCGAAGTTCTGTTGATCCTGGTTGACGCTCGCGTCGGTGATGTAGTCCCCGGTCAACTCCGCGCGCCCGAACATGTACACGGTTCGCCAGCCCACCTGCTTGAACTGGAGCGGCTCGGTCCCCTCTACGGGTTCGGTCACGGCCTCGAAGCCGATCGCGTGGTCGTCCGGCACGTCGAGCGTCTTTGCCCAGGCCTTGAAGCGCCCCAGGCACTCGGTCATGATCTCGTTGGGGTATTTCGGCGGCTGACACGACATTCGCGCCGAGTACCCCTTGACCGACTTCTTGTGGCCCGACGCGTCCAGGCCGTCGGGCGCCATTTCCTGGTACTGCGCAATGCCTTCGCCCTCGGGCAGATCGTCCGCCTTGAGCGCGGGCGGGCCGAGGACCTTCTCGCTGTTGCCGTCGTCGAGCATCTTGAACTCGAGGCGCGCGGTACGGCGAATCGTGTCTTTGATCTCTTGAAAGCTCTTCTCGTCGGTCCCGGGGACCTCGACGATGATGTCTTCGTCCCGAGTCGTCACGGCGGCTTCCCGCAGGCCTAGTTCGTCGACTCGGCGCAGGATCGTGTCCTTGGCCTGGGCGACCGCGCCGTCCCGGATCTGCGACTCGACCTCTGTGCGGATTTTGAACGTTACCTGGCCTTCGCCCGGGCCAGGCGACTGCGACAGCTCTCCCAGAAACTTTCTGGCGAAGCGATCGTCGATCTTCGATTTGTCCGACGGTTCCTTGAAATTCAGTCGGATGATCGCGGTCTCCGGCTGGGCGACGTGCACCTTCTCGTCGAGCTTTGACAGCTCGTCGCGGGTGACGCGCCCCTCACCGGAGTGGAGCCCGAAGCTCGTGGCAAGCTCCTGCCGCATTTCGTCCGCGAAGTGGTCGCGCTTGTCGCGGATAGCCTCGTCGACCTCGACCGTGTACACCAAACGCATGCCACCGCGGAGATCGAGACCAGGAGCGATGGCGAACGAGATTCGATCGCGCAGGTATTCCGGGAGCGGCACTTTGCCGCTGCTCATGTTGTGCAGGGTCGGCCACAGGGCCACGATTGCGCCGAGGAAGACCGCGAGAACGAATCCCACCTTCAGGCGCCACGCGCCGTCCATCGCCGGCACGAGCCCGAAGCCGGCCCAGCAGAACGTGAGCGCGCAGGTGACGAGGCCCCAGAAGTTGTCGTAGTGAAAGAAGAGCGATCCCGCACCGGCGGCGATGGTCATCACGAATAGCGCGTTGCGCCGAGGGCTCGCTGGAAGCCCCCAAGTAAAGAGACCGAGCCCCGCGCCCGTCGCACCGAGGACGGCGAGGGCTTGGCCGTGCAGCAGCACGGCGACGGCGCCGCAAGCCACGGCGACGACGCCGCTCAGAATGGCCAGAACGTTCTTGTTGGGCATGTCGCTACCGGAGGCTCGGGCTTACTTCTTGAGTTCGGGGCCGGCCTTGGCCTCTTTGAGTTCCTTGGCCGGCGCGGGGCCTCCGCCCTTGGCTGCGCTCTCGACGAACGGAGATACCGTGTTCGCGACGACCTCGAACGTGACCCCGGGGGCGAACTTCACTTTCGCGATTTGGTCACGCATTTCGACAAGCTCGCCGACGAGCCCCGCGTTGGTCGTCACTCGGTCGCCCTTCTTGAGCGACGCGCGTGCGCTCGCTTCCTTCTTCTGCCGGCGCGACATCAGAAGGAAGAAGGGCACGAAGATGACGAGCATCATCAAGATCGGCATGAAGCTCGCGATCGGCGAACTCGACGCCCCCCCTCCGCCGCTGGACACGGGCGGCGAGTCCTGGGCAACGCCGGGCGTTCCCGCCTTCGGCTGAACGTTCTGCGCGAGAAGAAGATCGCTCGAGAGTATGGGGGAATACACCGGGGGCTCCGAAAAAAACGCGTCCGGGAGGTCCGGACGCGGCGGGCGTCGGGATAGCCGCTGGGCGCTCCTTCGTCAACCTGAGCTCATTCCCTCGCTCTCGAGCGCCAGTCCCTTCTAATCACCGTCCTTCGCACATCGCAAACCGACATTCGGCCCCGCTTCCAAGGCAGAACCCCAGTTTCGTGACGTCGTCCGGCTCATCGAGGGCGGCGATAGCCAGCCGCCTCCGCGCAGGACGTGCGCAGCGCCCGAACGTGGAGCGGGCCCCGGACCGAGCGATTCGACGTACCAATCCGACGTCCATTCCTCCACATTGCCGCTCATGTCGACCACACCGAAGACGCTGGCGCCGCCCGGGTGCGCTCCGACGCGCGACGGACGAAGAGCGCAGCTTTTTCCAGACTGGTCGCTGATGAGCGTGACTCCGTTCGAACAAGCGGGCGCTACCCCCCAGGGAAACGGCATTGCCGAGGTGCCCCGCGCCGCGTACTCCCACTCGCGCTCGGTCGGCAGGCGCTTGCCCACGAATCGACAGTACGCGTCGGCGTCTCGCCAGTGAACGCACGAGACAGGGAGATCGGGATCACCCGTGTCGAAAGTGCATGCCGCGCTGGTCCGGGCCGGCCTCGCGCAGGCGCCGGCCTCGACGCAGGCACGGTAGGCGCCGACGCTAAGCTCGGTGCGGTCGATCCAAAACGGCGCGACGAAGAGTGAGCGCGCGGGACGCTCGTTCGCCGGAGCGTGCGGGTTCGACGATCCCATGGTGAAGTGCCCGCCTGCGAGGTGGAGCATGCCCCCCTGCACGGGAACCAGCTGATGTGCAGGAGCGCCGCCGTGACTCTGTCCCGCGGAGTCGTCGTAGGGGTTGTCGCTCGAAGCGGGCGAATGCACTTCGTCGGGTTCGCCGTCATCGCGTGCGGGGGCCGGCCCTCCAACGGCGAGCGCCGCGCGCCCCAGCGCGAGGCCCGTGACGGAGGCGACAATGACGACGACAGCGATGGACCGACGGTCGCGCATGAGGGGCCTCGAGGCTGCCCGGACGACAGCTACTAGGTATGTTGCCAGCTACTCGGCGCGCTGGCCAGCTTTCCCATCGGTACGGGGAGCTCCCACGGCATAACGCGCTGCATGAGAGAATGGGACCGTTTTGGCGTCAGAGCGCGTCAGAGCATGTTGGCCGCAAGCTCGGCGAGGTCGCTCCGCTCGCCCTTGGCGAGCACGATGTGGGCCGCAATTTTCTCGCCTCGGAATCGTTCGGCGGCGACGGTCAGCCCGTTCGAAGCACTGTCGACGTACGGATTGTCGATTTGCCCTGGATCGCCGGTCAATACGACTTTGGTCCCGTCGCCCGACCGCGTGATGATCGTTTTGATCTCATGGGGCGTGAGGTTCTGCGCCTCATCGACGATGATGAACTGCTGCGGCAAACTTCGCCCACGAATGTACGTAAGAGGCTCCACTTGGATCTGGCCGCTCTCCAGCAACTCGGCGTAAACGCGCGGGCCTTTGCGCGCCCCCGACGAGAAGAGAAACTCGAGGTTGTCGAAGATGGGCTGCATCCACGGATTCAGCTTCTCGTCGACGTCGCCTGGCAGAAAGCCGATGTCGCGCCCGAGAGGCATGACGGGTCGGGAGACCAGCATCCGGGTATACGCGCCGTCTTCGACAGTTCGCTTCAGCCCGGCCGCGATGGCAAGCAGCGTCTTGCCCGTGCCCGCCTTGCCGACGAGCGTCACCAGCCGAATCGACTCGTCGAGGAGCAGATCGATGGCAAAGGACTGCTCCTTGTTGCGCGGGCGAACGCCCATCACGCCGTCGCGAGGCACGCGCAAACTCACGATGGCCCGTTTGGTCGCGTCGTAGCGGCCGAGCGCCGTGTGCGATGCGTTGGCTCGGTCCCGCAGGAGGAGGCACGTGTTGGCGGCCGGACACGGCTCTCGCGGCGAGATGCGCCCCTCGCGGAAGAACGCGTCGATCTCCTCGCCGTCGAACTCCATCTCGGCAACGCCGCTCGTCAGCCGGTCTGTTTCGACCCGCTGGTTCTCGTAGGTCTGCGCGACCATGCCGAGCGCGTCGGCCCGGATCCGCAGGTTCGTATCCATGGTGACGAACACGGTGGGGCGGCCCCCATCGTTCTCGCGAACGTCGAACGCGGTCTGGAGGATGGCCTGGTCCATCGCGGTGTGGTCGATGGCGCTCGGAAGCTCGAGCCGCTTGGTCGGAACCGCGACCCGCAGCGTTCCGCCGGAATCCAGCGAGACGCCCTTGGACAGCGATCCGCCGCGATCGCGCAGCTCGTCGAGCAGACGGGCGATGGCGCGAGCGTTGCGGCCCCGCTCCGAGCCCTCGCGCTTGAACTGGTCGACCTCCTCGATCGCGTAGATTGGGATGATGACGTTGTTGTCCTCGAATCGGAAGATTGCGTGGGGGTCATGCAGGAGGACGTTGGTGTCAAGGACGTAGTTTTTCTTCATCGCATGCTCGGGAACCGCGCGAACGCGGATCACGAACGGGTACCACGTGAAAGCTCCTTCGACATACCTTCCCGGCTCTCGGGCGAGCTTTTGACGTGAGCGGTCCGGGCGCCTCCGCGAGCGGCCGAGCCCGGGTGCCCAATTGGGTGGAAAAACTCGTCGTGCGCGCGGCAGGCGAGATAAGACTCCTCGCGTCGTTGACCCCTGCGCGGGCCGCCTGCGAACGCGAGCGGCTCGCGGCCGACCTCCGGCGAGGGAGAAGCTCCTTGCCCCGCTGGACGTATGCGGCGGCGAGTCACGACGAGCTGAGGCGCGCTCTCGACGTGGCCCAGGCGGCCCTCGGTCGGATCGACGAGCCGGAGCACGAGCTCTATCGCGCACGCATCCGCGAGTTGTCGCTCGAGGCCGAGCTGTCCGCCGCGGCTGGAACACGGGAGGTGGCCCGGCTCGCCCAGGAGCGCTTCGCCCCGGCCGGGCCCTCGATCGCACGGGGGGCGGCGCAGCTCTGCGCCACGTGGCTGAAAGAACCCTCGGAGCCTCGGTCGGGCTCCCTTCTCGCGAGCGACGCGCCCCACCCGCGCTCTCTCCTTTCGCAGATGCGCGAAGCCGTGGGCAAGCTCCGGCTCCCTTTCACCGTCGTCGCGGAGCGGTCGCTCGCGGCCCTCGCCGCGACGGGCGACCGCGTCATCTTCGTGGCAGCCGGGCGCTTCGTGCACGACGAAGACGCCGCCCGCACGGTGCTCCACGAGGTCGAAGGACACGCGCGGCCCCGCGCCCGCTCGTATGGGGCACCCTTCACGCTTCTGCGCGTGGGGACGGCGGGCGGCGTCGACGACCAAGAAGGGCGCGCCCTCGTGCTCGAAGCGCGCGCCGGCATGCTCGGTCCGAGCAGGAAAGCCCAGCTCGCGGCACGTCACCGCGCCGTGGAAGCAATGTTGGACGGGGCCTCCTTCGCCGACGTGGCTCTTCTTCTCGTCCGAACGCTCGGCCTGGACGCGGACGACGCGGTGCTCGTCGCCGAACGGGCTTTTCGCGGGAGCGACGGAGCGTGGCCGGGGCTCGGACGCGAGCGCATTTACCTCGAGTCGTTCGTGCGCGTCGCGGCGCACCTCGCGGCGCACCCGGAGGACGAAGACGTGATGGCATCCGGCCAAGTGGCGGTCGACTCGATCGCGGCCGTGCGCGATCTCGTGTGCAATTGACTCACATGACGTGCACGGGGACGGTCGCCCAATTCGCGCCTCCACGATCGTCGTGCACGACGATCCAAATCGTCCCATCGCCGGGGTCATTCGGCGGGTGGAATTGGTCGTCCGTGACGCTCGGGTCGCCCACGGAGCCGGTCGTCGTGTCGTAGAGGAGCCGCGCCTCGTCGCTCAGCGAGCCGAAGGTCGAGAAGAACTCGGCCCAGATCTCCTCTTTGTCGTTGTTGGCGGGATTCGCTTCCTGGCTCGAGGGAGGCACGACCGGGCCGATGTGAACGTTCGCGCAATCGTTCGGCGCGCAGCGACGCACCTGGAAGCCCAGCTGAAGATCGACGGCCTGACCGTCGACGTCGACGTGATCGATGACCGGGTTCGTATTCTGAAGCTGGTCGTAGGCATACACGCGCGAGAACCCGAAGACGTAATCGTTCGGTCCGAGCAAGTTGTGCTGCGCGTCGAAGCAGCCGACAGGAGCGGCCTGCACGTTGCCGGGGTTGGCGGGCAAGAGCTCCAGATGCCCCGCGCAAGCGACGTTGAAGACAATCGCCAGCCCGTACGGAGTCACGGACGCGTGGGTCTCGTGAGCCGCGATCACGTCCGGCCGCATGGTGAACGAAAAGGCCGGGCCGCTCGGCAGAATCGAAGTGAGGTCGACGCCGGGCGTGAGCGGTCCGCCCACGAGCAGGCCCCCGTCCCGCGCGGCCGGTGCGCCGCCGTCAGCCAGCCCCGCGCCGGCTTCTGCGCCGCCGTCCACCGCCCCCCCGCCGACCGCCTCGGCGAATTGAGAGAAGCACGCGTAGTACGCGTCGTCCGGCGGGTCGAAGCACACGAACGGGAGCCAGTAGAGCGTCATCGGCGTCGTCTTGTCGGCGCGCCCGTCGACAGCGAGCACCTGCACGTTCACCGTCGCGCCCGGCTTTGCATACGGCTGGTCTGCGCTCGACGCGAGGATACGCACGCTGTTGACGAGGCTCGAGCTTTGGAAGCCGCCTGGCGCGCACGAAGACGACACCCAGGCGATGAGCCCGATCGCAAGCCAACCCGGAGCGCGGCTTCTCATCGCTCACATCTCCACGTGCAGGCCCAGACTCGGCAGAATGGGCAGATCGTTCGCATAACTGCTGTGCGTGGAATTGTAGTCGTAGCTGATGCCGGCGACGTTTCCACTGTTGAAGACGTTGAGAACGTCGAGATACGCCCCAATCTTGCCCCAGGCGTACTGCCAAGTCTTGTCCACGCGCAGGTCCAGCGAGTTGAAGACCGGGAGCCTCGAATTGAAGGGGGGCTGCGATTGCTGCGCCAAATACGTCCCGATGTTCTCGTCGTAATATCCGTACGTCTCGGGCGTATACATATAGCCGCTCGTCAGCCTGTAACGCGCCCCGAATTCCCAGCCCTTTCCCAGCCGGTAGCTCCCCAGCACCGTGAGGATGTGCGTCTCGTCATATTGCGAAAGTCGAAGAGGTAGCCCCGGGGCGTCGCGCCGGACACTGCGAGAAAGGGTGTACGCGACCCAACCGAAGAAGCGCTCGTCGGGTTTGTAACGGATGAGCGTCTCGGCGCCATAAATGACGCCACTTCCCGTGCTTCCGATGTTCTGGGCGACGAGGTGGTCGAGCTGCTTGTAGAACCCCTCGAGCGAAGCTTCGATGTGCTTGGTGAACTCGCGCTCGACCCCGACGTCGTAATGGTACGCGCGATTGCTCACCAGCCCGGGCGTCCCGAACACCGGCGCCGTCTCCTGGGGCTGCGGCGGCTGCGCGAAGAGCCCGGCGCCGGCTTTGAGCGTGGTTCGGGGGCCGCGCGTCACGTCTTGGCGCACGACCACCCGAGGCGCCAGGTCCCACGACTTCGTGGCTTTCGTGTAGTCGAGACGAATGCCGGGAACGATACGCGTGCCGCTCCAAGGGGTTGCTTCCCACTCCGTGTAGAAAGCGGGCTCGTAGATGGAACCCGATGCGTGCGTGTAGAGCGGAGGCTGGGTGCCGAAGGGGCCCGAGGGGGGTTGCCCCGGCTTCGGAACCGGCGGAGCTTGCACGGTGATCGTGTACGGCTCGTACAGGAGATCCAGGCCGACGTTCATCGTCAGCCTCGGCTCCAGCTTCTGCGCGAGCTCGATCCGCGACGTAATCGGCCAGTCGGACAGGTCGAAGTCGAGGTTGGCGATGTTGAACTTGAAGTAATCCTGACCGGTCGCCGCCACCACGCGGAGCTCCGTGCGGTCGCTGAAACGATTTCGATAGAGCGCTTGGGCGCGCCAAAAGCCGGTGTGGTACCCGAGCCCGCCGGTGAGCGTGGGATTGCTCGCCGACGCGTTGTTGAGCAGAATCGAGAAACGGTCGTCCGAGCCGAAAAACCCGAATCGGATGCTCGATCGCTTGCCGAGGTCGCGCTCGAGAAGAGCCTGGTAGTCGTAGTAGACGGGGGCGACGGTCACGCCCGCACCCAGGCCCGTCAGTACCGGACCCAGCCAGGTGTCGAACCATGAGCGACGGCCCGCGATGGCGAAGGTCCACCCCGTGTCGAAGAGAGGACCTTGCGCCACGAGCCGCGTATCGATGAGGTCCGCCTGGGCGAAGACGTGGAGCTTGTCCTTCGCCGGACTGGTCAACCCCACGTCGACGATGCCGCCCATCGCGCGGCCGTACTGCGAGCTGAAGTTGCCGGGGTAGAAGTCGATCCGGTCGAGCATCTCGGTTGGAACCACCGAGGAGAGGCCACCGAAGTGATACACGAGCGGGATCGGGGTCCCATCGACGAAGTACTGGGTGTCCTGCGGCGCGGCGCCCCGCACGATGAGTAGCCCCGAAAGCGCGGGCGGACGACCGACCCCCGGGAGGTTTTGCAGCGACCGCAGCGCGTCGCCGTTGGTGCCGGGGATCCGGTTGATCTCACGCTGTTCGAGGGTGCGCTTGGTCACTTCGCGCGGCGGCTTCTCGCCGCGCACCTCCACTTCTTCTACGATCTCCGCGCCCGCGTCCGGTGCGCTGGGCGCCGCCGCCGGCGGCGGGGAGAACGGCGTCAAGCGGTCGGTGGCGATCGCCTCTTGGCCGGGGTTGAGGATTTCGTCTGCTTCCTGTGGGTTCATCCCCGGTGCGCTGACGGTGACGTGATACGTGCCCGCCGGCAGACCTTCGAGTCGCCAGGTGCCTTCGAAGCCCGTGGCTATCGTACGCTCTCGCCCCTCCGAGTCGCGCACGACCACGCTCGCCCCGGGGATCGGGCGGTCGCTCGAGAGCGTGACCACGCGCCCCGAGAGGACCGCAGGCGGCGGCGTGAATCGGTACGCAAACCGCGTTCGCGCCGCGACCGGCTTGCCGTCGCGCGTTGCCGGCTCGAAGGAAAGCTTTTGCGCCGCCGCCAGCGCCGCCTCGTCGAACCCATGACCCGCTGGCTTGTCGACGACGGCGTTGGTGACGCTGCCGGTCGGATCGATCGTGAGCACGAGCACGACGTCGACCGTTTCGTAGAAGCCCTCGGAGAGTGCCTGCGCGGGATACCGTACCCCCTCGTTCGACTTCACCGCGGGCGGCACGATGACCGGCTGCGGCTTGGCGGTTGCGCCCTTCTCGTCGCCGGCCTGCCCCCACGCGGGCACCGTCGCGAACGTCGCGAGAGCCGCGAGCCACGACGCAAAGAGGCGGGGGAAACGAAAGCGCGGCTTCGGCATCGCGCGGGCTCCCCTGGCTTAGTCGACGTTCGTTCTTCACTCAACAGGATGCGGGCACCGAAACCGGAAGCGCCGTGGGGGCCGCGACGCCGGGACACCGGCGGCCCGCCGGTGATATACGCGGCTCGCGCCGGATCCCGATGACATCTTCACCTGCCGTCTCCGCCGCAGCCAACTGGCTTGGAACCTGGTCACGGCCGAGCGACCGGCCCGCGCAGCTCGCGCTCGTGGTCGCTGCGGTGCTGCTGGTGGTTGCAGTGGCTCCGGGCGGCACGTTGTGGCTCGCGTCGATGTTCGAAGGGACGAGCGCGTCGGTTCTCGGCCGCCGGCGGCGCTTCTTGACGAGCGCCTTCTTCGCGGCTGCGTTCCTCTCCCTCGGCTATATCGCCGTTTACCTGCGTGGAGGTCCGCGAGCGCCCGAAGCAGCCGTGTACTGGCTGCAAGGCCGCGCGCTATCGCACGGTGCATTCACGTGGATTGCCCCGGACCCGTCGGCGAACTTTCGCGCGAGCGGCCTTTTGTTTCGAGCGCCCGACCGGTTGTCGGGAGTCTTCCCTCCTGGGTATCCACTGCTTCTCGCGATGGGTTTTTTGCTCGGGGCACCGATGCTCGTGGGGCCAATCGTGGCCGCGTCGCTCGTCTTCGCCACCTGGCTCTTGGCAAGCGAAATCGGCGCGGACGAGGAGCGCGCCACGCCTCGAAGCGGCCCACCGACCGAGGAGGTCGCGCGACTGGCCGCGGGATTCTCCGTCATCTCGGCCTCGCTCCGGTATCATACTGCGGACGCGGTGCCGTATGGCGCGTCCGCCGCCGCAGTGGCCTTGTGCCTCGCGTGCACGCTTCGGGGGAAAAGGACCGGGGCCGTCCGATTCTTCGGGGCCGCAGGGCTCGCGCTGGGATTTCTGCTCGCTTCGCGTCCATCTTCCGCGCTCGCCGTCGGCGTCGTGGTCGCGGTCGTCGCGATCGGGCTACGAAGAGAACGCTCGGCTGCGCGAGCCATCGCGTGGTCCCTCGGCGCGGCCCTTCCCGGCTTGCTGCTCCTGCTCGCGGCCAACCGTGCGGCGACCGGTCGCGTGCTGACGTCGGCCGCGGCTGCGTACGTTGGCGTGGTGGACGGAGGACCCGGCGTGGCTCGACTCGGGCTGCCGGCAATCCTGTGCTTGCGCGATCACCTCCTCGACATCGCCAACCTGGAGCCCCTGGCCCTCCTGGCGCTCGTCCCGCTCGTCGTGCGCGCCGGGCGTGCGGTCACGCTTACGGCGGTCGTGGTTGCGGCCGAGACGCTCATCCAGATGGCGATCCACGACGGACCGAAGCCACCGGACGCGGGGACGCGGCTCGTCGCTTCCGTGCCCCTGGAGCACGCGCTGATGGCATTCGGCGTTTCCCGTCTTTTTCAGCGCGCATTCGCCTCGGGGGCCGTCGGAGCGATCGCCGCGGCCCTCCTAGGGTTTGCATTGCACGCATCGCACGTGCACCAAGCCCTCGCCGCAAGCGACGACGGCCACCCCCGTTTCGATCCGGATGTCGTCCGGGAGGCCAACGTCACCCATGGTTTGCTCTTCTTTTCCGACGACGCAGGATACGAACTCGCTCACGATCCAGGCGTCGTCGCGAGCCACGGAATCGAGGCGGCCCGCATGCGCGGCGATGATCACGACCGTTTGCTCTTCGACTCGCTCGGACATCCGCCGACGCACCGCTACGTGACCGACGCCAAAGCCGCCTCGGCACCCTGGTGGTCGCCGCCGAGCGCCGGCGACGCGTGGCGCTTCGAAGCCGAAAGCGACTGGCCGCCAATCGATGTGAGGGGAGGAACCGTGGAGGCGACCGGCGCGGCCGATTCGTGTGCTTCCGACGGCCGCGTCCTTCGGCTTGCGCCCACCGGACCCGGCGCGGCGAGCGTGACATTGGCGCTGCCGGTTCCGAACGAGCCCTCGGCTTTCGCCGAGAAAGTGGGCTGGCTGGTCATCCCTCGGGTGCTGCAAGCCGGGGGCGGCGCAATCGGGGTGCTGAGGCTGGTCGAAGAGCTCGGGCAAGCGCCACTGGCGGAGTGGAACTGGAGCAACTCGGCAAAATCCACAAGCTGCGTCGATCTGCAGGCCCGGACCGTCGAGCTCGCGAAGGATCGCGCCGGCACCTGGCTGATACTCGGCGCCCAGGGCGGCGCCGTGATGCTCGACAAGACGACGATTCTCCGAGCGCGCCCGGCGGGCGCCCGGCGTTGACGGTCTGGAACCCTGCATGTTACCAGTTGTTTTTGTCTCGGGGCCGCCCCGACGGAGGCGAGCAGCATGACCAAGAGCGAACTTATCGATGCGCTCGCAGCGCAGCGCGCGGACCTGACCAAGGCGCGGGCCGAACTCGTCGTCAACTGCGTGTTCGACG
Source organism: uncultured Polyangiaceae bacterium (assembly GCA_964628155.1). Lineage (GTDB taxonomy): Bacteria > Myxococcota_A > Polyangia > Polyangiales > Polyangiaceae > Palsa-1150. The sequence goes on along the minus strand of CAZVPE010000019.1, from coordinate 30,960 downwards.
CAATGACAGAAGCGCTTCAGCGCGGCGAAGGGATCGAGATCCGCGGCTTCGGCAGCTTCACCGTGCGCCCCTACAAGCCCTATTCGGGACGCAATCCCCGGACGGGAGAGCCGGTCGACGTCCCCGCAAAGCGTCTGCCCTTCTTCAAGGTCGGAAAAGAGCTCAAAGAGATCGTCAACAGCAGCCGTCACTTTCCAATCACCGGCGGCAAAGACGACGACTGAGCCGTGACCTCCCCTGCGCAGCAGCTAGCGCTCCTCGAGCGCGGAATCGTCGACCTGCACGTTCGCTCGGAGCTCGAAGAGCGGCTCGCGGAGTCGCAGCGCAGCGGTCGCCCGCTGCGTGTGAAGGCGGGGTTCGATCCGACGCGTCCCGACCTGCACCTGGGTCACACCGTCCTTCTCCAAAAGATGCGGGCCTTCCAAGACCTCGGGCACACCGCCATCCTCCTCCTCGGGGATTTCACGGCGATGGTGGGCGACCCGACCGGTCAAAACGAGAGTCGTCCTCGCTTGACGCGCGAAGAGGTGGAGCGGTCCGCGGAGACGTATCTGGAGCAAGCGCGCAAGGTGCTCGACGCGGACGGGTTGGAGATTCGGCGAAACGGAGAATGGTTCGATCGGATGGGCCTCGGGCCGGCGATCGAGCTCATGGCCAAGTCGACCGTGTCGCGCATGCTCGAGCGCAAAGACTTCCGCCAGCGCTTCGAAGAACAGCGCCCCATTCACCAGCACGAGTTCTTGTACCCGCTCCTCCAGGGATACGATTCGGTCGAGCTCGAGTGCGACGTGGAGCTCGGGGGCACCGACCAACTCTTCAATCTCCTGGTCGGGCGCGACCTCATGGCGAAGTACGGCAAACGGCCGCAAATCGTGATGACGACCCCCATCCTGGAGGGCACCGATGCCCGACTCGAGAACGGCGCCATCGTCGGCAAGAAAATGAGCAAGAGCGCCGACAATTACATTGGGATCCAAGAAGCCCCCGGCGTCATGTTCCGCAAGACGATGCAGATCGACGATACGGTGATCTTCCGCTTCTTCGAGCTTCTGTCGAGCCGCGGCAACGACGAGATCGCCGCGCTGAAGAAGGAGCGTGCCGAGGGCCGCAACCCGATGGAGATCAAGGCGCTCTTTGCGCGCGAGATCATCGAGCGGTTTCACGGCACCGAGGCGGCGACGCGTGCCGCCCTCGAATTCGAGCGCGTTTACGCGAAAGACGCGGTGCCCGAGCACGTCGCGCAAGTGACGGTCGACCCACGTGGCGGAGTCGCGGAGCTGGCCTGGGCGCTCAAGCAGGCAAACCTGGCCGCGTCTACCAGCGAGGCTCGACGTTTGGTCGAGCAAGGCGGAGTCGAAGTCGACGGTGTCCGCGCGACCGACCCGAAGGCGCGCCTCGATCCCGGCCGCGAGTACCTGGTGCGCGTCGGATCGAAGAACCGCCGTTTCGCGCGCATCCGGATCGCTGGATAACGCGGCCCGCGCCGCAATTTTCTCGTGGACTTCGCGCCCCCTCCGACCGCGTCTCGCAGAGACGTCCTCGCGCTGATGAGCGGGCTCGCGGTCCAGGCGTGTAGCGCTTCAACGAACGGCCAGCGAATGGGCCAGGGGGCCTCGCCGAGCGACGCGCTCGAGCTCGGCCGAGCGATCGACATGGTCCCCGCCGCGGGCCTCGTCTGGCTCGTCGAGATGAACCCGCGCGACCTTCTCTCCCGCTCCGCCCTCGGGCCGGCCGTGGCGATGATCGTGCCCGAAGCACGCTTCGATGCGTTCGCACGCCGGCGCGGTGGACTGGATCTGCGGCGCGCCGACCAGATCGTGATCGCCGCGTATCCGAAGGCCACGCTCGTGGTCGCGCGCGTCCCGTTCGAGCCGGGGCGCGTCGATGCGGCATTCGTCGCGCTCGGCGGAGCAGAACAAGGGCGAACCGTCGAACACGGAGTCACGCGAATGTGGCGAAACGTCAAGGGCGAGCACGAAGAGGTGGCGCTCCTGGCGGGCAAGGCGCTGATCGTCGAACGAGGGCAGCTCGGCCCTTTGCGGGCAGCGGTGTACTTCGCCGAGGGTCGGCTCCGCCGGTCGCTTCCCGTTCTCCGCGCCGAACCCCTCGCCTCGGCCGCTTCGATGGTGGGTGAAGCACCGCTCCGCGCCTTCGCGCCGGGCCCGTTCGAGGGAGAGTGGGCGCGCGGACTGGCGGGCTTGTTGCGAGCGACGACGGCAGTCGCGTTTTCCATGCGCCCGGTGGCGCACCCCACCCATAGCGCCCTCACGCTGCGTATCTTGCTCACGGGTGCCTGGGGCCGAGACGCGACTGCGGCAGGAGAGCGACTCCGCTCGGCATTCGGCGTACTGATGGCCGATCCAGTGGGACTGCTCACCGGCATCGATCATCCGCTGGAAGGTCCGACCGTAACGGCGGACGCCGGCGCGCTCACGCTGGACGTCACCCTCGACGCCCTCGCGGCCGCGCGGGGTGTCCACTCGATGGCCGACGCGAGCATCGCGGAGATTATGGCTTATTGACCGCGGCGGCCCGGGGCGTCGTCCGAGGCGCCGGGCCGACGTAGTCGACGCACGCATCGGGCAACCTTTGCATCAGCGGGCTCCGCTGCTGGGCGGCTTCGAAGGCGTTCGCGGCGAAGACGTTTTGGTTCAGGAACGCAGCCAAGGCAGCCGCCTGACGCGGGGTGCAGCCGAGGTCGAGAAGGACCGCGGAACCGCCAATCGCCATGTTCGGGGCGGCACCCCACTTTTCCTTCATCCCGACCGATAGCGCTTCCTGGAGCGTCCAGAACGGTAGTCGGTCTCTCCCCAGATCCGACACCTGCTTGCGGAGCGCCTCCATGCGCTCGTCGCGCTCGCGAAACGGAACGCCGTAACCGGCCATCCGCGGGCGTCTCTCGACTCTCTGCCGGACCGCCGCTTGCACCGCATCCGCATCATCGAAATGCTCGCCAAGGAGATCGCGAAGGGACGCGAGCTCCTCGGCCGCAGCCCCCACCGTCCAGGGTCCGATGCTCTTGCCCTCCATGGCCAGTTGACCGGCACCGAAACCAGCGAGCGTTCCCCCGTATGAAGCAACGAGGCGCGTCAACTTCAAGGGCCAAATACGCGGGTCAGCGGAGGTCGAAGCGACCGCGATGGCATCGAGAACGACCCTCTCGGCCTCCGATGGCTGCCGACCCATGGCGGCCATGGCCATGAGGCCGGTGAGGGTCTCTCGGCCGAGTAAATCAGTCAGCGTACTGTGTCCGAAATAGAGATTGTCTCCTGGGACTTGGCGGGCAACGCGGGTCTTGATCATGCGTCGCCGTCCACGTACTCGATGCCCGGCAGAAGCAGGGGATATGCGCGAAAACTACGCGCCGGAGTCGCCAGCGCTTCGGCCAAGGCGACGGGCAGCTTTGCGAACACCAGGGCACACTCGATATGTCTCGCTCTCTTCAAGCCGCATGCCCAAAAGGTCGCGAGAAGAGCCGCCGCGCGGCTGACGTCGTGGGCCAACTCGGGAACGTCGAGAAAGCCTTCGAGAGCCGCGCGCAATCGCCCAACGCTGGCGCGTTCTTCGTCGGACGCGGCGCGGTATTCGGGGGCCACGCGGACGACGCCCGCCCCGAGTGCTTCGAGCCACGCCGCGTGATCGGCAACGAGACAGCGCGCCTGTTCGGCGAGCGCCACGGCCGCGGTGCCCTGGATCGCGCTCGTCGTGCCCGAACAAATTCTCGCGAGGGCGGCGGCGTGGGTCGGCGCCTCGTTGATGGGCGCGGGAGCTGCAAACTGAAGGACGATTTCGAACGCTCGACCTTGGCCGGGCGTTGGAAGCTCACCGGTCAGCGATAAGAGGACGGTTTCGGCGAAGGAATAGTGCCGCGCGAGATCTCCCTCGACGTCGTAGCCGTGGATGGCCGGCCGCGGGCCGGGCGTCACGACGCGGGCTGTGAGCTTGTCCGGCCAAGGTCCGAGATCGAGCGGACCGGTACGTTCCGACGCAGGCGCTTCGGCGCCCCCGGCGCGGTGAACTCCTTCCACGCTCACGACTCGATGAACCCCGCGAGGGCTTTGGCTCGCTCGCCGAGCGGTGGAACCACGGTGGGATCGACGCGTACTTCGATCACCCCCGGGCCTTGCACACGAACCAGCTCGCGTACGGCATCTTGCATTTGTCCCGGACGATCGACCACGCGCGCATGCAGCCCCATCGCGCGCGCCAGCGCGGCGACTTCGAGAGGGCGCTTGTATACCGCCGCGCGCATCGGTGTCCCGCGGCTGAGAAGCTTGCTGCAATGCCAGGTGATGCCGTGCATGTTGTTGTTCTCGACGATCCAGATCACCGGCACGTCGAGCTCGGCGGCGGTGATGAGCTCCATCCCGTTCATCGCGAAACAACCGTCGCCGACAAGAGCAAAGATTGGCCGGTCGGGCGTAGCCAGGGCGGCGCCGATCGGGGCCACGGTCCCGTGGCCCATCGAGCCGAAACCGAGATTGATGAAGAACCGCTGGCCGCGCCGAATGCACAAATGATGCATGTTGAAGAGCATGTGCGCGCCGATGTCGGAGAAAATCGTCGCGTCGTCCGGCAGCACTTCCTCGAGGTCGACGCGCCAGCGCTCTGGTGTGAGCGGGACGTCGTCGCTCGTGCGCGCAAGCGCGGAGTCATATCGGCTGTGTCCGCGCTCGAGGGGCGGACTCTCACCCCATCGCGATGCGGAAGGCGCCCCGTCCCGGATCCGACGATGGATATGGTATGCGAGCTCCACGAGAATCGCTTGGGCGTCGCCCACGAGCGGGATGTCGACCGGGTAGTTTCGGCCGATTCGATCGGCGTCGATGTCGAGCTGGATCAAGGCTCCGCTCGGCCGCAGTCGGGGCGTCCAATTGAACGTGCTCGTTTCGCCGAGCGACGTGCCCACGGTAAAGAGGACGTCGACCCGGTTGCCGAGGATCGTCTCGCGCGCATCGCGGTGCCCCGCGTTTCCGAAAATGCCCAGCGAGAGTGGGTCGTCTTCGGGAAACACGCCTTTGGCGCGGGGGCTCGTGGCCACCCGCGCGTGGATCAACTCCGCCAGAACGCGGAGGTGTTCTTCGGCGCGGGCGGCGGCGACGCCCGAACCCACGAGCATCACGGGGTAGCGTGCCGCAAGCAGCGCCTCGGCAGCGCGCTGGACGGCGATGCGTTCGAACGCGCGCGTATCCGGCCGGTAGGTGCACGGATCGAACCAGTCCTCTTCCGCGCTCCGCTCCCATAGATCGACCGGAACATTGAGATGAACCGGTCCACGTCTGCCCGTGAGCGCTTGCCGCAGTGCCCGGCGCAGGTGATGCGCCAAGGTCCCTGGGCTGGTGACCATCGCCGAGTACTTGGTAATCGGGCGAAACATTTCGACGATGTCGATGTCTTCGCGTGCCGTCTCCTGGGCGGCCCCTCTGCCGAGCGAGTGCGACGCCGCCTGCCCGGTCACGACGAGCATCGGCACGCCATCCGCGAACGCGCAGGCGACGCCCGTCACGAGGTTCGTCGCGCCCGGACCCGACGTGCCCGCGCACACGGCGAGCTTGCCGGTCGTGCGGGCGAAGCCATCGGCCATGAAGGCCGCGCCCTCTTCGTGCTTGGTCACCACCAACGTCAACGCCGAGGTGGCCTCGATCGCCGCCATGAGCGGATGCAGGAGTCCGCCCGGAATTCCGAACACGTGGGTGGCCCCCTCCGCCGCAAGATAGCGCAGGAACACGTCCACCATGCGCTGCGGCCTCGGCACCTCCGCAGGCGCGGGTCGTCGCTCGGAAACCGGAGCGATCTCGACCGGCTCCGCCAGACCGGACTTGGCGACGGCGACCGGAGGCGCACGAACGATCGGCAGGTACGCTACCTTGCTGCCCTCGTCGTCCGGGCGGGGCTCCTCGGGAACACCGCCTGGCCTACTCATGCGCTAAGTCTTCGGATACGAACCACACGGCTCAAAGGCTCCACACCCATAAGTTTTGGAAGTTCCCCCGACTCTTGTTTTTCGGGTCTCGCGCTCTTGAGCGGCAGATGGACCCAAAACGTGGTGCCCTCGCCGACTTTGGACATCACCTCGAGCCGCCCGCCGATTCGATCGAGCAAGTGCACGACCACCGACAGGCCCACTCCGAAGCTGTCGCGTGCGCGAAGCTCCGGGTCGGACCCACCCGCGGTAAAGCACCGCTCGAGCTGCTCTTGATCCATTCCTCTCCCCGTATCGGAGACTTTAATGACCAGGAACCCAGGGGTGCCGTCAAGCTCCACGACGACGCTTCCTCGATCGGTGTACTTTGCCGCGTTGCCGAGAAGGTTGTCGACGATGCGGTCGAATAGCAGCGGATCGATGTCGATCGCGGGCGGGGCTTCTCGAGTGGCAAAAACCGTTGCACGAACGTCACCGCCGTGAAGCAACGCACGAAGCCGTCGCTGGAGCCGCTCGGCAAGCTCGGGTACTTCGAGCCGCTGTGACGCGAACGGCAAGGAGGCTCGCTGGCTGCTCGCGGTTTGCACGAGGTCGCTCAGCATTCGCTTCATCTGCGCGGAGGCGAGGTCCATGTCGTCGAGGACGGCCTTGACCTGAACTTCGCCGCGGCAGCGCATGCGCAGCACCTCCACGCCGAACTGCAGGACTTGCAGCGGATTGCGCAGATCGTGAGAGAAGCCGAGAAGTGTGCTCGCGCGCTCTTGCTGGAGTCCCTGCATCCCGCTCAGTACGTGCTCGAGCGCCCGCGTGCGCTCGCCCACCTGTTCTTCGACGTGGCGCGTCCACTCCTTTTGCCGCTGGTGAAGGTCGACGATCTCCCGGCGTGCCTCTGCCTCTTCACCCGCAATTTGGCGGAGGGCGTCCATCGTCTCCTGGCGCGTTTCCTGGTTGATGTTCTCGGTGCGACGGACTTCGACGATGTAGCCGAGCGCCGCTCCGAGCGTCGCGAGGAATATCGGCGTCGGCACGGACGCCACGCCAAATCGCTGGAGCAAGACTCCGAAAAAGCCGAACAACACCGTCCCCAACAGAACCGGGACGATCGAGCGAGCCGCGTACCAACGAAGATGAATCTCGCACGTCGCGTCGCCGCGGCCGATGCAAGAGTGCTCTCTCACGTGCGCCGGGGGCAATCCCCACATTGTTGGCAAGATCTTGCAATTGGCCTGACGCACCAGACAATTGAGGCGGCTTATCGGACGGCCTTCGGTATCGACTCGGAAAGCAACACTCGTTCTGTCCTGCGACAACACCGTGAACTTGCCGACGGTTGATACGAGTGAATAGCTCTTGCCCATCTGGGCAAACACAGCTCCCGGGGAAGCCGCCCAAAGCACGTACCGAATCGGCCCGTATGCTTCCCGAATCCGGTAGGTAGCCGCACGCATCAAAGTCTCGTCGTCCGCCATGAGGGCCCGCGCGCGCGCGAGGAACGTCTCGAACGTTTCCGACGAGACCCAGTCATTTCTTGCGTTGAACTGGGACGCTACGACACCGGTTCCTTCGAGCACCGATGTGAGTTTTTCAGCGCCGTGCTGGTCTTCAATCCAGCGGGCCAGAGGCCAGAGAATGCGTAAGTTGTAGTCTGCCGTTCCCGAGTGGCGACCGGATTGGCTCACCGTCACCTCCCTACTTGTACGCCCGCTTCCCGAAGATCGCATCCCGTGCCCAAGCCGTGCTGGATAGTGGTTTCGAAGCGACTCTCTCCGCGGTTGCCACCGACGCGCAACGCATCGCTTCTGCGGGTTTCCGTCTGCGGATTTTCTGATCGGCTGGGTATAACCTGGGGAGAGTTTCGGGATGATGCCATGATTGAGTCAAGAGTGGGCTAGAAAAGTGGCTCGCTCGAATAACGAATCGTGGGCCACTGGCCGTGCGACGCGAATCGCGGAATTGTCACGGGATGGGCACACGCGATTTGTGAGAAGGACGACGACCACTTTGGCGTCGGGGTCGATCCAGAGGCTCGTCCCCGTGAAGCCCAGGTGACCGAACGTCCGAGATCCCATTCGCAATCCCGCGCTCGACCCCTGGCCGCTCTTTCCATCGAACCCTGCGCGAAGCGTGCTTGCCTGCGCAACGCGGGGTCCCGCTTCCCCACTCGCCGGCCCCTCCTCCGCGGCGCTCGGTCGCGAGCGCGCGCGAACCAGCCAGCTCAGGTCGACGTCGGTCCCGAACGGCCCGGCGATCCCGTCCAGCGCGTCGAGAACCGCGATGCCGAACGCCAGCACGGCGCCGGCGGTCCCGAAGATACCGGCATGTCCTGACCCACCCTTGCCCGTCAGCGCCCAACCGTTCTCGTCGTGGACCTCCCCGACGACGGCGCCGCCGCGCCAGGCGACGGTCTCGGTCGGAGCGAACGGACCTTTTATCCCCCGTGCGGCGAGATCGCGCACGGTCCCCGCTTCCAAGGAAATACCCAGGGGATCGAGGACGAGTCGGCCGATTGCCTCGCCCGCGTCGTTCGCGCCGATGTCGCGAGCGAGCGCCTCGCCGGCCAGGATGTAGCCGAGGTCACTGTAAAGGGGCGCAAACCCTTCGACGGGGGGCTCGCCGATTGCGTCGATGCGCCTGGCGCTGGCCGCCTCGCGGAGCGCCGCGGACCGATCGAAGCGCTCGCCGCGAAGGCAAGGCGCGTAGAGGGGCCGGTGGGACTCGAGACCCGCGCGATGCGCCAGGAAGAGCTCGAGCGGCACGTGTTCGCTCGCCGTCCCTCGCGCCTCGGGCAAGAAGGTGCCGAGCGGCCGGCGCCGGTCGATTCCACTGCGCGCGACGGCGACCGCAGTCATCGGCTTGGTGAGGCTCGCGAGATCGAACTCGAGATCGATCGCGCCACCGATCTCTCGACACCATGAGCCGCTCCGCACCGCGCAACCGGCCGCGCACGCGGGAGCCACCCCATCGTCGACGATTCGGCGCGCGATGTCGTCTGTTGTCGTTCTCATCTCGAAAGAATGCCGCGTGACCAGTGTGCGACGAGGTGGAGAGTTGGGCAACGGCTGGGGCATTTCACTCAGATAGCGAAACGCGAAAGTCCCCGCGGACTTTGACCCTCCGAGCGCGCGACCTGTACACTCGTCACGGACGATGGCCGAATTCGTTTGGGAGGCGCGCGGACGGACGGGTGAGGTCCGCAAGGGTTCGATGGAGGCCGAGTCCGAAGACGCGGTGAACCAGCGGCTGCGCGCCCAGCAATTGCAACCGACGAAGGTCAAGAAGAAGCCGAAGGCGATTAGTTTTCAAATTGGAACGGGCGTCGGCCAAAAAGACATTGTCACGTTTACGCGGCTCTTCGCGACGATGATCGACGCCGGCCTACCGATCGTGCAGTGTCTCGACATCCTCCAGGGGCAGACCGACAACAAGTTCTTCGGTGCCATTCTTCGAGACGTAAAGGCGAGCGTCGAGCAGGGCGCGACCTTCAGCGATTCGCTCCGCCGCCACCCCAAAGTCTTCGATCATCTCTACGTCAACCTGGTGCAAGCGGGCGAGGTCGGAGGCATCCTCGACACCATCCTCAACCGTCTTGCGGTCTACATCGAAAAATCGATGAAGCTGCGGAGCCAGGTACGCGGCGCAATGGTCTATCCGAGCATCGTCATCTTCGTCTTCTTCGGCGTGCTCACCATCTTGTTGACGTTCGTCATTCCCGGGTTCGAGAACATGTTCAAAGACTTCGGGTCCAAGGACGAGCTTCCCGTTCTCACCCGGATCGTCATGACGATATCGAGAGGGTTCGTCGGTAACGTCCTTTGGATCATTCTCGGCTTTACGGGACTCATCGGGGCGGTCGCCTACACGTACAAGACGCCGCGAGGAAAAAGAGCCATCCACGCGACGTTGCTCCGCGTACCGATCGTCGGAGGGGTCCTCCGCAAGATCGCGGTGGCTCGGTTTACGCGCACGCTGGGTACGCTGCTCGCGTCCGGCGTACCCATCCTCGATGCGCTCGAGATCGTGGCGAAGACCGCCGGCAACGTCATCGTCGAAGAGGCGATCATGTACGCCAGGGCACGCATCGCCGAGGGCAAGAACATGGCTCAGCCGCTGATGGAGACCAACGTGTTTCCGTCGATGGTCGTCCAGATGGTCGGCGTCGGAGAGCAAACCGGCGCGCTCGATACGATGCTCAACAAGATCGCCGATTTCTACGAAGAGGAAGTCGACGTGGCCGTGGCGGCTCTCACGAGCCTCATCGAACCTGCATTGATGGTCGGGATCGGCGGCACCGTCGGCGTGGTTCTCATTGCGATGTACCTGCCGATCTTCAGCATCGCCGGGAAGATCAAGGCCGAATAAGCCGCGACGCATCGACATGGAGCTCGGGATCCGCTCTCGATCGCCGGATCACAGCCTAGCCGGCCGTATCGCCTGGATCACGGCGCTGCGCCTCGCGTTTCTCGTACTTCTGCTCGGAGCGACCGCGACGCTGTACCTGCAAGGCGAGCTCGCGCGGTACCCGTTCAGCCTGCGCGTCGTCTTCGTCACGATCGGATCGGGGTTCGCGCTCGCCGCGATTTACGCCGCGGTACTCCGCTCGGGCAAGCGACTTCACGCGCTCGCGTGGTCCCAAATCGCCCTCGACCAGATCACCTGGACGGCGATCGTCTACGTGTCGGGCGGGGCGTCGAGCGGCGCGACCTCTTTCTATGCGCTCACCTGCTTGGTGGGCGCCATCCTCGTCGGGCTGCGCGGGGCCGCGTTCGCCGCCGCGCTCGGAATCGGCATCTACGCGCTGCTCTGCGCGGGATTCCACTTCGGCTGGGTGCATCCCCCGCGCGATCAAGAAGCGGCGAGTTACGCGGTCCAAACGGCGCAGCTCATCTACCCGCTGCTCGTCAACACGTTGGGCGTCAGCGTCGTCGCGCTCCTCGCCGGGTACCTCGCCGAGCGCCTGCGCTTGACCGGCGGCGCCCTGCAGGACGCGACCAGGCGCGCGTTCGAGGCCGAGCGACTCGCCGTGCTCGGCAGAATTGCCGCGGCCCTCGCGCACGAGATAAGAAACCCGCTGGGCTCGATCACGGGATCGATCGAAATGCTCCACGAGTCTTCCGCGCTCAGTAGCGAAGACAAGCGACTCTGCGAAATCGTGCACCGCGAGGCGAGGCGGCTCAACGATCTGGTGGGCGACATGCTCGATCTCTCCAAGCGCCGTCCGCCGACCGCCCAGGCGACCGACGTCGCCGCCCTCGCACGCGAGGTGGTGGCGCTCGCCGCGAATGCGGCGCGAGGAACGGACGTCCGCGTGCGCTACGAGGGACCCGAGACCGATGCTGCACTGGCTCGCTGCGACGGGCCGCAGATGCGGCAGGTTCTCTGGAACCTCGTACGAAACGCGATGCAGGCGAGTTCGGCCGGGTCGACGGTCGTCGTGCGAGTCGAGCTCCACGAAACGGGTGTGACCCTGGCGGTCGACGACCAAGGCCGCGGAATTGCGGAAGACTCCCGCGCGCGAATTTTCGAAGACTTCTTCACGACGCGAACGCACGGGGCGGGAATCGGTCTCGCCGTGGTTCGACGGATCGTGGAAGACCACGAACCGATGGGCGCGAAGCTCAGCGTCGAGAAGGCGATAGGAGGGGGGGCGAGCTTCCGCGTCACGCTCAGTGGTGACGTCGCCGGCCTGAGGAGAAGCATCGCGCCCCCGGCGCGGTGAGTAGCGCGAGAGACTTGCGTGGGGCCGCGCAACGATTATTGACCATATCTTGGTCGAGGTCCGTTTGCCCATGCGATTCCGCGCATTCCTTGCTCTCTCGTACGCTGCCGTCTCTCTCTCGCTCCCGTCGACGGCCTCTGCCGACGACGCCCAGAGCTTCATCGAGCACGAGCACGAAAAGCTCGAGCGCCTTTTGCGCGCGCCCGAGTCGTCGTCGCGGGACGCGCAGATCAACGAAGCTTTGGACGGGTTCGTCGACTACGGCGAGCTCACGCGGCGCGCGTTCGGCGAGCCATGCCCTCCTTCTGTACCGGGCTGCGACGACCTCTGGGTGAAGTATGCCGACCCCCAGAAGGACGAGCTCCGAAGCCTGCTCAGCCAGCTCGTTCGCAAGAGCTATCGGAAGAACCTGGTGAAGACGCTCGACTACGACGTCGCCTACCACGGAGCGCGAGACGCGGCGGGCGACACCCGCGTGCTCACCGAGGCGAAGAGCAAGAGCAAGCCGCGCGATCCGGCCGTCCGCGTGGACTACGTCGTGAAGCAGACCCCCGGCGGCTACCGCGTCGTCGACATCATCACGGAGGGGTCGAGCTTGACGAAAAACTACTACGATCAGTTTCGCAAGAAGATGAACGACCCCAGCCTGGGCTACGCCAACATCGTCGACAAGCTGCGGGAGAAGATTTCCCGCTGAACCATTGGTTGCTCGGGCGCGCCACCCCCCGGCCGCACCCTACCTTACCTTCCCTTGACGCGGTCGATGACCAGCTTCGCCACGGACTGGTCGAACAGCAAACCGTTGTGGCCCCGGTCCGGCATGACGACGACATCGCCGAAACCGAGAGAGGCGGTATCGACGCCGACGACGACCGCGTCGACCGCGCCGACGATCGATGTGTGGGGGACGCCACAGAGGTGCGCGCGCTCGCGCAAACGCTTGAGCAGCAGGCTCTGCCCGTGCAAATCGGCGCCGACGAGGAGGGGCGGAACGTTGACTCCGCCGAACGGGCTGGCGAGCGACACGGTCTTCGAGACACGGACATGTCCCGCCATTTCCTGGACATAGTAACGGGCCACGACGCCGCCGAGCGAGTGACCGACGACGGTGATCCGCGTTCCGAGCGGGACGTGGTCCACGAGGTCGGCCAACTGGCGAGCGATGCGTCGAACACCGACGCAGGGCGCGTGCGTGAACGTGGCGACGCGAGCGCCCGCTTCACGCTCGAGGCGGGCGCGCAGCGGGCGAAATACGCCAGCGCTCGCGAGAAAGCCATGGACGAGCACGACCACGTCGTCACCGGGCCGCGCGTCGGGCACGACGCTACCGAGGTCGCGCGGCATGAGCGCAACTTGCCGAAGAACCGCGAGACGCTCGACCCCGACGAACTGTTCGAGAGCGACCGGCAGGGCCATTCTAGAGCGAACTTAAGCACGATTCGGCAGCGGGAGAAACGTCCCCGCATCTCCCTTCGAAGACGGGGCTTGGACGAACGCCCGAGCTGGCGCGCGCGCCGTGATAAGACACGCGTGCCGCCCGGGCGTGACCCCTCGACATGAACGACTACGTCCTCGAGCTCGTCGTGCGCGACGACGACATCGATCTGCTGGGCCACGCCAGCAACATCGCGTTCGTGCGCTGGATTCAAGAGGCGGCGCTCGCCCACTCGGCGGCGGTCGGGTTCGATTTGGACGCGTACCGCCGGCTGGGCGCGATCTTCGTCGTGGTGCGCCACGAGGTGGATTACCTGCGTCCAGCCATGCGTGGCGACATCGTCGACGCGCGAACCTGGATATCGAACGTCATGGTGGCCAAGTGCGAACGCGCGACGGAGCTCGTGCGCAAGTCCGACGGGCGGCTGCTCGCCCGCGCACGGACCACGTGGGGGTTCGTCGACTTGGCCCGGGGACGGCCGAGGCGCATCGACAAGGAGCTACTCGTGGCGTTCGCACCGTTCATACGCTAGCTAGGGAACGAACGTCCGGCACGCAATGAACACCCACGATGAAGACCAGGTGCGCGACGCCGCGCGCTGGGATGCCGTCGAAGAGGCCACCGAACTCCTCCACGAGGAACGCTACCGCGAGGCGCTCGTCGAGCTCCGGCAGGCGCTCGCCGCGGACCCCAAGAACGCCTACGCGTACAACTTTCTCGGCGTCGCTTTCTTCGAGCTCGGGGAAGTCGAGGCTTCGCGCGACGCGTATGGGGCGTGCTTGAAGCTCGCTCCCGAACACCTGGGAGCACGGGTCGCGATGTGCCACGTCCTTCGCGTCCTCGGGGATCTTCGGGGCGCTCTCCGTGAGGGAACCGACGCGCTCAGCCGGGCGCCCGGCGACCCGGACGCTCTGCACGCCGTCGGCCTCGTCTATCACGCCCGGGGCGACCGAGTCGCGGCCCGCAAATACCTCGAGGCATTCCTCGATACCGGCCCGGAGTTCGAAGTCTCCCTCGAAGTTCGGGCACTGCTCGAGTCAATGTCCGGGGACTAGCCTTTCCTTCCCCATGTACGGCACGAGCGCTTTCGGCAAGATCACCGAGCCGTCTTTTTCCTGGTGATTCTCGAGCAGCGGGATCAGGATCCGCGGGCTCGCTACCGCTGTATTGTTCAGCGTGAACGGGTAGGAGAGCGACCCGTCGGCCAGACGCACCCGGATGTTCGAGCGGCGCGCCTGGAAGTCCCCGAACGACGAGCACGAATGGGTCTCGCTGTAGGCGTTTCGGCCCGGCATCCAGGACTCGACTTCGTGCTTTCGCGTCTGGCCGAGCCCAATCTCTCCGGTGCACGCGAGCGCCACGCGGTAGGGAATCTCGAGCTTGTTCAAGATGGCCTCGGCGTTTCCGAGGAGTTCGTAGTGGTGTTTCTCGGCCACGGCCTCGTCGGGGGCGCAGAAGATTACTTGCTCGACCTTGGTGAACTGGTGCACGCGGTAGAGGCCGCGCGTGTCCTTTCCGTGCGCCCCGGCCTCGCGACGGAAGCACGGCGAGATGCCCGCGTAGCAGAGGGGCAGCCCGTGGAGATCGAGCGTCTCGTCGCAGTGCAGGCTCACGAGGGCCACTTCGCTCGTACCGATGAGGAAAAGTTCGTCGGCGGCAATTGAATACGCCTCCTCCCGGCCGAGAGGAAAATACCCGGTACCCGTCATCGCGCGTTCCCGGACCATCACCGGAGGTACGACCAGGGTCATCCCGCGGGCGACCAACTCGTCGACCGCGAGGCGCATGATCGAGAGCTCCAGGAGCGCTCCGTCGCCGACCAGCGCGTACGAACGCCCTCCGGCGAACCGCCGCGGGCCCTCCCAGTCGACGAGCTTGAGGGAGGTCATGAGCTCGACGTGGTCTTTCGGGGTGAAGTCGAAGCGGCGCGGCTCGCCCACGCGTTTGACCTCGACGTTGTCCGCCTCGCCTTTGCCCACTGGGACCTCGGGGCGCGGCACACTCGGCACCCGAAGCATGAGCTCCTGGTACTTGCCCTGGATCTGCGCGATCTTCGGCTCGAGCTCTTCGATCTCCGACCGCACCTGCTTCGCTTCTTCGACGAGCCTCGGCCGCTCTTCCTTGCTCGCCTTCGGGATGGACGCGGAGAGCTCGTTTTTGCGCGCTCTTCGCTGCTCGAGCAAGGTCGTGCTCTCGCGGCGCTGCTTGTCGACCGCCAGCAAGTCGTCGAGGTCGAGGTCGAGGCCCTTGGCCTTGATGGCGGCCCGGACTTGGTCCGAAAAACTTCGTATGTATTGGATGTCGAGCATCTGCTTTCCCGCGCTGGGGCTATATCACGGCGGTCCGAACGGCCCTCCAGGCATCTTTGCGGACACCTCGGCCCGCACGCGTTCCCCTCGCGTGGCCCGCTCCAGCGCGTCGAGGCGCTTGGCCGTCTCCGCTCGAAAAGCGCCGAGCTCGGAGAGCATCTTCTCGATGCCGACCTCGTTTTTCAGATTGACTCGGAAGTCGGTCTCCGCCTGTGCGCGGTCCTTGGCGGATTCGCGGTTCTGGCTCATGACGATGAGCGGCCCCTGGAGCGAAACGAGGATCGCCAGCACGAGGTTGTAGAGGATGTACGGATAGGGGTCGAAGCCGGTGACTTTGCCGTCCTCCCCTCGCGCGTACAGCCCCACGTGTTCGGCGACCGCCGGGACGTTCACGACGCACCACGCGGCCGTCAGGCCGAGGAGGACCAAGATGAACTCCCAACTTCCGTTCAACTCTGCGACCCTGTCGGCGAGCCGCTGGCCCCAAGTGAGGTTGTCTTCGAACTCTTTGACGACGTCTTTCGCGGCGCGCTGACTCAATAGGGTATTTGTTTCGCGCAAGCGCTCGGCCATTTCGCTGAGAATGGTCATCGCGGCGGTCTTGGAGCGCCCGATGTGGTCGGCGAGCTCGTCGCGCGTGAGCTCGAGCAGCACCGAGTCGACGACCGCGCGCACGCTCGCGCTCCGCGGTTTTTCGTCGAAGAGCGCCAGCTCACCGAAGTATTCGCCGACGCGCACGTCCCGCAGCACCACCGGCTCCGACACCTCCGTTGCCGCGGGCAAGTAGATCTGGACGGCGCCGGACTGGACGACATACATCGACGATCCGCGATCGCCCTGCGCGAAGACGATCTCGCCCGAGGCCAAGCGCCTCTCCGCGACACGCGCCGCAAGTGCGTCGAGGTCTTCGTCGGACAGCCCTTGGAAGAGCTGAATCTGAGCGAGCAGATCGGAGGGGCCCATGTCAAAGGCGATGGTCGCGCGGAGGCGCGGGGCGCGGCAAGAGCCTGTGGACGTGGTACACGGAAGACCGATGCTGCGGGGCGTGGCTATCTTTTCTTTCTTTGGTGCGGTAGCGGTCGGGTGCACTTCGCTTCTCGGCGATTTCGCCGTGGGCGGCAGGCCAGTCGACGCCGGATCTCCGACCGACGCCGGCAGCGTGCCGAGCGACTCCGGGATCACGGGTGCGGTCGTCCAGGCATCGACGTCGGACGTGTCGGTGTTCGTCGGTCAAGCGGCCGTCGTCGACGCATCGAACAGCTCGACCACCCAAGGGGCCCTGACATTCTCCTGGGCGGTCGTCCTCGCCCCCACCGGGAGCAACGTCACGACGAGCAGCCTCACGGGAGCCGGCTCGGCGAAGGCCACGTTCGTCCCGGACCTGAACGGTGAGTACGATCTTCGAGTCACGGTCAGCGCCCTCGGAGTGAGCGACGCGCACACGGCGAAAGTGAGCGCCGCATCGCCGTTGGTGCTCTTCGCACAGGGGACCGCCGGCGACGGCGGGAAGGGGTCCGCGAGCTACGCCGTGACGGACTTCGACGGAGGCAGCCACGCCGTCCTTTGCCCCGACGTCATCTCGAATTCGTCGGTCCCGATCGCGGCATTTGCGGCCTACGCCGGGCGCGCGTACGACTTTTGGGAGGCTCCACCCGGACAGCCTCTGAAGTTCGCGGCCTTCACCCTGGACGCCGTACCGGACGCCGGCCTCTTCGCGCATCTCTGGTCCGGCACGAGCACGTCGACCTGCAACGCGGGGGCGGTCGACTACGCGACCAGCGGCTTCGGCCCAGGCCGTCCGTGGGGATCGGAGCCCCACTTCAGCCCCGACGGGTCGAGGTTCGTCGTGTTCGACCGCGACTGGAACATCGTCACATTTTCGGCCGATCCAGCCGACGGAGGCGGAGGATCGACCCACGTGGTGGCGCCCTACCCCGTGCCGTACAAGCAGGCCCCGGCTTACTTCGATCCGGTGGCCGCGGGGCCCGACGCTGGGTACCCGTTCGAACCGCCGCGCGTGGCGTGGACGGACAACGGCCTTGCGTGGGCGGAGCCCACGTCGAGCGGCTGGGAGATCGTCAAGGCGGCGGACACGCCCGGTGCGACGCCAACGCGGTACATGACCTGCAAGGGTGTTACGCCGCGCGAAATCGCGATGCTTCGAGACGGAACTGTGATCGTCTCCTACCGGCCGACCGTCGAGTCGAGCGAAAACATTCATCTGCTGAAGCCCGACGCTCAGCAAAATTGCTATCACGAGCAGGAGTACACGAATCTGCTCGACTCGGGCACCTCCGTCGCCACCGATTTCGCGGTGTCGCCGGACGAAACCCAAATCGCGTTCTTGGAAATGAACGCGACTGCGCCGGACGCATCGCCCTGGACGAGCGGGTCCTCCACGCTGCCCGGTGGCTACGTCTACGTCGTTCCGGTCGCCGGGGGGACGCCGGTGCTCGTCTCGAGCGACCCGGCGATCTACGGCCCTCGATGGATCGGCGGGGGGTCGGCGCTGGTCTTCACGCGGCTCGACGGGGTGGCGCCCACCACGGGCCGACCCGCGACGTCGGTTGTCGTCATCGGGCTGGACGGCGGGACAGAGCGCGTCGTCGCTCAGGGCGACGGCGTGAGCTCGTTCGTCTCGACGTCGGGAAACGCCGCCTGCGGAGTGTCCGCGAGCGGCGCGAAGGACGCGAGATGGTCCGCGGGGGTGTGGCTTGCGGTCGCCGCGGCGCGTTGGGGACGCAGACGCGCGCGATTGGGGACAAGGTCATCCCGCTCCGCGACATACCTGTCCGAGTGAGCCATGTCGAGTGTGCCACGGGGTAAACGAGAACCCGCGGTTTCTCGGTTCTACCCCGCGCTTCACGGTGGCCCCGAACTTGCGAGGCCCGGCTCAGCATGACCGTCCGCAGCTTACTTATTCGCATCGCCGCCCCCCTCGGAATGGCAGGAGTGATCGTGGCGTGTGGAGGGACGACCTTCGGTAGGAGCGCAGCCCCGGGAAGTGACTCAGGGGGGAGCTCGGAAACCGGCGCGCCTGATGGCGGCTCCGTGTGCGTCGATATCGAAGTGACCCCCTCCGACGTCTCGTGCGCAAGTGACTCGGATTGCACGCTCAGCCTCAGCGGCCGCGTCTGCGACGGGCGATGCTCGTGCGGCGATACCCCGGTCAACGCGGCGGCGGCGACGCGCTTCGAGTCCGACATCGCGTCGCTGACGCTGGAGGCATGCCCGTGCGCCTTTCCAGGCGTAGCGCGCTGCCTCGCCGGTCAGTGCACCCTCTGCGGATTGGGTCCCAATGCGCCTGCGGGCTGCAGCGACGCGGGGACCACCACCAGCGACGGCGCCGTATCTCCGAAACCCGACGGGGGTGAGGGCGACACGGGGACGTCCGACGGGGCCGGGCGTGAGGGCGACACGGGGACGTCCGACGGGGCCGGGCGTGAGGTCGACACGGGGGTCCCGACGTCCGACGGAGGCATGTGCGTCGACCTCGTCGTGACCCCTTCCGACCTCTCGTGTGCACGTGACTCGGATTGCACTCTGCGCAACACGGGCGAAGTCTGCAGCGGCCAGTGCTTGTGCGGCAATAACCCTGTCAACGCAACGGCATCCGCGCGCTTTCAGACGCAAATCGCGCCGCTGACCTTTCAGCAGTGCCCTTGCGCCGCCTTCGCAGGCGAAGCGCGCTGCCTCGGAGGCCAGTGCGCGCGCTGCACCGGATTCGGGCCCAGCGATCCGGCCGGCTGTAGCGACGCGGGGACGACCGCCACCGACGCAGGACGAGACACCGGCGTTTCGACGGGAGACGCAGGCACGTGCGTCGACATCCTACTTTCGGCCTACGACCAATCGTGCAACAGCGCGAGCGACTGCATCGTCATCCAGACCGGAGAGGTATGCAGCGGGCAGTGCGCGTGCGGCGGTGAGCCCGTGAATGCCTCGCAGGAGTCCCGCTACCAGCAGGCGATTCGAGGCATTACCTTTGGCCTGTGCGGCTGTCCTGTTCAACTGGCGCCGACGTGCCTTGGAAACAAGTGCACCCTGCCCGTTCCATAAGACCACGCGAGGAGCCCGACCGCGGCCACGCCCGCCGTGAGCGGTGGACGACGGGGTCCGCTCGAACGGCGGGCCCCAGGACCTCACCCCCGGCCCCTCTCCGCAAGCGGAGAGGGGTGTCTGCGGTCTCGCGATACCGGAGCTGCTCCCCCTCTCCGCAAGCGGAGGCGGGGCCGGGGTCGGGGCCGGGGGGTGGGCCGGGGGGTGAGGTTCAATAGCTGGACCAGCCGGTTCACAATACGATGTGACGAACGCTTAGACGTCCGTTACGAACGTCGGACGATTCGCCTTTTGTAGTGTCGCATCATCAACGCGGCGGCGTGAGCCGACGCGTTCAGTACCGCGACCGTCAGGGAGCGGTCAGGTTCGGTTCGACCGTCGCCCCGCCTCGCCGTCTCGGCAGCCGGTCAAGCCATTATTTTCATTGAACAACATCGCGAGCGACGTCACGGTGCGTCTTTTCTCATTAGAAAAGCGTCGCGTTCAATCGTCGGCGCGTCCTTTCTCATTGGAAAAGCGTCCGGTCCAAACGGTCCGGGCCCCGCTTCAATTGAAGAGGCGTCAGGTTCAATTGTCCGCGCGTCTTTTCTCATTGGAAAAGCATCGCGCTCAATCGTCGGCGCGTCTTTTCTCGTTGGAAAAGCGTCCGGTCCAAACGGTCCGGGCCCCGCTTCAATCGAAGAGGCGTCACGTTCAATTGTCCGCGCGTCTTTTCTCATTGGCGAGGTGTCACGTCCGATTGTCCGCGCGTCTTTTCTCGTTGGAAAAGCGTCCCATTCAATCGTTTTCGTCACGTTTCTCATTGAAGATGCCTCTCTACCTATGGTCCGAGCGGCGCTTCCCATCGAGGAGGTGGCTCTGTCCTTTTCGACATCGGCCCGACCTCTCGGACGCTCCGCTGAGATGTCCCGAAACGGTGAGGTCCGGCGCTGGTCCGTCCCTCCTCACGCTTAATCGGAAAGGGCGCGATTCGATCGCGCGATGGCCGGAGCGCGCCGGGGTCGCGCGTGTCCGCGACACGATCGCGATCGTCCGGGACACGTGGCAACGCGCGCGATCTCCGCAGAAAACGCGACCCAACGCGTGGTACGTCGATTGAAGCAGACGAGCGCCATGCCCACCCGCCTTTGGCCGGCCATCGCCCTCGCTTGCCTCCTCTTGGCACCATGCGCCGCCCGCGCCGACCCATCGCCGGGCACCGGCGAAGACGCCCGCGACGATCGGTTCGCCGACGGCGATATCGACGCCGATGACCCCGACTCCTACCGGATTCGCGCCAGCTCCGACGTGCGCGCCCAGAGCTGGGTGAGCCTGGCGGGATTCTCCAAGGAGCTCGCGTCCGGGAAAAACGACATCGGCGCCATGGTCGTCGTCGGCCTCGCGCTCGATCGCATCGCCGCGCGACCCACGCACGCGCTGGCCGATCCGCTCCACCCCGTGCCGCCGCCGTCCCGCGCCCCTGGCGAGCCCTACCCGGCGCGGCGTGCGGCGTTGGTGGCGCCTTCGCTGGCCCGCGCCTGCGTCGCGGCCGCGCTCCGATCGTCGGGCCTCGGCGTCGACGACGCGCGGATCGACGCGATGATCGCCCGCGCCCGGGCGAGTGCGTGGCTGCCCGAAACGAGGATGCGCGCCATGAGGCTGATGACCGACGCCGCCCACGCCACCACGCTCGCGACGACGGACGGCACGACGTACTACGACGCGGTCGGCGCCAACCTCGTCCTCGAGCTTCGACTGACGTGGCGTCTCGACCGGCTGCTCTTCACCGGAGACGAAACCGCGTTCGAGCGGACGCGGCTGGAGCGGGAGAACGCTCGGTCGAGATTGGCGGAGCGCACGCTCGAAGTGCTCTTTGCGTGGAGGCGTGCAGGTCTCGAGGCGGAGGAAGGAGCAGCCGACTCGCCGGAGGAGCTCCAGGCGCGCCTGCGAGAATCCGAGGCGCTGGCCACGCTCGACGTCCTGACGAGCGGCTGGTTCTCGAGGGAGCTGAGACGCGCCTCGCGAACGGCTCCGCCCCGAGATTCACCGGCAGATTCGGCCGAAGAAGAGCGGCCGTAGTGCCTCGCCTCGGCTCCTCGCTTGCGTTCGGCTTGACCCTTTGGTCCCCCGCAGTTAAACGTCTCGGTCCGGCGATATGTGGAGCGAAACGCGCGACGAGTTCACCGACCTCCAACGGCGCCTCATGGCGCTAAGGGGGCATCTTTGACCTCCCCAAAGTAAAAGCGCAGATCGCCGAGCTCGAGCAGCAGACGCTGGCCCCCGGGTTCTGGGACGACCAAAAGAAGGCTCAGGTGGTCACCCGGCGCCGATCGAGCCTCGAGCAGCGGCTCGGCGCCATCGAGAAGCTGACGGGCGACTTGGACGACGCGATCGTCCTCGGCGAGCTCGGTGCGTCGGAGAACGACGAGGCGACCATGAACGAAGCCGCCGCGCAGCTCCCATCGCTCCGAACGCGCGTTCGCGGCGCGGAGCTCGAGCGCATGCTCTCCGGCCCGGTCGACCATGCGGGCGCGATCGTGAGCATCCATCCCGGCACCGGGGGCAACGACGCGAAGGATTGGGCGCAGATGCTCGTGCGCATGTACCTGCGCTGGTGCGAGCGGCGTGGGTACAAGACCGAGATGATCGACTATCAGGAAGGCGACGAGGCCGGGATCGACGGCGCGAGCTTCAGTGTCCAGGGCGACCACGCCTTCGGCTACTTCCGGAGCGAGAACGGCGTTCACCGCCTGGTGCGCATCTCACCGTTCGACGCCAACGCGCGCAGGCAGACCGCCTTCGCCGCGGTCGAGGTCACGCCGGACATCGAAGACGAGATCGACATCCAGGTCAAAGACGAGGACATCGAGATCACGACGATGCGAGCCGGCGGCAAAGGCGGCCAGAACGTCAACAAGGTGGAGACTGCGGTGAGGCTCAAGCACCTCCCCAGCGGGATCGTCATCGTGTGTCGGGCCGAGCGGTCCCAGCACCAAAACCGCCGCATGGCGCTGAAGATGCTGAAGGCCAAGCTCTACGATATCGAGACCCAAAAGCGCGAGGAGCAGGCCGCCGCGCAGGCGGCCAGCAAGACGCAAATCGCGTGGGGCAATCAGATCCGGAGCTATGTCCTTCAGCCCTATCGGCTCGTGAAAGACCTTCGCACGAGCCATCAGAACGGCAACGTGGACGCGGTCCTCGACGGAGAGCTCGACGACTTCATCGAGGCCTACCTCTTGGCGGCTGCCGGTGGGACGTTGAGGAAAGGCGGCCTGGCGGAAGAAGCAGAAGCGACGTAGCCCCGAGAGACGTAGCCCCGAGAGAGGTGCGGGCGTTTGCGGACCGGCACGATGGGTCCTGCGACGAGGCGCCGGAAGAGAGCGACATGGCGGACGAGCCGACGACGAAGCCAACCCAACCCACGCGCGATCCGGTCTCGGCCGAGCAATCGATCATCGACGCACGACGCACGAAGGCGGCGCGCGTACGGGCGCGCGGCGAGAACCCGTTCGCCAACGACGTGGGTCGGCGCGGGGCCGTGGACGACATCGCCGAGGTTCGCCAGCGCGTCTCGGCGGCTTGCGAGGGGGACAAGTACGCTGCGGCCTCGGTCGAGCTGGCAGCACGCGGGAGGCTTGCTCGCGTCTGCGGTCGGGTCATCGCCCTCCGGTCGACCGGTGCCCTGTCGTTCGCGCGCATCCGGGACCGGACCGGCGAGATCCAGCTCATGCTCGACCAGGCCGTCCTGAAAGGCGATTACGACCGATTGGGCGACATCGACGTCGGTGACTTCGTCGAAGCCCAGGGGGCGCTCACCGCGTCCAAACGCGGAGAGCTCTCCGTCGTACCGAGCTCTCTGCGCCTTTTGACCAAGGCGTTCAGGCCCTTGCCCGAGAAGTGGCACGGGCTGACCGACGTCGAGCTCCGCTATCGCCAGCGTTATGTCGACCTCGTCGCCAATCCACCGGTGGTCGACGTCTTTCGCGCGCGAAGCCACATCGTGCGCGCGACCCGCCAGATCCTCGACGCGCGCGACTTTCTCGAGGTCTAGACGCCGACGATGCACCCGCTCGTCGGAGGGGCCGCGGCGCGCCCCTTCGTGACCCACCACAACGCGCTCGACATGCGCCTCTACATGCGAATCGCGCCGGAGCTCTACCTCAAGCGCCTGGTCGTGGGCGGGCTCGAGCGCGTGTACGAGATCGGCCGGTGCTACCGGAACGAAGGGGTGAGCACGCGTCACAACCCCGAGTTCACGATGCTCGAGTTCTACTGGGCTTATGCGACGTACGACGATCTCATGGACTTCTCGGAGGAGCTCCTCCGGGGCATCGACACGAAGCTCTCCGCCGCGATGCCGGCGGCGCACGCGATCTGGAAGGCAGCGCGGCCGTTCACGCTGGACGAACCGTTCGTTCGCGTCCCGATGGACCGCGCGGTCGCGATGGCCGCCGAGCGCACCGCGATCCCCCAGTGGGTCGCGGCGGTGGAGGACCGCGGCGGGGCCGGGCTGGTCGAGCTCCTGCGTTCGGACTTCGCAGAGCAAATCAAAGAATGGGCGAAGTCGTCTCCCCGTGCGAAAGAGATCGACTGGGGCAATCTCCGAAGAGGCCTCGGCAAGTGCGAGAGCGACGGTGAGCGGCTCTTTGCTTGTTACGAGTACGCGGTCGAGCCGTTCCTCACCGAGGACTACAGGAGCGCGGACGGCAAGCGGTCGGTGCCGGTCTTCGTCAAGGACTACCCGTTCGAAATCTCGCCGCTCGCCCGCCGCAACGACCAGCGCCCCGAGCTGACCGATCGCTTCGAGCTCTTCGTCCACGGGCGGGAGGTATGCAACGCCTTCAGCGAGCTCAATGATCCCGACGATCAAGCCGCCCGCTTCCGCGCCCAGGTCGAGCGGCGCGAACGAGGCGACGAGGAGACGATGGACTACGACGAAGACTACGTCCGGGCCCTCGAGCACGGAATGCCGCCGACGGCCGGGTTCGGAATGGGAATCGACCGCTTGGCGATGGCGCTGACGAACTCGGCGTCGATTCGCGACGTCATCCTGTTCCCGCTGCTGCGGCCTGAGGCGGGCGCGCGCGGGAAGTCCGCGTGAAGACGTTCCCCGCCCCCGCCGTCGCAGTGACGGCCGCCATCGCGCTCGCCGCGATCGCGTTCCTCTTGTTTCGGGCACGCATCGACTTTCGCCGACGCGAGACGACGCGCGGCGTCCTCCAAAGCATCTGCGCCGGACTCGGCGCGATGTTCGTCGGCTTCACGTTCTGGACCGAGGCGCTGCCGGTGCTCCGGGGCTCCGCTTGGACGTTGCGCGACGCCCTCGTGCGGTCCGCCGCAATCGCGACCGGTGTCCTTTTTCTGGTGGGCACGGTCGTCGCTCTCTTGCCGTGGGCGCTCGACCGCCTCGAGCGAGGGCCGTTTGCGACCTACGTCGCCGCGCGGCACGTCCGCGCCAAGAAGAGCGGCTTTCTGACGCTCATCAGCGGACTCTCGATCTTCGCGGTCGCTCTGGCGTCGTTCTCGCTCTCCAGCGCGATCAGCGTCATGGGCGGCTTCAGCGCCGACCTGAAGCGCAAGATTCTGGGAAACACCGCGCACATCGTGGTGGACATGACGAGCCAGTCGCCTTGGGGCGACTTCGACGCGGCGCTCGCTCGCGTCCGCGCCGTGCCGGGAGTGGCCGCGGCGACGCCCGTCGCGCAGGGCGAAGTCATGATCTCGAGCACATCGAATCTCGCGGGGGTGATCGTACAGGGCATCGACCCCGGCACGATCGGAAGCGTCATCGATTTACGCAAGAACATCGAGGCACCGGTCAACGTCGCCGACAAGCTCGCGTACTTGGAGGATCCCGAGAAATTGCGGAGTATCCCGCCCGACGAGGTCATTGGGATTGGCCCGGGCGGCGAGGAATACACGAAAGGCCCCGAGCTGCCGCCGCTCGGCGACGACCTCGACCCGACGGTGCGCCGCGCGCTCGACGCGCCGCCGCTCCGTCCGGGACTGGTCATCGGCAGAGAGATCGCGAAGACGCTTCACGTGTACGTCGGAGACGACGTCACGCTCGTCTCGCCGCTCGGCGACCTCGGGCCGATGGGGGTGATGCCCAAGACACGCAAGTTCCGG
Organism: uncultured Polyangiaceae bacterium; assembly: GCA_964628155.1. Classification (GTDB taxonomy): domain Bacteria; phylum Myxococcota_A; class Polyangia; order Polyangiales; family Polyangiaceae; genus Palsa-1150. The sequence goes on along the minus strand of CAZVPE010000019.1, from coordinate 5,410 downwards.
GTGGCCGCGATTTTCTACAGCGGCATGTACGAATACGACGCGACGCACGTGTACACCCGGCTGGACGAAGCGCAGAGTTACTTTGCCACCCAGGGTCAAATCACGGCAATCGAAGTCAGGGGAGAAGACGCGGAAAACGCCGACCGCCTCACGTCCGGGGTCGCGTCCGCGCTGGGGCGCGGCGATCTCCGCGTGCGCGATTGGCGTGAGATGAACAGGAATCTTTTCAGTGCCCTCAAGCTCGAGCGAATTGCCACATTTCTCATTTTGTCGATCGAAATCATCGTCGCGAGCTTTTGCATCATTTGTACGTTGCTTCTCATGATGACCGAGAAGGCCAAAGAGATCGCGATCCTCAAGGCGCTCGGCGCTACCGACGGGACGATCCTGCGCACGTTCATGAGCGAAGGAATGATCATCGGCGGCATCGGGACGATCCTCGGGGTGTCGACCGGTGTCGCGCTATGCACGGGGCTTGCCTGGTTCGGTCTTCGCCTCGACCCGGACGTCTATTACATCGATCGGCTCCCGATCAACGTGAGCGGGTGGGACTACGCCGCCGTCACGGTCGCCGCGCTGACCATTTGCACCCTCGCCACGATATTTCCCGCCAAGCAGGCTGCGCAGCTGAGGCCCGTCGATGGCCTCCGCTACGAGTAGGCGTCGACGCACGCACGAGGGAGAGAGCCGGCCTGACGGGAGCGAAGCAATCGTGTAGGGTACGTCGCATCGGTGGAGAACCGAATAAGGAGGAGACCGCCAATGGCTTCCATGAGCTTTGCGTGGTGCGCCGGCCTGTGCCTCGTCCTCGGAGCCGGCGTCGGGTCCTTGGCCTGCGGAAGCGGTGCGGCGAACAACCCGCCCCCGGCGACCGCAGCGAGTGCGGCTGCCGAGGACGACGCTACCGGCGATCTGACGGAGCATCACCGCTTTCACCATCACGGCGGGATCACGCTTCTCATTGCGATGAGCCTCGATACTCTGGGGGTTTCGCCGGATGAGCGGGCAGCCGTCGAGAAAATCCAAACCGATCTGCACGCGCGGATGGCGCCGGCGCGCTCGGCAGAGGAAGGCCTTTTTGCAACGCTTGCCGACGGACTCGCCGCCGGCAAGATGGACAGCGCGAAGGTCGAAGCCGAGATCGCCCAGGTGACGTCCGCGGCCGCCGCGACCCCTGACGCGGCCGCCTCGGCGCTCAACGATCTCCACTCCGTGCTCACGCAACCCCAGCGCGCGGCGCTCGCGGACAAGGTCGAGGCGCACTGGGCGGTCTGGCAGATGGCGAACCTGGAAACCGGCCCCGGTAATCCGGAGGGCGATCATCTCGCCGCGCTGACCGAGGATCTCGGGCTCTCGCGGGACCAAGTCGACACCATTCGCGCGGCCCTCGGCCAGGCCATGAAGGGCGCGCCTCAGCTCGACCCACGAGAAATCGAAGCCTACGTTCGCGCGTTCGGCGATGCATTCCAGACCGATCGGTTCGACGCCCGAGCACTGACGATGGCGAGTGCGGCGAACGCCCACATGGTGAGCTGGGGGGAGTGGCGTTTGGCACACATCGTGGAGGCTGCGAACCCGGTACTCACTCCCGAACAGCGCGCGAAGCTGGGCGAGAGGCTCCGGGCCCATGCCGCCCACGACCCGACCGGTAAGGTGAGCCCATGATCCGATGGCACCGAATCCTTGCGAAGTTTGCCTTGGCCGCGGGCCTGGGCACGCTGCTCGGCGCTATCTCCGCCTGCGGCGTGGAAGTGGGACCCGCGTATCCGGGGCCCTATGACGACTACCCGCCGAACGCGTACTTCGCCACCGCCGAGCCCGTGTATTTCGAGGGGCACGCCTCTTACTGGTACGGCGGTCGGTGGTACTACCGCGATGGCGCTCGGTGGCGACACTACGACCGAGAGCCGGCGGGCCTCTACGAACATCGCGCGCGGGGGGGCCCCCCGCGGCGCACCTACGAGCCGTCTCGGGGACGTCCCGGGCGCCCGGCGGCGGCGCCGAGGGGACGCGGCGGCGAGCATCGCTGAGAGCAAATCCCCTCGTGAATCCCACCGAATGACCCGGAGGCGGTTTGCGCACGACCGCCGGACGCGTCATTTTTTTTGGTGGAGGCGGTCCATTTCTCCCTCGAGAAGCATTTAGGGAGGTCGGTGGCCGCTTTTCAGGGAAGGGACCCGTTCCGTGCCGAAATCCAAGAATTTTTCACCGATTCTGAGCGCCGCGGTGATGTGGCTGCTCGTCGGCCTCGTCGGCGCGAGCTGCGCTTCCTCGCGCACGAATCTCGGATTTGGCGCCTCGGGCGGCGGTGACGACGCGAGCGCGGGCGGCGTAGGCCTCCTTCCTGGCAACTCGCCTGGCAACTCGTCCGGAGCCGGGGGCCCGGTCCTCGAGATCGACGCCGGCGGAAAGGACGCGGCGGGCCAGTGCGGAAGCGTCACGTGCACCCCGATCGGAGGCCAGTACTGCGGTACGATCGGTGATGGATGCGGCGGGAAAATGACGTGTCCGAGCTGCACGGGCGATTCGAGCTGTCAGTCTGGCCTATGCGTCGGCGGCGCGAGCTGTATGCCGATCGCCTGCCAGTCCGGGACGAGCCAGTTCTGCGGAAAGATCGGTGACTCATGCGGTCACTCCGTGGATTGTGGAAGTTGCGCGGCGGGAGCGACGTGCACGAGCGGCGTATGCGTGAAATCGGGCTGCTCGCGCCTCACGTGCGCAAACGGCGGGAGCGACTTCTGCGGCACCATCGGAGACGGATGCGGCGGCACCCTTCCCTGCGGCGCGTGTCCCAACGGAGGAACCTGCGGGGGAGGCGGTATCGACCATGTGTGCGCGCCGGCCAACTGTACGAAGGGAACGTGCACGGGCCCGGGCGGTGCTCAGTACTGCGGGATGATCGGCGACGGGTGCGGCGGAGCGCTCGACTGCGGAATGGCGTGCCCGAACGCAATGACATGCGGATCGGGCGGCGTGCCCAACCTTTGCCCCGGGACGGGAACCGGCGGCGCTTGCAGCGGCATCGCGTGCAACGTGGCGATGTGCACGGGGGGCGCGACGACGTCGCTGAGCGGAACCGTGTTCGACCCCGCGGGGGTCAATCCCATCTACAACGCTCTGGTCTACGTCCCGAACGCCCCGCTGGCGCCCATTCCGACCGGTGCCTCGTGCGACGTCTGTGGAGCTACGGCCTCGGGCAGCCCGATCACCGATGCGCTCACCGACGCCGCGGGGCATTTCAGTCTGACGAACGTGCCGGCCGGGGCCAACATCCCGCTCGTGATTCAAGTGGGCAAGTGGCGGCGGCAGGTGACCATCCCGACGGTCACTGCTTGCGTCGACAATCCCATCATGGACCCCAACCTCACGCGCTTGCCGCGGACCCAGAGCGAGGGAAACATCCCGCAGATAGCGCTCACCACGGGCGGTTCGGACGCGCTCGAGTGCCTCCTCCGGCGGATCGGAATCGCCGACTCGGAGTTCACCACGGACACGGGGACGGGCCGCGTGCACCTCTACTACGGCGGGGACCTCACGGGGCCCACGGGAGGCGGCGCGGGGACCAGCAGCTTCAGCACCGGCGGAGCGACGTTCTCGTCTGCGGCGACCCTCTGGTCGAACGTGACGAAAATGGAGGACTACGACATCATGATGCTCTCCTGCGAGGGCAGCCAATACGCAAGCGCCAAACAGCCGTACCTGCCGAACCCCGAGGCGTACCTCAACGCGGGCGGAAGGGTCTTCTTCGACCACCTCCACTTCTACTGGCTGCTCCACGGCTCGGCCGCGATGCAAGGCACGGCGAACTACATCGGCGTCGGCAAGAAAATGCCCGAGCCCATCACCGGGTACGTCAACACGACCTTTCCGAAGGGCAACGCACTCGCCGACTGGCTCGTGAACGTCGGCGCTACGCCGACGCGCACGCAGCTCTCGATCTACCAAGGGCAGCACTCCGTGACCGCGGTCAACGCGCCGACCCAAGCGTGGATCACCGTGCCGATGAACCCCAACGACACGCAGATGCGGCCCTCGATTCAGTACATGAGCTTCAACACGCCGGTGGGTTCGGCGGCGGGCGCGCAATGCGGACGCGCGGTCTTCACCGATCTGCACATGAACGCCGCCGTGAACGGAGCCGGCGGCGACAACTCCGATCCGAGCAAGCCGTTCCCCACCGAGTGCAAGACCAACGGGCTTACCCCCCAGGCGGCCGCGCTGGAGTTCATGTTCTTCGACCTCTCGGCGTGCGTGCAGCCGGACACGGGCACCCCGACGCCCCCCCCCCCCCCCCCCGACCCGCCCCCCCCCCCCCCACACACAC
>CAZVPE010000019.1:0-1076 GCA_964628155.1 uncultured Polyangiaceae bacterium | reverse complement strand
CCCCTTCCGTTCCGCCTCCCCCGAACTCCACTCCGCCGCCTCCGCCGCCGCCCCCGCCCCCCCCGCCGCCTCCGCCTCCGCCTCAGTGAGGCGACGCGGGGAGCACCGGCCGCACGCCTGCTTGCGCTGGAGGACGGAACGCTTGCCCCTCCGCCGAACGCCGCGCGTCTCTTCGTGCTAGTGAGACGCCACCGTGCCGAACGCGCTCGTCGTCGCCACCAACGTGCAGAAGTCCTTCCGTCACATGGGACGCACGCTTGAAGTCTTGCGGGGCGTAGACCTCGAGATAGGCGACGGCGAAATGATAGGCATCGTCGGGGCCTCGGGGGCTGGCAAGTCGACGCTTCTTCACTGCATCGGTACGCTGGACGTGCCGACGAAGGGATCGATTCAAATCGCCGGCGAGGAGGTCACTTCGCTCCCGGGATGGCGCCTCGCCGAGCTGCGCAACCGCACGATCGGCTTCGTCTTCCAGTTTCACCACCTGCTCCCCGAGTTCAACGCGGTCGAGAACGTGATGATGCCCGGCCTGGTCCAGGGCAGCCCCAAACGTGACCTCGAGCCCCGCGCCCGCGCGCTGCTCGAAGAGGTCGGGCTCAAAGAGCGGATGCTGCACCGGCCGGGTGAGCTCTCCGGTGGAGAACAGCAGCGGGTGGCCCTTGCCCGCGCGCTCGTGCTCGAGCCGAAGCTCCTGCTCGCTGACGAGCCGACCGGCAACCTCGACTCGACGACCAGCGTCCAGATTCACGATCTCATCTTCGGCATCAACCGGCAGCGCGGCACGACGGTCGTCGTCGTCACCCACAACGCGGCGCTAGCCGCGAGCATGCCGAGGGTCGTCACCTTGCGGGACGGCCGGGTCGAAAAGGACGAGAAGCGAGACCCTGCTGTCGCCCGCCAATCGACGGGCAGAGCGTCCGCCGCGCCCTAGATCTGTCTGCGGGCACCCATCTGTGAAGCCTGGTGATTTTCGACGAGAGCAAGCGAGGCCGGCGGCGTGCGCGCGGAGCGTACTTCCCGTCTAAGCATTCGTCACATCGTGCTCGGCCTTCGAGAAAAGGCCCACGCCAGGGCGC
>CAZVPE010000018.1:18016-48376 GCA_964628155.1 uncultured Polyangiaceae bacterium | reverse complement strand
CTCGTCGCACGAGGTTTCGTGTACGGGCACGGGCACGGGCACGCTTACGGGGAAGAATTCAGGAGCCGAGAGAATTGCCCGGAAGATGCGCGCCGTCCAGGAACGCGGACCGGCATTGACAGCCGCCGCGCGCGTCGCGGAAAGTGGCGCCAATCGCACCGCCATGTGGACCCACCGTCATTTGCTGGGTATCGCGCAGCTCTCGCGCGCGGACATCCTCCACGTGCTCGACGCCGCCCGGCGGTGGTTTGCCATGCCGCGCGACGAGGCGAAGAACGCTCGCGTTCTCCACGGACGATCCGTCGTCAATCTGTTCTTCGAATCTTCGACGCGCACGCGCACCTCGTTCGAAGCGGCGGCCAAGCGCCTGGGGGCCGATGTCGTCAACGTCACTCCCCAGACGTCGAGCATCACCAAGGGCGAAACCCTTCTCGACACCGTGCGGAATCTCGAAGCGCTCCGCGCGGACGCCATCGTGCTCCGGCATCCCGCGTCGGGGGCGCCCGACTTCGTGTCCGCCCACATCAACGCGTCGATCGTGAATGCGGGGGACGGCTCGCACGAGCACCCGACGCAGGCGCTCCTGGACGCCTTTACGATCGGCCGCAAGGGAAAGCGGTTCGAGGGACTCGTCGTCGCCATCTGCGGGGACATCCTTCACTCTCGGGTCGCCCGCTCCAATGCGCTCCTGCTCGGCGCCCTCGGAGCGGAGGTTCGTCTCTGCGGACCACGCACGCTCATGCCACGGGCCGCCGAAGCGCTCGGGCCGGGCGTGCGCGTCGTCGCTCGGCTGGAGGACGCCCTCGACGGCGCCGACGTCGTCATGGCACTCCGCATTCAGACCGAGCGCCTCGCGGGAGCAATGATCCCTAGCACGCGCGAGTATGCCCGCACCTTTGGGCTGAACGATCGCGTCATGGGTCGCGCCAAGCCAGATGCGATCGTCATGCACCCGGGGCCGATCAACCGGGGGGTCGAGATCGCGTCGTCGGTCGCCGACGGTCCGCAGAGCGTCATCCTCGACCAGGTCGAGGCGGGCATCGCGATACGGATGGCCGTGCTCGATCTCGTGATCGGAGCGGGCGACGCGCGGCGCGCCCGGGCATGAGCCAGTTGACGGCCGCCGACACCGATGCCCCGCTGGGCGTTTTCGACTCGGGTCTGGGCGGTCTCACAGTGGTGCGTGCGCTGCGCGAAGCCTTGCCCTCGGAGAGCATCGTCTACTTGGGAGACACGGCCCGAGTGCCGTACGGGACGAAGGGCGCGAGCACCGTGATCAAGTACGCGCTCGGATGTGCGCGCCACTTGGTCGCGCGCAAGGTCAAGGCGATCATCGTCGCGTGCAACACTGTGAGCGCGGTCGCGCCCGAGCGGCTTCGCGTCGAACTGGACATCCCGGTGCTGGGGGTCATCGAGCCGGGGGCGCGCGCCGCCGTCGCTGCGACGCGCACCGGCCGCATCGGCGTCCTCGCAACGGCGGGGACCATCGCGTCGGGGGCGTACCCCCGGGCCGTGGCCCAGGTGTCGACCCGCGCCGAAGTCATCGGGCAAGCGGCGCCGCTGCTCGTTCCACTGGCAGAGGAGGGCTGGACGGCAGGTGAGGTGCCGCGGCTCGTCGTGCGCCGGTACATCGAACCGCTGGCGCTCGCGAGAGCAGACGTCGTCCTGCTCGGATGCACGCACTACCCGCTCTTGCGGGAAGTGATCGAGGCCGAAGTGCGCGCGCGCATCGGCCCGGACGTCGCGGTCGTGGACAGCGCAACCGCGATGGCCGCCGGCGTTCGCGATTTCTTGGAAGCGCGGGGGATGGCACGCAAAGCGACCGGCGCAGGGGTGGTCCAGCTGCTCGTGACCGACCTTCCACGGACCTTTCGTGAGACCGCGGCCCGCTTCCTTGGAGGCGAGGTCGGCGAAGTCGAACAGGTCGACCTATAGAATCCGAATGAGCCGCGGCGACGAAGCGGCCACCCCGCTGTGGGCGATGGTGTCGAGAGCGCTACGTACGTCGCGCTCGAGGGCTTCGTGCGTCAACATGACGATGTGCACCGGCACGCCGCTCGAGCCGCCCCCGCCCTCCTGCACCATCTGCTCGATCGAGACGCCGGCGTCGCCCAGGGCACCCGCGAGGCGCGCGAGAACTCCCGGCCGGTCATGGGCCTGGAAACGCAGGTAGTAGCGGGTCCGGACTTCGTCGATGGACGCGAGCGGACGCGTCTTGGTCTGAATGCTCCGAGTCGCGAGTCCCGCGAAACCGCTCAGCCGAGCGCGAGCGACGTCGAGCACGTCGGCCACGACGCTGACGGCGGTCGGCATGTCGCCCGCGCCGCGGCCCGACAAGAGACAAGGACCGAGCGCGCGCCCCTCGAGCGCGATGGCGTTGAGCACACCTCCGACGTTGGCGAGCGGCGTATCGCGGTGAACCAGCGCGGGATGGACCCGTAGTTCGATGCCGTCGCCGCGCTCGCGGCCGATCGCCATGTGCTTGATGGCGAAGCCGAATCTCTCGGCGAAGCGGTGGTCGATCGGGTCGATGCCGCGGATCCCCTCGGTGGGGACGCGCTCGGCGTCCACGCGGGCGCCGAAGGCCAGCATGGCCAGCACCACGAGCTTGTGAGCCGCGTCGTGACCGTCGACGTCGAGGCTCGGATCGGCCTCGGCGTATCCCTTTTCCTGCGCCTCGCGGACGGCGTCGTCGAACGCCAATCCATCGTCGTGCATGCGGGTCAGCACGTAGTTGCACGTCCCGTTGACGATCCCCTCGAGTCGCACGACCCAGTCGCATGCGAGCGCATCGCGGAGCACCCGCACGACGGGAATCCCCCCCCCGACCGACCCTTCGAAGCCGAGGTCCACCCCGTTCGCGATGGCGCGGTCGACCAGAGCCGGGCCGTGCTTGGCGAGGAGCATTTTGTTGGCCGTGACGACGCTCCGCTTCGTATCGATGGCACGCTCGACGTATGCGCGCGTCGGATCGACCCCGCCCATGACCTCCACGAAGACGTCGATCGTCGCGTCCCCGAGGAGCGCTTCGGGATCTGTCGTCAAAAGCCCGCGGTCGAGCGCCACGACGCGTTCTTTTCCGGTGTCTCGCACGAGTACCCGCGCGACTTCGAGCGGAGCGCCGATGCTTTGGGCGACGTACTCGGAGCTCTCGCGAAGAAGCCGCAGGACGCCGCCCCCGACGGTGCCACAGCCGAGAAGCCCCACGCGAATCGGTTTCATCCCGCGAGCTTACAACGGACTCGGTCCGTGAAAAGGCCGCCGCGCAGCAGCGAGGAAAACCTCACCCCCGGCCCCTCTCCGCAAGCGGAGAGGGGTGTCTTCGGGCTCGCGATAACGGAGCTGCTCCGGGTGGTGAGGTTTAATAGCCGGACCAGCCGGTTCACAACACGATGTGACGAATGCTTAGACTCCCGTACGCGAGCACGCTCGACGCCGGGATCGCGCCGCTATCGGCGAAAAGCGCCCGTCTTCTTTAGTTGGACGGGATTGGTTGCGGCGCCGTCTTCTCTTCCGGCTTGGGCTTGGGCATCTCTTCGAGCGCCGCTTCGAGCACCTGATCCATCTTGCTGACGAACACGAATTCGAGCTCGCCTTTGACCTCGGCAGGCACCTCGTCGAGGTCCGCCTTGTTGCGCTCCGGGACGAGCACGCGCTTGATGCCCGCTCGGTGCGCCGCCAGCACCTTCTCTTTGAGACCCCCGATGGGCAGAACGCGCCCGCGGAGCGTAATCTCGCCGGTCATGGCGACATCGTGACGGACGCGGATCCTCGTCAGCATCGACACGAGCGCGGTGAACATCGTGACGCCGGCGCTCGGGCCATCTTTCGGCATACCACCGGCCGGGATGTGGATATGGATGTCGCTCTTCTCGAGGAAATCCTTGGCGATGCCGTAGCGCTCGGCGTTCGTGCGGACGTACGACAACGCTGCCTGCGCAGACTCCTTCATGACGTCGCCGAGCTGCCCGGTCAGCTGCAACTTCCCGGACCCGAACATACGGGTCGCCTCGATGAAGAGGATTTCGCCGCCGACGCTCGTCCACGCGAGCCCCGTCGCCACTCCCGCTTCTTCTGTGCGCTCCGCAACTTCGCTTGTGAACTTCTGCGGCCCGAGGAACTCGCGGACCTGCTCTTCCCCCTCGATCTTGCGGGCGGTCGTGTCCCCTTCGGCGATCTTCACGGCAACGCCGCGGATGATGCTGGCGATTTGACGCTCGAGCGTTCGCACCCCGGCCTCGCGGGTGTACGTGTCGATGACGAGATCGACGGCCGGATCGGTGATGTCCAGCATCTCTTTGGTGATTCCGTGCTCTTCGAGCTGCTTCGGAACCAGGTGCCGGCGGGCGATCGCGAGCTTTTCGCGCCGCGTGTAACCCGGAATTTCGAGAATCTCCATGCGGTCTCGAAGCGGCGCCGGGATCGGATCGGCGATGTTCGCCGTGGCGACGAACATCACGTTCGAGAGATCGTACGGGATCTCGAGGTAGTGATCCGCGAACGTGTTGTTCTGTTCGGGGTCGAGCACCTCGAGAAGCGCCGCCGCCGGATCGCCGCGGAAGTCGTGCCCAATCTTGTCCACCTCGTCCATCATGAAGACGGGGTTGATCGTGCCCGCCTTCTTCATTCCCTGGATGATCTGACCGGGGAGAGCCCCTACGTACGTGCGCCGGTGACCGCGGATCGCGGCCTCGTCGTGAACGCCGCCGAGCGAGATGCGGACGAACTTGCGTCCGAGCGCGCGTGCGATGCTCCGGCCGAGCGAGGTCTTGCCGACGCCGGGCGGACCGATGAGGCAGAGGATCGGGCCTTTCTTGTCCTTCTTCAGCTTACGAACGGCGAGGTACTCGAGGATCCGCTTCTTGACCTTCTCGAGGCCGTAGTGATCCTCGTCGAGCACCTTGCGCACGGCGCCGATGTCCATGTTGTCGGGCGTCTGCACGTGCCACGGAAGGTCGAGGATCCAGTCTAGGTAGGTGCGCACGACCGTGTATTCGGCGCTTCCGACCTGCATGTTGCGGAGGCGTTTGAGCTGCTTCTTGGCGACCTGCTCGGCCTCCTGCGGGAGGTTGGCCTTCGCGATTCGCTCCTCGATGCCGTCGAGGTCCCCCTGGTCGCCCTCGTCCTCGCCGAGCTCCTCCTTAATGGCCTTGAGCTGCTGGCGGAGGACGTATTCGCGCTGGTTTTTCCCCATCTCCTCTTTGATTTGGGAGTTGATGCGCTCGCGCATCTTGAGGATCTCGAGCTGCCGCGTCAGAAGCTTGAGCACCTTTCGAATGCGCTCTTTGACGTCGATCATCTCGAGGAGAGAAGCCTTCTCGTCCACGGGGGCATCGAGGTTGCCTGCCACCAGATCCGCGAGGGCCCCGGGAGCCTGAATCGAGTCGATGAGCGACCCGGCTTCGCGCGGAAGCTCGGGCATGAGCTGGATTACCTGCTTGGCGATGTCCCGCAGGCTCATGCTCAGCGCTTCGGCCTCGTCGTCCGCGGCATTCTGCTCGGGTAGCCGGCTGACCTTCGCTTTGAGGTAGGGGCCGGTCTGGGTCATCGTGTCGAGCCTTATCCGCGTGAGCCCCTGCAGGATCAGCGAATAGTTGCCCGAGCTGTGCTTGAGCGCCTTGAGCACGCGCGCTGCACATCCGACGTGATGCAGGTCGTCTTTGCCGGGATCGTCGGTCGACGGGTCCCGCTGCGCAAAGATGGCGATGACGGGCGCCGTCAGGTTGTCCACGTCTTCCACGAGCGCGACCGACTTCTCGCGGCCCACGTCGAAGGGCGCTACGGCGCCCGGAAAAAGGACTGCGTTGCGGATCGGCAAGACGGGTAATTCGTCGCCGAACTGGATTGCCTCGTCTTCCTCTCGTGCGGGGGTCTGCTTCTTCTCGGACATTTTCTCGCTACCTCTCGCGATAGGCGCTGACGCGGCGCGCCCTTGGGAAGAATGTCGGCTGCGTTTCAGCCATCCTAAGCACGCCATTTCTCGCGCGCCAGCGCAAGCACGAGCAAGGATCGCGCCGCCTCAACCGAGGCCGTCGCGTAGTGACGTTGCCTACACACCGGCTACCAGTCGGCCGGGATCGAGCGTGTGGATCGCCAGGCCGGTCGGCACTTTCGGGTAGAAGAAAGTGCTCTTCTGCGGCATCACCTCGCCCGCTTCCGCCACCTCGCGAACTTGGGCCACCGGCGTCGCGTTCATGAGGAAGAGCACGTTCCCGGTACCGCTACGCAGCGCTGCGAGGGCGGCCCGCGCGTCCTGCGGATAAAAGAGGTTCGTCTTGGCGGCTTGCGCTTGCGGCGTGATGCCGAGAAGGTGCTCGAGGATGCCCGCGTGGAGGAGCGTCACGTCCGTCTTTCGAAGGACGGCCGGCTTGGGGCCCAGGGTCGGATGGGTGTCGAGGTGCGCGTCCTCGCGAAGCGTCAGCACCATGACACGACCGTCAGCCGCCGCAGCCCCCACGGTCGGGCCGTGATGTCCGGCGAGGCGAAGCGCAGTCACGATTTCTTCGGCCTCCGCTCCGCGCGCGAGTTCCGTGACGACGAACGTGTCGCGCGCTCCGCGCGCGAGGTCGTCGAAGGAGAAAGCGACGAGGGAGTGCACGTGGCGATGGGTCGGAAACACGACGAGGTTGGGATCGTCGCCGTTGACGAGGAACGTCAGGAAGAAACGATGCTCGGCGCGCGGAGGGGCGCCCGGATGCGCCGAGGAGACCTCGCCGGCGTAGCGAAGCGCCGTTTCGTATCGGTGGTGGCCGTCGGCGATGAGCAGCGTCGAGCGCGCGACGCCTTCGACAATCGCGCGGAGAGCGGCGCCCGCCCGCACCCGAGCGAGCGCGTGGTGGATACCGTCGGGCGTATCGAACTCCGCGATTGGTTCACCCTCCGCGAGGGGCCCGTCGAGTTCGCCGCGCGGATCGCGATAGAGCATGAACCCAGGACTGAGGTTCGTCTGGGTCGCCCGGAAGAGTTTGAGGCGGTCTTCTTTGGGACCAGAGAGGGTGCGCTCGTGCGGCAAGACGATGCGTTGCTCGAAAGGCACGACTCTCACGAGGGCAAGAAAGCCGCGCCGCGTGATCGCGCGCGCGCCGACGGCGCCGGGCGGCAGGAACGTCTGGTCGAAACGATAAAACGAGGGCTCCGAGTCGCGCACCAAGACGCCGTCGGCTCGCCACTGCCCGAGGAGCTCGGCGGCGCGGGCGTATTTGGTGTCTCCTTCGCCGTCGGGCAGAATCAGCCGCACGACGTTGTGCGGATCCCGCGCGGCCAGCGCCGCGCGTTCGGCTGGAGAGATGACGTCGTACGGAGGGGAGAGGACGCTGGCGAGTCCACCTGAGAGGCGGCCCAGGTCGTAGCGGAGCGGCGTGAGCGGAGCGATTTCGGCCATGACCTATTTTCCCTCGAGGGCGGCTGGAAAGACGCGCCCGATGTCGCGGCGATGATGCTCCCCTTCCCAGCGGATACTATCGACCACGTCGTACGCGATCCGTGCCGCCTCATCGAGTGAGGACGCATGCGCGCCGACCGCGAGTACCCGACCGCCGCTCGTGACGACGCGGCCGTCGGGGGATCGCGCCGTTCCGGCATGCCGCACGAATGCGCCGGGCGGCAACGGCGCGTCGAGGCCCTCGATGGCGTCGCCCGTCCGCAGCTTTCCCGGATAGCCGCCCGCCGCCATCACCACCGACAGCGCTGCCCCACGGGCGGTGCCCGCCGGCGCGCGAGAAAGATCGCCGAGCGCCGCCCCTTCGAGCAGTTCGAACCAATCGCCGTCGTACATGGGCACGAGCACGGTGGCCTCCGGGTCGCCGAAGCGCACGTTATACTCGAGCACGCGTGGGATGCCGCGCTCGATCATCAGTCCAACGAAAAGCACCCCACGAAATGGCGCGCCCTCGGAGGCCATACCCGAGAGCGTGGGCTCGACGACGTCCCGCATGACGGTGGCGTGCAGCTCCGGGGTCACGGCATTTGCGGGCGCGTACGCGCCCATGCCGCCAGTGTTCGGGCCGCGATCGCCGTCCCCAACGCGCTTGTGGTCTCGCGCCGGCGCCAAGGCCACCGCGCGCGTTCCGTCGCAAACGACGTGGAAGCTCGCCTCTTCCCCCGAGAGGCGCTCCTCCAGCACCAGAACGCGTCCCGCGTCGCCGAACTCGCGCCCGCGCATGATGCGGTCGACCGCGGCGCACGCTTCGTCGACGGTATCGGCCACGACGACCCCCTTGCCGGCGGCAAGCCCGTCGGCTTTGACGACCAGTGGAGCGGCGAAGGGGCCTCTAGCCCGCGCGTCTTCTCGGAGGTGTCGTTGCGCGGCGTCGGGGTCGTCGAAGACGGCGAACGGCGCGGTCGGGATTCCGTGGCGCTTACAGAATCCCTTCATGAAGGCCTTCGATGCCTCGAGTCGAGCGGCAGCTCGACTCGGACCGAACGCAGTCACTCCGCGTGTGCCGAGAGCATCGACCACGCCGAGTACGAGCGGGAGTTCCGGACCGACGACGACGAGATCCGCGCGCTCGGCGTCGGCCAGTCGGACGATTCCATCGACATCGTCGACACGAACTGCGACATTTCGACCGACGGCCGCTGTGCCCGCATTGCCGGGGGCGATGAGGACCTCGTGCTCGGCGTCGGCAAGTGCCGCGGCAAGCGCGTGCTCCCGCGCACCCGAGCCGACCACGATCACTTTCGCTCTTCTCGCCATTTTGTGCGCTGCCCGCAGGCACGGCGGCGCGTAGCACGCTCAGGGCGACTCGCCAAGCGAGCGTGCCCCGTCGTATCCTCACGTTCTGTGGCCGACTCGCTCCCGCCCGTCGCAATCCGCGTCGCACGCCCGTTCGAAACCGAGGACGAACTCCTCGAGAACGAGCTCGAGACGCTGACCCGCACGAGCATCACGCTCCTCGGCGCGCCTTCGCGCCCGCCCGGACTCGTTCTGCGGTTCGAGCTCGTCCTCGCGTCCGGGCAGGCGGTCTTGCGCGGCGAGGGTCGGGTCGTCGGCTACAAGCCGGACGCTCACTTCGGGACGGGAGGGCTGACGCTTCGCTTCACTCGGCTCGATTCGCGCTCGAAGGCTCTCGTCGACCGGGCCACGGCGATGCGCGATCGGCGACGTCCGTCGGCGCTCCCCGCGATGGCGGAGTCCCCGTCCCTGCCCGCTCCCCCCATCCCATTGGTCGAGGAGGAGCCTGCCCCCGTACGGTCTGAAGAGGGGCCGCCTCGATTGTCGCGCGACCGAGACGCATTGCTCGAGCGGTTGCGTGAGCGCTCCCGGGGCCTCGGCCGGCGCCGCTGATCTCATTGCGGCGTGGCGGGCCCCACCCCTTCTTCCTCGACGTGGTACTTCGCACGGACGCTTGCGTCGGCCGCTTTGGCTTCTTGAACGTCGAGCACGATGCGCTGGACGCTCTGGCCGGGGGCGAAGGTGACGACGTGATACCCGCCCGTCGGGTGCGCGAATGCCGCGCGCAGCTCGTCGAGCGACCACACCGGAACCCCGTTGACGCGGTCGACGACGAGGTTTGCGATGTGCTCGTAGCCGAGCGTCGCCGCGACGGGCAGGACGCCGGTGAGCACGATGATGCCTTGCCGCTCGGCCGACGAAGCCCATCGCTCGAGCTCGTAGGGCTCGAGGACCCGAGGGGGGGCCTTGGACTCCCAGTCCTTTCCAAAGGTCAGGAGGTACTCGTGCGAGAGCCGCTGGAAGACGAGGCCGCCGCGAACCGCATAGCCGTTCGATTCCGGGGCGTACCAAGGCACGAGCGTTTGGTCGCCCGGCCAGCGCTTCAACTGGACACTCAGGGCTTTCCGTTCGCCGTGCCTGAGCACTTGGACCGGGACCACGTCGCCTGGATGATGGCCCTGCGAGAAGAGGGCCGGGCACGCGATTCGCCCTGCGGACGGGTCTGCGTACGTGCCGTCGCTGTCGACTTTGGTGTCCCCGACCGAGAGAAGAACGTCGCCTCGCTCGAGTGCGCCGCTCGCGCTGCCCAACGGCCAAACTTCGCTGACCAGCCACCCCCCATCGCCGGGGCCGAGGCCGAGAGAGCCGCGCAGGACTGGATTCGACAGCTTCTGGCCCACGAAATCGGCCGTGGCGCAGCCCCGGTAGGGCGCGTGCGCGGCCTCGTTCGCAAAGTCGATCAGCGTGCGCGACCCGACGGCGTACGCTTCGCCGTTCGCCGCGTTCGTTACGAGTCCGGCGACCTCCCCGTCCACGACGACGACGTCCGAGACGCTGACGTGCTGCGTGTCGACCTGCGAGATCTTCATGTGAACGAACTCGCAACGACCGCTCGGTTCGAAGCGGGTGACCACGCCGCCGGACACGTCGACGCGCATCCCCTCCGCCACGGCGTGGAGCAGTTTCACCGCTCGCTGGCCCGGGAGCACCGCGGACAACACGGCCGGCGACACGCCTTGCCAGAACGCCGGGTCCTCGACGGTGAGCTCGGCGAGACCCGCGTCAGCGTCGAAGAGCGCGACCTTGGCCGTCGCCCGCGCGATGCTCCCGGCCTTCTGTATCTCGACGTGCCGATGATTTCGCAACCCCCACCCGCTGACGAGGATTTTGCCGCCATCGACCGCGATCCCGGTCAACGTGCGCGTCCAAGGCTTTCCCGAGCCCCAAGGAGCGCTCCAATCGACGTCGACCCCGTCGACCTGCACGATGACGACGGACCGGGAGGGGTCCGGCTCACTCGGAGCGCGAACGGGCGCCGTCCATACGGGTTGGGTCGCGACGGGCCGCTGGGCCTCGCGGTGTACGCAACCTTGGGCGATGACGGCCGCGACGAGAATCCGGGCGCTAGAGGCTCTTGTCATCGCTGATGCCGTAGGTCGTGAGGATGGACGTTCGCGCGGCGCGCGCTTGTTCGTGATCGATGGCTTCGACGTGGTGGAACGGCGCGAACTCGAAGACGTCTTGCGTTTGCTGGCTTGCATCGAGCAAGCGCGCGAGGTCGGCGAGATTGCGGATGGTCTGACCATTCACGCGCTCGACCACGAACGGTACCGAAAGATCGACGCCGGCGTTCACGGGATGGCTGAAGACCCGCGCGAGCAACACCACTTCGCGGTCGAGGTCCGCGGGGGGCTCCCACGACCGGAACGCGAGTTCGTGGAGGATGGCCGCCCTTCGTGCCCCCGATGGGTGCGCGGCGGCAAAATACTCGAGCGTCGACGGAACGAAGAGCAAGCCCGCGTAAACCAGATACCTCGGCTTCGATCGCGCCTGTCGAAGACGCGCCCACGGCAGAAACTGACTCGCTTTCCACTCCACGCTGACGGTCCTTCCGTCCCGCCAAACTTCGAAGCGGACGCGTTGCCCGAGCGACTTCATGTCGACCAAATGAAAGAAGGGAACGCGAGCGGCTCCCAGTAGGCACGTGCCGTCGTCGGCCACACGCTGTCCGTCGACCGACATGAGCACGTCGCCGGGCGCGAGCGCTCCGCCCAGATCGCTGCCGGAAGCCACTTCTTGAACGACCACCCCGCTCCGGGCGTCGGGGAGTTTGCGCTCGCGTCGATAGGCAGGCGAGTTCAGCGGGAGGACGCGAACGGGGAGATCCGAAAAGCCCGCGTAATGGCCGTCCAAGAAGTCGTCGAGGAAATGGCGCACGACCGGAGCGGGAATGAAGAGGCCGACGCTCTGCGCGCTCGTGACGTATTGGAACGCGACCCCGACCACCGTGCCGCGCTGCACGACCGGACCTCCGCTGTTGCCCGGATTGATGGCGGCATCGGTCTGGACGACCAAGTGCCTCGACAGACCTTCGAGGTACGCGCCGTGCTCGACCCGCGAGACGACCCCCGCCGTCGTCGAAAGCTCCAGCCCCCCCAGCGGGTAGCCGTAGGTGACGACACCCGACCCAATCTGCGGGAGGTCGCCTATCCGAAGCGGGCGCAATCCCCGCAGAAACACCTTGCTGGCAACACGCAAAAGCGCCAGATCGCAGTCGTCGTCCACGGCTTCCACCGTCGCGAGGGCCGGAGCGGAGCCGTCGTTTCTCTTGACGGTCACTTGCTGGGCGTCGCGAACGACGTGCGCGTTGGTGAGCAGGCGGTCGCCTTCGATCAAGAAGCCCGTGCCGGAGACCGATTCCGGTGGCAGGAGCTTCCACGGTGCCGTCCAGTCGTGCCCAGCGCGCGACACTTCGATGCGCACGACTGCGTTGCGCGTGTCTTCGTCCGAAGGCTCCCTCGCAGAGGCCGCGCCCGCTGCAAAGAGAAGCACGAGCGAGACGATGGGTACGGCGAGGAGAGCCCACCGCGTGAACTCCGGTCCGGGGCGATCGCGCAAGCGAGGACGAGGCATCGGCCCACAGGAAAGTCTCGGGTGCCGTACACTGTCAAGCGAACGGCCGCCCCGGTCAGGGCGTGGCAAAGGGTGCGGCCCCTCCGCCGCCCACGGCCGGTATGATGTCCAACCGGTTCAGAGGGCCGCGCATGGTCCAAGCGTAGAATCCGTCGGCTCGCTTCGATTGCTTGATGCGGGGATCCGCGAGCTCGAAGAGCGGGGGTGCGTTCGAGCCGGGAGCGCCGAAAAGAGTCTTCGTCATATCGCTCTGGCCACGGTACGCGTCGTTGATCCGGAACCGTACTTGCGTGTCGCAGAGCGACTCGGAGGAGACGTCGCGAATCGTGATTCGGCCTTCACCCTGCAAGTCCAGGTCTTTGCCACCCGCGGCCAACTTCGTAATCTTGAGGACCCCGTCTTTGGCTTCTCCCCCGACCGTCATCGTCCCCACGTGAATCGTGGGGAGCGCGAGCGCGCCCTTTATCTTCGCCTTGCCGTCGCCCACCGCGACGTCGCTCGCCACCAGCGACACCGACCCGGTGGCCTTGGACGCGCGCCCATCGGGCATCTTCAGCTCGACGGACCCGCTCATCTTTCCTTGCAGCGGAACGCCGAGGATCCGCGCGAGCGGTTCGACTCGACCGATGTCGATCGCGCCGATCGACAGCGCCAGGGACTGGTCTTTCCCGCCGGTTTCGTACGAACCACTGATTTCGCCTCCGAACGCGTGCGCGTCGAAGGACACGGTGCTGCCGCCCGCGAAGATCGCGGAAAGGATGCCGTAGCGAAAGGTGGCCTCCTCGATTTCGATCTTCTGGGGAGGCTGGCCGGGCTCGGTGGAGGCCGTGAAGAGGCGCACGCCCTTCAAACGAGCGCCGCTCAGCCAGTAGCCGCTCATCCCGTCTATCTGGAGTTCCTGGTTGCCGCCGGTCGCATGCTGTTGGGCGTTGAAGGCGCCGATGACGTGCTCCTTCAACTTGCCGTACGGAAAGGTCAGCGCCGCAAAGACCAGCAAGCAGGCGAGATAGAAGAGCGGGTACCCGACCCACTTCGCGTGCTTCGCGTATTTCAGGAGTCGTTCTTTCACGGTTTCGAGCTCCCCGCAGGCGCGACTTCGGTGCGATCGTAGGAGGAAACCCCGATCTCGATGTCGTACGAATCGTTCTCGCCGCTTCGCTTGCGGATGTTCAGGCGATTGACGGCCACCGGATAGCCGCCTTCCTCGATGGACTCGAGGAACTTCGCGAACGCCAGCATCCCCGTCTTCTTGAGGTGAATGTTCGTCGCGTGCTCCACGTAGCGCTTGCCATGGGGCACGTCAGGGAGCGGCGTCGAGTCGGTGACCTCGAGCTTCTGTTGGCGAGCGCCGGGCTCCAAGTATCCCGCGAGGGACGGCGCCTTCTTGGCGTAGCGAAGGACAATCGCGTCCTTCTTGGCCTGCCGCTCACGCACCCGCCCGCGCGCGTCTTGCACGTCGGCGAGGGCCTGGCGCAGCTCTTCGTTGTCCGACGCGCTCGATCGCACGATCGCGTCGAGGCCGAACGGCACCGCAAGGAGCAAGACGAGCGCCCCCGCTGCTCCGAGCGTCCCCAGGAGTCTGCGCTCGCGCGCGCTCATTTCGAGAATGGGTCCGGCCATCTCACTTGCTCCCGGAGCCGCTCGCGGCGGCGGTGGTCGTGGACGAGTCACCCTTCTTCTTGGGAACGTTCTTGACGTCCTCTGGACACTTCAGGTCGAACTCGAGGACGTATTTCTGCCTGTCGCCGCCGATGGCCTGCGTCGTGCTCTTGATCTTCACGTCGGCGAGACACTTGTCGTCCGACAGGGTCGAAGCGATCGCATTCGCGTCGGCGATCGCCCCGACCACGCCGTGAACGACGACGTGACCCTTCTGCACGTCGAGCTCGTCGATGTCGTGCTTCATCGACGAAGGGATGGCGTCCGACAGCCGGACCATTACGTCGAAGGCGTCGGCGTGCGGCATCGGGTCTTCGTCGGTGAGCGCCACCTCCTTGGCGAGCAAGTCCTGGGCGTCCTGCGCGG
The DNA here is from genome assembly GCA_964628155.1 of uncultured Polyangiaceae bacterium. Classification (GTDB taxonomy): domain Bacteria; phylum Myxococcota_A; class Polyangia; order Polyangiales; family Polyangiaceae; genus Palsa-1150. The sequence goes on along the minus strand of CAZVPE010000018.1, from coordinate 34,044 downwards.
TCGTGGCCTCGGTGCCGAGAACCTCCTTGGTGACCGCGCCGAGCGCGCTCTCGAGCGCGTCGTGCTCCACGTGGATCGCGTGCAGACGCGCCCACGCGCTGAATCCGAAGCTGACGAGGATGGTCGAGGCCAGTCCGGCGAGGATGGGAGTTCGCTCGCGCACCCAGGCAAAGCTGCGCTCGAACGCCAGCGGACCGCGCCGCAGGTTCATCCCGGCTCCTCGCCCGGCGACCGACAGAGCGAGAGCGACCGCTTTGGCGTAGCGCGGCAACTCCTGCGCGCGATCGGCACCGATCGAATTCAGGTCGATCGCCGGCTCCGGGAGGATCCGCACCGGCATCTCGAGCGCGCTCGACAAGAAACCTTCGGCGCCCGCGATGAACGCCCCTCCTCCGCAGAGGTACACGGCGCTCGGCGCCGTTCCCCCACGCGAGCGGTGCGCGGCGAACGTCATGCCGATGTCCCGCGCGAGCTGTGGAGCCGTTCCCGGCAGGCCCTCGGTCCCGGCCGAAAGCGTTCGGGCCGACACCGGCTCACCACGCTCGAGCACGAGCACCTCGCTGGTTTTGGCGCCGAGGTCGACGATGGCAACCGCCTCTTCGTCTCCGAGCGCCGTCACGTACGGGACGAGCCCGGCGAGCGCGAAGGCGCCGACCGCGACCCGCTCCGGCTCCTGCCCGGTCGCCTCTCGCACGAGGTCGATGCGGGTTCGCACGTCCTCGATGCGCGCGACCGCGGCAACGATGGGAAGCTCTCCCCGCTCGGTTCCGTGTTCCAGCAGCCTCCAGTCGAACACCGCACCCTCGAGGTCGAACGGCACCTGCGCTTCGAGCTCGTACGTGAGTACGTCTGCGAGCTGCTTCTGCGCGGTTGCCGGAAGGACGAGGCGATGGATCGCCGCTCGCGACCCTTCGATCGCAACGGCTATGGCGTCGGCGGCATGCGCCTCGCCCTCCATCACCTGCTTCACGGCCGCCCGGATTGCCTCCACTTGCCCGCCACTCGCTGCGACCTCGGTGGTGGCGAGGCGCGCGAGCGCGATCTTGCGGTACGCCGAGCGGATCAACGCCGCCTTCACACTCGTGCTCCCGATGTCGATGCCCAGCCATGTCGGCATGTCCGCCGTTCTCCCTCGCCTACTCGATCTCGTAAAAGAGCACTTGACCGCCCACGCTCGGCTGGAGCGCCAGGGCGATCGAGTTCGCTTCCTGCGAAGACGTCGAACCCGGCTGCGTGCCCGTCGCACCGGCGGCGGCCTGAGCGCCTCCCGCTTGGCCCCCGAGCAGCGACGGCGCCGAGCGGAAGTCGACGACCGTGTGGATCTTCACGCGCGTTTCGCGCCGATAGCCTTTGACGACCCCTACCGCATACATCGAGAAGACCTTGCTCTCGGTGGAGATGCTCTTCGCAAAGTCGCTCTCGGAGAGAAACTTCACCGGCTTCAGTCCGAGGAGCGCGAGCAGCGGGCCGAGCATCCCTTGTCCCTTCATGGTCGAGATGAAGTCGGTTGGAGAATTGAAGAGCGGAGCCCCCATGGTGATGCCCTGACCCATGGTCACACCCATGACGAAGAGCTGCATCTGCGCGGGGTCCGAGCAAAAGTCCGAGGTCGGAGCCGTGCCCGAGCAAACGATCGCGTAGAGCGTGAGCGCGTTCGCCGTATTGACGTTCACGGTCCCTTGCCCCCAAACCGTCATTTCCCGCTTTCGGGGATCGGTCGGGCTCGGGTCGACGAACGTCGCCCAGAAATCGTCGGTGACGCCACGCACCATGTGCAGCTCTTCGAGCGAGTCGTAAGGGGCATTCTTGCGGCGGTAAGGCTTCGGAAGGAGTTGATACCAGGCGTCTTCGGCCGCGTTCGACGACGGCGCGCTCGTCACGTCGCAAGAATAAAGCTGCTCGTCCGGATCGGCCCAATCGATGATGGCGGAGCACGTCGTGAGCCGATCGCTGTAGTTGCCTGTCGAGTCGCGCTGCGTAAAGAGCGGGTCGTATTGAATGGGCGCCATGCGGCCCATGATTTCTTTGGCCAGCCGAATGTGCGCGATTTCGTTCGCCGCACCCATGTTCACGTTGATCTTCGAGTCTTCGTCGACGATGACGACCTCGAAGTGGCCTCCCTTGAGGCCGAGGTTCTTTCCGAGAGCGGTGTCGGCCCCCGAGAGAGCGAAGAAGTCTTGCGAAGCCTCTTTGTCGTTGAACGCGCCGAGAATGCGGTCGGCGTATTGCCAAACGGGCAGCTGCGGCGGCGTCTGCTTCATGAGCATGAAGAGGGGCGCGATGGCCTTGCGCATGGTCGGCTCGGCCGCAACGAGGAGACGCGAGAGGTTGATCGCGCTCCGGGCAAAATACTCCGCCTGGACTTCGTCGCGCACCGCCGTGGACGACGCGAACTCCGACCCGGCGTCGTCTTGAAGCTCGGCGAGCATCACGATCATGATGACGATCGCCCCGAGCACCATGATGAGGGCCACGCCGCGCTCGCGCTTTCTGCGGAGCGCGCGAAGAACCGCTCGCTGGGACGCGGTGCTCGTCATTGCCTGGGGATTCCGAAGGAGAGCGGTTGCTGGATCGGAATGAAGACCTTCGTCGTGTAGGCGTAGGGTGGGCCGCCGCCGACACCGTTGAGCACCAGCGTGATCTTGACTTCGAGCGGAAGACGGTTTGGCTGTCCGGTGACCTGCATGGAGTCCCAGGTCTCCACCCATTGGCCGGTCTGCGGATCGAGGAAGCGCATGTCGAACTGATCCACGTCTTCTGCGACGACGTTGACGATACCTCCCTTGAGCGGATCGATATCGATGGGCGTCTGTTCGCGGCGGACGAGGTCCATCTTGTCCGGAGAGTCGGGGTTTCTCACGACGAAGTAACCCACCTCCGCCTGGTCGGATTCGTGTGAATCGCGATCGGTGCGCATGTGGGCGAAGGCCGTGAAGTCGATTCGGTCGAAGGGTAGCGAACTGCGGCCCACGAACGCGGTCTTCTGCGTCACGAGCGCCTGCACGGCGGGCACATGCAACGAAAGATACGCCGCCGAAAGGTCGCGCACGATTCGCTGGAGCGCCTCGCGCCCTTCGTGCGCACGCTCCGCGCGCTGCTCCTCGCCCTTCTTTCCACGGGAAAGCGATTGGATTACGCCGTGGATGAGCACGGAGATCCCCGCCAGCACCGCGATGGCGACCATGACCTCGACCATGGTCATGCCCCGAGTCGGAGCGTGCCCGCGGCGCTTCATCGAGGCACCTGCGGTGTGCCACCGCCGACGTTCACCGGGTTGCCGCCCTCCGGCAGGGTACCCGCGTCGAGCATCCCGGCGAGCAGTCCCGCGCGCGACGGATTCGTCACGTATTGCGTCAGAGAGAAGTCGCGGACGTTGAGGCCCTCCCTCCAGTGCACGACGACCGTGATTCGTCGTATCGCGCTCTCGAGGAGCGGTTTGAGCGAGGGATAGACCAGCCCGAACACCATCGACAGAAGGCCGGACGCGCCCGCCCCCCCGAACGATTGTTGCAACGACTGGCCGATGTTCTGCAGGCCCGCGTCGAAGTCGAGCTGCGCACCTCCGGCCGGGTTGAGCATCGAGCCGACGGCGCCACCGAACGAACTCGGCAGGCCGCTCCCGATCGCGCCGGCCTCGAGCCCGAGGCCTCCGCCGAGAACCGAGCCAGCGCCGCCGTCGCCGCCGAGCGCGTTGATTTGGGGCAGCGTCACACGCTCGACCTGCCAGTCGCATGAAAAGCCAGGAACTTCCTTGTCGTCACAGCAGACCTGACTGCTGTCCTTCTCTTCGATCTCCGGAAACCCGAGCTTGAGCTGCTTCTCCTCGACCTCGCTCATGCGACAGCGGCCGATCGCAACGGCCTGACTCATGTTGGCCGCGGTCAGGTTGCCGGCCACGAGCCCCGCTTGAGCGGAGAGGATCGTCGTGACGACCGCTCCGAAGAGGGCGACCGCCACCATGACCTCGAGAAGGGAAAATCCCCTTCTACGGCTCAGGCGTCGTCGCCGGTTCATCGGTCAAAACCCCGTGTCCTGCCGGTCCGAAGCGTGGTCGTCGTCCGTCGGCACCTCGAGTTCGACCGGGCCCGATTTGACCGTCACTTTGCCGGTCAACGGCGACACGAGCACGGTAAGGATGCCGGAGCGGTCGTCCTCGCTGCCCATCCGGAGCTGGATGGACGCCCGCTCGGTTCGACCGCCCGGCCAGAAATACAGGTACGCGCGCCCACGTCGCCGAGGCGCATCGTCATGGGTCGTCTGAACGGACCGAAACTTGATTCCTCCCTGTAACGTCTTGCCGCCCTTCCCCGTTTCGACGTCACCGAAGCCATAGGCCTCGATTGCTGTGAATCGCGGCTTGGGGACGGGCGGCCCCTTGATGATTCGATCGCCGGCCTCGACCGCCGCCTTCTCCGCTTGCGTGATCGCTTCGGCCCCACCGGTGGCCGCGGAGTCCGCCGACTTGACGAGCATGGGAATGTCGCTCTGCTCGAGCCAGATCTTCTGCTGATCGAGGTCCATCACTAGCCTGAGGTCACGCGACGTGGCGGTCGCGCGCGTATAGGCGACTTTGACGGCGCTCGCGATCATCGTGGCAGAACGGCGCAACCGAGCGGCCGGAAGTTGCATCGACCCGGCGATTGCCACCCCCGAGACGAGGGCGACGATCGTCATCACGATCATGATTTCGATGAGCGTCAGGCCTCTCTGCGGAACGCGGTTCGCGGCCCCCTCAGGTCCCCCCGCGCCGCTCTGCGCACTGGTCTGTTCTCTCGCAGGGTGTGCGCCGCCCCCCTCAGGTCCCCCCGCAGAGCGGGGGGACATTGCACGTCGAGAAGCGACGAAGCGGGGCCGATCGCATGATGGCCAGGGCAAATCCCTCGTTCGCGGTCGGCTATCCGGTTCGCTGCGACCGGGGACAGGGAAACCCTGTTCACCGAGCTCCTGGTGAAACGTCCCCCCGCGTCGCGGGGGGACCTGAGGGGGGCTCTCAGAACGCGGGACGCACATGCTGCGAGAGACAAGCGCCTGCGCGCCCGGGAGGACGAGGGGTTCGTTCACTTCGTTTCGGCCTGCGGAACGTGGAGGTCGTCTTCGGTGCCTTCTTTGCGATCGGGACCCGCGCTGGTGCAGGTGATCTCTTCGGTGTCGCACGCGAGCTTGAAGGGGACACCCCACGGGTCCTTCACGCTGAAGCCCGTATCGAGGATCTTTTCCTTCTTGAGCTGATCGATCGTCGGGCAGTCTTCTCCCGAGTGCACGGCCTTCCACTGAATCGTGGCGTCGCGGATTGTGTTGCAGGCGGTCTTCGCCAGTTTGAGGTCGGCGCTCTTTTTCGCCGACATCACTCCGACGGAGATCGCCGCAGTAAGCACGCCGATGATCGTGATGACGACGATCAACTCGACGAGCGTCAAACCGCGCGCGGCGCCGCGCTGCACCGCGCGACTGGCTGTCTTCATGGGTACCATTTGTTTCTCCTTGGGATTTGCGAGTCTTTCATTCCACGCGGTCCAGCCCGCCCGGCTGGCCGTCGGGTCCGTCGCTCGATACCTCGAAGCCGCGGGCATCCCGGCGGCCTGGGCAGCTCACCCGAAGCGGGCGCCCCCACGCGTCGCGGGGCACTTGATGGAGGTAGCCTCCCGAGACGAGATCTGCCAGCCCACCCGGGCAACCGCGCTCGTGGTCGGCGCGCCACGCCCCGATGGCACTGTCCGTCATCGTAATCGTCGCGCGCGTCGCACGAATGTCGCGAAGGGAATGCTCGTGCTGGCGCAGGAGCAGAAAAGCGCCACCGGCACCCAACCAGACGAGCGCCTGGCGCGCGCGGGTCCGACCGAGAATCGAACGCACGCCGCGGCGCTTCTCCCAGGGGAAAAAGACTTTCGGCTCGTCACGCTTGCTCGACATCTCCTCGACCTTGTCCTCGCTGCGCCAAGTTCAATCTATTGAGCGAATTCGTTCATCTGGATGAGCGGCATCAGGATCGCGAACGCGATGAAACCCACACCGCCTCCCATGACGACGATCATCAGCGGCTCGAGTAGGCTGGTCAGCGCCTGGACTCGAGTCTCGACCTGGGTGTCATAGGCGCGCGACACGTTCTCGAGCATCTGCTCGAGCTGGCCGCTCCGCTCTCCGACGGCGATCATGTGGGTCACGATCGGGGGAAAATTGCCGCTCCGCTTGAGCGGTCCGGCGATCGACTCGCCCTCGCGGATACTCGACGCGGCCGTCTCGATGACTTTCTCGAGTTGGGCGTTGTCGAGGACGTTCTTGACGATTTCCATCGCCTTGAGGAGCGGCACGCCGCTCCGAAGCAGCGTCGCGAGGGTCCGAGCGAACCGCGAGACCGCCAGCATCTGCACGAGGGGCCCGAAGATGGGCATCCGGAGCATGAAGCTGTCTTTGGCGATGCGCCCCTCGGTGGTGGCGAGCCACGCGGTGAGCCACGCCACCCCCAGGCCGGCGGCGACTCCGAGGACGATGCCAATCGTGTAGGCGAGCAGCGACTCGACCGCGAATGCGCACGTCACCAGCAGTCCACCCGCCAGGAGCGCGAAAACCACGAAGAGCATGTGCTTTGCGCGCTCGCTCTCTTTGTAGTCGCGCAGCGCGGAGCGAGCGACGGTGAACGTCACGAGCGCAAGGACGAAGCCGAGCATCTGGTTGGAAGACACCAAGTGGGACGTGCCGATGAGGGCCTGGGTGTACCAGGGGAGTGCCCGATCCAGACTCTCGAAGATCGCGGTCACTTTGGGCACGACGACCACCATCATCACGGTGATCAGCGCCGAGCCGATGACCATCATGAGCGCGGGGTAGGCGAGCGCCGCGCCGACCTTCCCGCGAAGCTTGGATTGCGATTCCATGAAATCCGCCAGGCGCTCGAGCACGGCCTCCAGCGTTCCGGACGCTTCGCCCGCCGCGACCATGCTGACATACAAGTTCGAAAAGACGTGGGAGTGCGCCTCGAGGGCCTTGGCCAGCGACCCTCCCTCGTTGACCCGGTCGACCACCTGGGTGAGCACCCGCTTGAGCTCGAGCTTCTCGGTCTGCTCGATGAGCGCCGAAACCGACTCCACGAGCGGGATACCGGCATTGACCAGCGTCGCGAGCTGCCGGGTCATCATGGCGATGTCGCTGACGCTCACTTTGCGGAAAAGGGAACCGGTGTCGAGCGACTTCCTCCCGCCCGATTTGGCCTTGAGCTCCTCCTGCGCGCCGGTCAAAAGCACGCCCTCGCGCTTGAGCACTGCGCGCAGAACCTTCGCGTTGTCCGCGTCTCGAACGCCGTGGACCTGCTTGCCGCTGGCGGCGACAATCCCACGATAGCCGAAGACCGCCATCTCTCACTCCGCTCCGGCGCGAATGCCTGCTTGTTCCCCGCCTGGGGCCAGACCGGCCACCGGCGTGGCGGGCTCGACTTCGATGTCCTCCTGCGTGGCGGCGAGGACTTCTTCCACGGACGTGAGGCCGGCGAGCACCTTTCTCGCTCCGTCGTCCCTCAAGGTGTCCATGCCCATGTCCTGAGCGACGCGCTTGATCGCCTGCGAGTCGGCCTTTCGTAGAATGAGGGGCCCCACCGCGTCGTCGACCAGCAAGAGCTCGTAGATACCGCGGCGTCCGGTGAAGCCCGTGTTGGTGCATTGCGCGCAGCCGCGCGCTTTGTGGAAATTGGGTGTTTTGGTCGTGTCGAATGTTTCCAGCAAATCGCCTTCGCGAACGTTCCGGGGAAAGTACCGGGACGCGGGGTTGTCCCGCCGGGCGGCCCGGAAGCGCATTCGTTCCGGCGTCAACCCGAGCTCCTCGAGCTCGAACTTCTCGGCCGGATACGGATACTTGCAGTGCGGGCACAGCACCCGCACCAGACGCTGCGCGAGAATGCCGATGACGCTCGAGCGCAGGAGGAACGGCTCGGCGCCCATGTCGATAGTCCGCGTGATCGCGCCGGCAGCGTCGTTCGTGTGGATGGTCGAGAGCACGAGGTGTCCGGTGAGCGACGCGTTGATGGCGATTTCCAGCGTCTCCGGGTCGCGAATCTCGCCGACCATGACGATGTCCGGATCTTGCCGGAGAAACGCGCGCAGGGCGCTCGCGAACGTGAGCCCGATCTTGGGCTGGACGTGCACCTGATGAATGCCCTGAATCTCGTACTCGACGGGATCCTCGGCAGTCAGAATATTCAGGTTCGGTTGGTTGATCCGGTTGATGCAGGCATAGAGCGTCGTCGTCTTGCCGCTGCCCGTGGGCCCCGTGACGAGGACGATCCCGTCGGGCCGGCGGATGAGCGCGTCCATCAACGCGTACTCTCGCGGGCTGAAGCCGAGATCCGGCAGGTCCAGAAGAACGCTCGACTTGTTCAGGAGCCGCATGACGATCCGCTCGTAGCCTCGGCTCGTGGGAATCGTGCTCACGCGAATGTCGAAGCTCTTGCCCGCTATCTTCTTGGTGATGCGCCCGTCTTGCGGCAGGCGCTTTTCGGCGATGTTGAGAGAGCTCTCGATCTTGATGCGGCTGATGATGCTGTTGAGAAATGGGCGCGGCGCGCGCCTCGCGACGTAGAGCTCTCCGTCGATCCGGTATCGAACGATGACTTCCTTCTCCTCCGGCTCGATGTGAATGTCGCTCGCGCGCTCCTTCATCGCCTGCAAGAAAAGGGAGTTTACCCACCGGATGACCGGCGCCTCCTCGTCGGAGTCGAGGATGTCGCTCGAGGCCTCGTCCTCGTCGCTCGCGTCGTCCCCTTCGAGTTTCTCTTCCCCGGCCTGACGCTCGTACACGCGGTTGATCGCGTTTTCGATGGTGTCGCGGCCGCCCACGGTGGCGTCGACAGGTTTGCCGAAGAGAACCCGGAGATCGTCGAGCGCCTGCGTATCGAACGGATCGCCGCACACGACGTGCACCGCGGCGTCGTCCTCGCGAACGACCAAGATTCTGTGCGACTTGGCGAACGCGATCGGGACACGGGTCGCCATCGAGGTCGCGATCGCGCCGAGGTCGATCTGCCCCGTGAAGGGCAGCTGCGCCTCGTCGGCGAGCACCCGCGCCAGGACCATTTCGTCGGCGATGTTCGCGTTGATCACCAAGTCGAGCAGATCGACGCCGCGCTCGCGCTGGATGGCGTAGAGGGCGTCGAGCTTATCGGCGGGCACCACTCCGCGCCGCAGCAGGATTTCGCCGAGGAAGCGCTGCTCCGATGCCATGGGGCACTACCTCTCGATCCTCTCTACGTTCCGCGGCGGAGGCGCGACGTTGAGCGTCGGCGGGGCGGGCGGCGCCGGGTTCGGGGCCTGCCCCGAGACGGGCGGGGCCGCGGTCGGCAGTCCGACGGGCTGCGTCGGCGCGCCCCCCGGCTCGGATCCCACCGTGGTCGGCAGCTCGAGCGGGAGCCCGGGCTCGTGGCGCATGAGTCCGCGCGGCCGCGTCAGATCCTCGAGCCGCCGCTGCTCGCTCACTTGATCGTACGACTCACGGATGTTCTCGAGCAGCCCGTTCATCCGCGAATAGTCTTTTGGCGGCTCGTATTCCGTTTGGTCGCTGAAGACGAAGTAGTGGTCGAGAAACTCCTGCCTCTCCTGCATCTTGCGCTCGAACACGGTGCGAAGGTCCGACTGCTCGCGAATGATGTAGGGCGTTAGAACGAGGATGAGGTTCGACTTCTGCATCGCGCTGCTGCTCGAACGGAACAGCACGCCGAGGACCGGAATGTCGCCCAGAAGCGGGATCTTCGTTTGCGTCTTGGCGACGCGATTGCGAACGAGCCCGCCGATCACGACCGTTTGCTGATCTTTGACCACGAGCTGGGTCTGCGCGGTGCGCTTCGAGAACGGAACGACGCCGAGGGTGCCGATCGGCGCCTGCCCGGTCACGTCGCTGATCTCCTCGGTCACCTCGAGGCGCACTTCGTCGGAGTCGTTGAGATGCGGCACGATCTTGACTTTGGTGCCGATGTCCTGCCTCGGTGCCGTCGCGCCGAAGCCGCCGAAACCTCCGAGGGCGCCGAGCGCGCCGCCGGCGGCGCCGCCCGCGGCGCCGGGGAGCCCGCCGAATCCACCGAAGTTCGTCTGCAGCGGGATGTTCTGTCCGACGTTGATCTCGGCGGGCACGTTGTCGGTCGCGAGGATGTGCGGCGTCGACAGGATGTCCGCGTCGTTCGTACTGGCCAGGGCGTTGATCAGCACTCCGAACGCGGGGATCGAGATGCCCGTCCCTAGGAGGTTTTCCGTCCCGGCGATGCCCGGGCCGCGAATACCCAACGCGAACGCGTTGAGCGACGTATCGGTGGGGCTGGGAAGCAGAATCGTCTTGAATGGATTCAACCCGCCGAAAAGAGTCGTCGGTCCGGTACTCACTGCGTTGTTCAGGATGTCGCCGGCGTGAAACGCCACGCCAGCCTGGTTTTCGCGGTCGATCGTCAAGTCCATGATGACCGCTTCGATGAATACCTGACGCCGCGGCTGATCCAACTTGTCGATGACAGTCCGAAGGTTCGCGAAGTCGCGAAGGCTCGACGTCACGACGATCGAGTTGGTCGACTTGTCGGCGCTCACCTTGACCCCCGACTCGAAGATCGCGAGCGGTGTGCTGCCCGGTTTCCCCGGGGCGCCGCCGCCCGTGCCGGCGGCCACCGCCCCGGTCACGATCTCGGTGAGCGTCTTCGCGAGCTCCACGGCGTCGGCGTGCTGCAGCGCGAGCACGTGGATCTCACCCTCGCCGGTGCGCAGGGGCACGTCGAGACGCCGGATGAACTCGAGGATCCGAAGGTAGGCCCGCTCGGTCGAAATGATGACCAGCGAATTGCTCCGATCGTCGGAGAGGATCTTGGCGATGTGAAGGTCGCTCCCTCCCGCCATCGCCGCCTGCTTGGGGTCCTTCGGCGCCCCCGCCTTGAGATCGAACACGTCGTCCAAGCGCGCCTGGATGTCCGAAGCCATGCCGTAGTGGATCGGCTCGATCCAGATCTGATCACCGACGCCGCCGACATCGACATCCTCGAGGATGTGCATCATGCGCTGGATGTTGGTGCCGGTGTCCGTGATGATGAGCAGGTTGCCGGGACCGTATACGGTGATGTCGCCGTCCTTGGATTTGAAGTGCCCGAGGACGTTCGCCACCTCTTCGGCGCTCACGTGACGAAGCCTGTGGATGCGCGTGATGTACCGATCCTCGGTCGTTCCAACCTGGCCGGCGACGTATACCGGCGCGCCCATCTTGGCGTCCGGCGACTCGACGATCTTGTAGAACCGTCCGTGGGGCACGACGGTCAGCCCGTTGGCTTCCAGAATCGAAAGAAACGCCTGATAGGCCTCGGCCACAGTCACCTTCTGCGGCGAAAAGACCGTGGCCTTGATGTTGCGCACTTTGCCGCCGAAGATGAATCGCTTGCCCGTGAGCTCGCCGATGACCCGCACGAGTTCGGCCAGGTCGGCGTCCTCGAGCGAAAACGAGACGCGCTCTTCCCCGGCGCGCGGCGCGTACTCGATCCCGCTCTCGAATTGCGAGAGCCCTTGCGTGTCGGCAATCTGCTTGCCGTTCGGACCGACGACGGGCTTCGAGCCATCCGCCCCCGTCTGCCCCGGCGCTGCCTGCGTCACCGTCGGCTGCACCACCGGCATCGTCGGACGCACGCGCGGCCCCTGGGGCTGCGCGTGCGCGTCGGAGCCCGCCGCGACCATCGCGACGCCGGAAAACAAAAGAGTCGTTAGGACATTGAGTCTCATCTTCGTGCCCGCGTCGCTCCGTTTCGTCTATCTCGCGTGACTCGCCGCGTTGGTCGCGGCCGGCTTTGCCCCGGCGGGTGCGTGTTGCGCGGTTCCGGCCGCCGAGGCGGCGCCTCCCGCGTCCGATTCTTCTTTGGGGTTGACGGCGTGATTGACGATCGCGGACGCAACCAGGGTCAGAATGCCCACGATGATCGTGCACCCGCCGACCATGGCGCCGACCGTGAAGAGCGTCCGCCGGATGAGCGTACGGTTGTCCATGGCGATCGATTCGGGCATCGCGTAGTTCACTTGATGTTGTAGTCGAGGTTGGTCGGCTGCCCGCGCCGGTTGACCGACACGGTCAAGTGATCGGACGTTCGAAGGCGCGCGTACGCCTCGAGGGCTTTTTCGGGGCTGGTCATGTCGAACCCGTTGATCTTCTCGAGACGGTCCCCGTTCTCCATGCCGAGCGCGCCAAGCAGCGTGTCCTGACGGACGCCGAACAGGCGGATGCCGACCACCTTGCCGTTCTCCTGTTCCGGCACGATGCGCGCCTGGCGCATGAGCTCTGCCTGATTCTCCAGGATCTTGTCCACGACGCCCCGGTCGACGTTGAACTCGGTACCACCGACTTTCTGGATTCCTTTCTTGATGTCGTCGGGCACCGACGCTCCGCCTCCGGGCGCGGCTGCCACCGGCTGCGGCGGCGGCGCCGCGGCCCCGGCATCGGGCCCGGGCGGAGGCTTGAACATCCGCGCCTGACAGAGCTGGCTGCCGCTGGCGAGCCACACGCGGTCCCATCCCACGAACTTCACGGTCTTGTCCCCAATCTCTCCGCCACGCCTTCGCAGAAAGGTCTTTCCCTTCTCCTGAGGCGTATCGAGCGCGGCGAAAGACCAATCCGGATCGGCCGACGCGGTGATGATGAGCACGTGCACTCCTTCGCAGTCCGGAGCGCTGTACGGATCGCTCAGGTCGGGAGCCGGCGGCTCCGTGTCAGCGTCGGCGGTGTCGACGGGGGGAGGCAGGTTCAGCGGACCGGTGACCGAGTCGAACGGGTTGCGAGAGAGAATCGGCTCGGCGCTCGTGGCGTGCGGGCTGGCCGTCCCCGGTTGCTCCACGATGCGCGACGTGAGCGGTGCCAGCGCCAGTTGCTTGTCGTCGGCCCCCAAGCTTGCTCCGACGACCTGCATGATCCCCTGGGCGTCGAAAAACGCAGCGACGGCGACCAGCACCAAGATCACGGCCCAGAAGTGACGCTTGAGGAGCTTGTCGATGGCCATCGCGAGAGTCGGCTATGCGCCGGCAGAGGTTCTCCAGGCAGGGTCCCCGCGAGAGTGCGAGGCATGTGCCACCCATGAAACACTCGAAACTCCCGAACCTTCCGAACATGGCCGGCGCGGGAATACGACAGCTTGGCGGGGAGGCCCCCCCAAAGAACGGAGCTGCGACAAACTGTCAACGTCGTGAATTGGGCCCTCGCCCACCGCCCTACACCCCATGACCCGCGTCAGGCCCAGCCGCGGCCTCTCCCGCCCAGCGGGGCGACGTCAGCCCATGCTCGGACGATAGCCGAGGAACCGCTGCTCTTTGATGACCCGCGCCACGTCGGCCGGCACCATCATCTCCCACGAGACGTCCCCTGCCTGAATCTTCCTCAAAGCGTCGCGGGAGAAGATCGACAAATGCTCCTGGGTGTAGCTCTCGAGGGCGCGGACGTTTCCGTTGTCGACGAGGTACCCGTAGAGCTTGTGCAGGTGCGGCGGGACCTCGACGTTCTCCACCGTGGTGAGGCGGTTCGTCGCCGGATCCAGAAAAGGATAAATATAGAGCCGCAAATCGTGCTTGAAGAGCCTACCGAACGACTCGAGAATACCTCCGTCGAGTTCGGTGTAGTACTGCGGGTCGAAGATGTCGCGCAGGCTCGCGGCGCCCATCACGATGGCAATCTTCTTCTTCGCGAACTGCGTCAAATACGCCGCGAGCAAGTAGTACTGGAAGTAGTCCGAAATCATGACCGTCATGCCCGCCGCGGCGAGCATGTCGGCTCGCGCGAGGAAGTCGGCACGGTTCACTTCGCCGCCGTCCACGCGCAGGTTGCGCATGGTCAGCTCCATCACCCGCACGATGTCGCCGCCGTTCGGTCCGATGTCGCGCTGGAACTGGGCCTCGGCCGAACTCAACATGTCGAGATGGACGTGGCAGACGGGTCTGAAGCTTCCCCGTTCGACGAGCACGTTCTTCTTGTAGAGGACCTCGGCGGGCTGCAGCACACGCCCGTTCGGACCGAGCATGACGGCGCCCGACAAACCGAGCTGCACGAGCTTCATGCTCATGAGGCGGTTGTCGACGTGTCGGAACTCGATCCCCGAATACTCGATCATGTCGATTTCGATGCGGTCGGTCGTCAGGTTGTCCAGCAGCGACTCGATGAGGAGTTCGGGCTCGTGGAATAGAAAGAAGGCGCCGTAGAGCAGGTTGACGCCGACGATGCCGAGCGCTTCCTGCTGCAGCGCGTTCTCCTTGTCCTTCATCCTCACGTGGAGAATGATCTGGCTGTCTTGGTCCCTCGGGTGCGACTGAAACTTCACCCCCATCCAGCCGTGGCACTCGCTGCCGCCTTTGTAGCTTCTGGCGGAAACGGTATCGGCGAATGCGAAGAACGCCGTGCTATCGCCCCTGCTTTCCTTGAGGCGCGTCAGATTGAGCTCGTGCTCGTAGTCGAGCATCGACTGGAGCCTCTGCTGGCAGACGTAGCGCTCGGCCTTGCCGTATATCGCGTCGCTGACGGTCATGTCGTAGGCAGATATGCTCTTGGCGATCGTTCCCGCCGCGCCGCCCGAGCGGAAGAACCAGCGAACGACCTCCTGCCCGGCGCCGATCTCCGCGAACGTTCCGTAGCGCCGCGCGTCTAGGTTGACTCGCAGCGCCTTCGAATGCGTGTCTTTCACGTGATCGTGTACGGAAAACGTGACCATGGCGGCATCCTACCGCCCTGACGGCACAACTCAAACCTCAACCCCGGCGTCCCGCGCGAATGGCGCACCTCTTTGGTCGTGGACGCGGTCCCAGCGTGCCCTTATCTCGCTCGCGACGCTACCGCAGGTTCGGCATCTTGTCGCGGGTGACGACGTAGGGACTATTGTAGACCTTCTGGAGCTCCGGTCCCGTCGTGTCGTTTTTCTCGTACGGATCGGTCCAGACGTTGAAGAATATCCAATTGGTCTTCGTAGCCTGAAGCTGATCGGGATCGGGAATCGGCCCGCACTCGTGAAGGGCGATGGGCATCGTCGAGCCGAACGTGTTGACGCACGCGTCGTAGATGTTCGTCATCGGGGCGTAGTCGTACGCCGCGTTGTAGTTGTCGGCGCCGCCGATGTCGACGTACGCTTTGCCCGGGTAGAACGAGGAGTCCGGGGTTCCGTCGTAGGGCATCAGCCAGAGCAGATTCGTCAGGCCTTTGGTCGCGGTCATGTACGTGAACATGTACTTCCACAGTCGCACGTACTGAGCGCCGCCCTCCTTGCTCCACCAAAACCAGGTGCCGCCGGCCTCGTGGAACGGGCGCCAGATGACGACGCCGTTGCCGGCTTGCACCGACTGTATCTCCGCGGCAGCTTTGTCCATCCTCGACTTGAAGGTCGTGTTCAAGTCGCTGCCTTCGGTGAGCACCGTGTTGATGTCGACCTGGGTCTCGGAGCTCGTGTACCCGTCGGGCAGGCCGTTGGCGACGCCCATATGGTAGCCGAACATGCAGAGACCCCCAGCGTTCCACTGCGCCAGGCAGCGGGTGTCGTTGCCAGCGTTGTTCACGTCGAACGAACGAATCGCGGGGTACTTCCCGGTGGTCGCGAAGACGTAGTCGAACTCGACGTCGTTTCCACTCGGCTGTCCCGTGGCGTTCTCCTCTTGACCGGAAAGAATGTGATTGCCGTATTGACTATACAGGTAACAAAGAACGTTCTTGGTCTGTTGGGTCGCGTTCGGAGTGACCGGAACCACCGCGCACCCCGCGTCCGTATCGCCGTGCGAGGGCGAACCCGAGTCGGAGCCGGAGCCTCCGCTGCTCGAACTCGATCCCGTTCGCGACCCGCCGTCCGACTTCCCGGAGTCAGCGATCGTCGCGTCGCCCGCTCCAGCCTCCGTGCTCGACCCCGAACCGGCGCCCGAGTCTGACCCCGAGCTCGCCCCTGCGTTCACGCCCGAGTCCGAGCCGGAGCTCGAACCCGTGCCGGCCCCCGAGCCGGAGCTCGAACCCGTGCCGGCCCCCGAGCCGGAGCTCGAACCCGTGCCGGCCCCCGAGCCGGAGCTCGAACCCGTGCC
>CAZVPE010000018.1:0-17916 GCA_964628155.1 uncultured Polyangiaceae bacterium | reverse complement strand
CTCGAACCCGTGCCGGCCCCAGAGCTGCCCTGGTTCGCGCCCCCCGCCCCGGAGCTCGAGCCCAGTCCCGCCCCTCCGCTGCTGCTTGCGCCACTCGGAACCGACTGACCCCCGGAGCTCGTGGACCCGGCTCCCGCGCCCCCGTTTGCCGCGATGCTCGGAGAAGTGCCGCTGCACGCCGTTATCAGCGTAGCGGTCGCTGCGAGGGAGACAGCCGCGGACAGCCCGGTTCGCGCGGCGCAACCGTTCGAATCCCTTCCGATCATCCGTCGCATCCTTGGCTCCGTGGGTTATCTATCAGGACAGACGCGAGCGGCTCCGAGTTCGGCTCAGGGATCCGGGTGCACCGCGTTTCCTGTCCAGTCGGGGGCAAATGCACGGGATGCCTCCGCTGCAGCGGGGTATGGTTCGGATGTGTTCTCTCCACGGTCCGCCCGCGGCCGCGCGGCCGGGATCGGGGTGGTGTGGACAGCGACGGCGCTCTTGTCGTGTTCGCACCTCGCACGCGCCCAACCGGCCGGCCCGACCGGATCGTCCTTGCCCCCGGCCGCGCCAACGCCAATGCCCACTCCCATCGACGGACTCGGTGCGGACCTGCTGGACGCCTTCACCGGAACGAACCTTCTCTTCTACGGGGGCGCGGTCGCCGTCACGGGCGCGATGGCGTTCAGCGGCGCCGACCACGCCATCCGCGTCGGAGTGCAGCGCAACCTGGTCGCGCCGGCTTTCGCAGACGCGGCGCTCTACGCGGGCTACGCCCTTCCGGCGACGGTCGCACCGGCGATCTACTTGATCGGGCTCGCGGCGCACGATCCGACGGCGGCGGGCGCCGGAAGCGCGGCGCTTCAAGCCCTCGCGACCGCCCTGACGGCTACCGGCGTCCTCAAGATCGCCATCGGGCGCCCCTATCCGCTCGCGGGCGGAGATCCGAGCGCGCCCGACCGCCTTGATCATCCGGAGTACGCCCGCCAGTTCCGTCCGTTCCAGACCGTTTGGCCCCTCCCCTCGTGGCCCTCCGGGCACACGTCGGCCACCGTATCGATCGCCGCCGCGTTCACGGCGTACTACCCCGAAGAGGCTTGGGTCCCGTTCGTCGGCTATCCGCTCGGGATTCTCATCGGCCTCGGAATGGTGGACGGGGATCGACATTGGGCGTCCGACGTCTTGGCGGGCGGCCTGATCGGCCATGCCATCGGCTACACGATCGGGGCCGACTTCCGAAGGCGCGTCCGGTCGCAAGGCGCCCGGGGGACCGCCGCGGTGAAGATCGTTCCGCTCGCCACGCCGACCTATTGGGGTCTGGATGCGACGGGATCCTGGTAACGCCCTCTCTTCGCCCATACCTCAGGCGCTGATACGTCGGTCCGTGCGTTCGAGCAGCTCTTCGTACGCTCCTCCGAACTCGACCACTTTGCAGCCCTCTCCGGCTTCCCCCGGATCGCGGTCGCGCAGCTCGACGACGCGCGTGGCCAGCCGCGCCACGAAGTGGTGGTCGTGGCTCACGAAGAGCACGCTACCCTCGAACTTGAGAAGACCCTCGAGCAGTCCTTCGATCGACTCGATGTCCAGGTGATTGGTCGGCTCGTCGAGCACGAGGACGTTGTGCCGTCCGAGCACCATCTTTCCGAGCAGAAGCCGTGCGGCCTCACCTCCGGAGAGCGCCTCGGTCGGTTTGAGCGCCGCGTCGCCGCTGAAGAGAAGCCGGCCGAGGATGGCGCGAATCTCTTCTTGAGGACGGCGCGTATCGAACCGGTAGAGCCACTCGGCCGGCGTCGTGCCTTTGCCGGTAGCGCCGAGCGACTCGTGATGATCTTGCGCGAAATAGCCGACGCTCGAGTCGTGCCCCCATCGAACCTCGCCCGCGTCCGGCGCCAGCACGTACGGCTTGGTCTCGCCGTCGAGCCCCGGGTACGCTCCGACGAGGAGTTTCAGGAGCGTGGACTTGCCGATGCCGCTCCGCCCGATCACCGCGATGCGGTCGCCTCGGCTCACGTGGAGGCTGACGTCGTCGAGCACCACCTTGGACCCGAAGGCTTTGCGCACCCCGGCGACTCGCGTCACGTCGCGCCCGCTCGGCTTGTCGAAATCGAAGCGGACGTAGGGCCGGACGAGGCTCGACCGCTTTGCGCCTTTGGTCTCGACTATCTCTTCCAGGCTCTCGATCTGCTTGAGGCGGCTCTGCGCCTGTCGGCTCTTGGAGGCATGCGACCCGAAACGCTGCACGAAGTCCTGGAGCTCGCCGATCTTCTTCTTCGCCGTCTGCGCGACGACCTCCGCCCGCTGCTGGTTCTCGTACTTGGCAGCCACGAACTCCGAGTAATTGCCCGTGTAGATGGTGATCGTCCGGAAGTCGATGTCCGCGATATGCGTCGCGACGGAGTTGAGAAAGTGGCGATCGTGCGAGACCACGAGAAGGGTTCCGGCGAAGTCGTCGACCAGAAACCGGATGAGCCAATGGATCGACTCGAGGTCGAGATGGTTGGTGGGCTCGTCGAGGAGCATCACGTCCGGCCGGCCGAAGAGCACTTTGGCGATGAGGACGCGCAGCTTGTAACCGGCGGGCAACGTCCGCATCGGTTCGGCGTGCTTCTCCGCCGCAATGCCCAACCCGACCAATAGCTCGGAGGCCTGGCTCTCCGCCGAGTACCCGTCGTTCTCGGCGATGATCCCTTCGAGTTCGGCCAGGCGCATGCCCACCGCATCGTCGACCTCGCCGGCGAGGAGTTTGTCCTTTTCGACCATCGCCGCCCAGAGCTCGGCCTTCCCCGCCATGACCGTGTCGAGGATGCGCTGCTCGTCGTAGACGAAGTGATTCTGCTCGAGGACGCCCAGCTTGAGCCCGCGAGGAATTTCGATCGAGCCGGCGTCCCAGTCGTCCTGCCGCGCCAGCATCTCCATCAGCGTCGACTTGCCGGCGCCGTTCGCCCCGGTCACGCCGTACCGCTTGCCGGGGTCGAACTGGACGCTGACGTTCTCGAAGAGGATCTTCGGGCCGAAACGCTTGGTGACCTTGTCGAGGACGATCATGACCCGCGTGCCTTTAGCACACGGGCCACCTCCCCAGTAGGGCGCCCACCCCCGCCGAAACGTACCCCGCCGCCGGCGTTATGAGCGCATCGCACATCGTCCGGGTGCGCGGGTGTAGACAGGCGAGTCGGGAACCTTGCGTCTTCTCTTTAGAACAATTCAATTCTCGGTAAGGCCTTCGACGGGGCCGCGAGGTTGTCCGCAGGGACCGCAGCATGACGCTTCTCACCGGCGACGTAACCCTCCAAGACCGCATGCATTTGCGTAGCGAGCACGGAAAGGTCCGCGCTTGGGTCACGGAGCGCGCGCGGCAGATCCCTCAGGACCTCGTTTCGCTGCGACATTCCCACGAGGACGCGCTCGAGCCGTTGCCGAACGACGTCCTGCTGCTGGACTTGCCCGAGAATCTCGCTGATCTCCCTCGCCAGCTTGGTGTTGTGCTCCGTGACGGCCTCGAAGTGGGCCTTGTAATACTGCCTGATGTCCTCGTAGGCGGCCTGAGCCTCCCGCACTCGCTCCACGAGACGGCGCGCTTTCGATATCTGCGCGTCCACGTGGGTGCGACGCAATTGTTCTGCCATGGCGGCCCTTGCCGCTTCGAGCCCCGCCGCGATCATCGTCGCGGCCTTCGCCGATCGCTCCGAAAGTGAGCGAACCTCCGCGGCAATGACTTTGAACGCTTGGCCTGCACGCCCGACCGTCGACGCCATGATGGACGCATTGATCGCCAAGACCTTCGTTTGCTCCGTGATCTCCACGATCACCTTCACGAACACGTCCAGTCCACCGATCTCTTTGACGGCGGCGTCGTGAACGCCGCCCACGCTCGTCTTCAGCAGGTCCGGTAGTTCCTCGACGAAATTGCCGATCTCGACGATGGACGCGCTGCCACGGTCCGCGCCCGCGCCCATGGCGCCCGCCGACAGCTCCGAGCTACCGAGGAGCCCGAGGAGCGCCGTCGCTGCTGCGCTCAGCGCGCCCACGCCTTCGATGAGGGCCACCGCCGACGCCTCGGTGTCGTGACTGACGGCCCTCAGTTGCTCACCGATGGACTCGTCGAGACGTAGATGGTCGTCCACGAGAAGCGCAACCTGGTCGCCCTGACGACCGCCCGCGGCCCACGCCGCTCGATCGGCTTCGCGTCCCACGCTCTCGGTGCTCATCGATGATCTCTCACGCTCCGGGCAAAACCTGCTTGATGATCTTCAACAGTTCCGCGCCACCTACGGGCTTGACCAGCCACCCCGTGGCACCGAGCTTCTTTGCTTCGTCTCGCTTTTCTGCCTGACTCTCCGTCGTCAGCGTGAGAATGGGTATAAAGCGAAAACCTGGCAAGCCGCGCACTTGCTTGATGAGCTCCATGCCGCCCATGTTCGGCATGTTGATGTCGGTGATGATGAGATCGGGTTTGATCCCGCCTTTGAGCTGGCCAAGCGCCTGGAGCCCGTCCGCGGCGGTGTGGACCGTGAATCCGGCGCCCTCCAGGGCGAGCTTCACGCTCATCACCATCGTGACGGAGTCATCGACGATCAGGATCGTCTTCGGCATGGTCGGCTTCCTCGAAATCTGGTTGTTCCACTCACGACTTTGCCAAGATGGGCATCAGCCACGCAGCGAGTTCGGTGTCCATCGGCCACACGCGGACGCGTGGCTGGAGCGCCATCAGCACCTGGAGGTTCGCGGTGTGCAAGTGAGTGCACTCCGAAAGGTCCACCGTGGCCCGCGAGCGGCCCTCGAGCCACGCGATGAGTCCCTCGGCCGCCTCCACGCTCACGATGTCCCGAAAGCGCGCTTCATCATCTCGGTATTCGATAGTCATGACAGCATCTCCTTCGCGTTGAGCACCATGAGCACCGAACCGTCCCCCATCAGCGCAGACCCCGAGTAGCCCGAGAGGCCGGCCAGAACGCCGGTCATGGGCTTGAGTAGAATCTCCGCCGTCTCCCGGAATTCGTCGACCAATAGCCCCACGGACTCACCTCCGAAGCGCACGACCAAGACTGCGAGCTCCCCCTCGGCGTTCGGTTTGGGAAGCGCCGCGAGCCCCAGCAATTCGTTGACCGACTTGAGCGGGACGATCCGGCCACGTAAAACGGCGGCCCGACTCGCCTCGATCGTACGAATGGCGCTCTCGGGCACACGGACCGTCTCCACGACGCTCTCCATCGGGACGCCGAAGGTCTGACCGTCCGTTTCGACGATCATGACGTTGGTGACGGCCATCGAGAGCGGAAGAGCAAGTCGGATATGTGTGCCCTTCCCTTTTTCGCTCGTGAGCGTGACCGTGCCGTTCACCTTCTCGACCGCCGTCTTCACGACGTCCATCCCCACCCCACGCCCGGAAAGCTCGGATACGACGTCCGCCGTCGAGAAGCCCGGTAGAAAGACGAGGTTCGCCGCGTCTTGGTCGCCGATCCGTTCCAGCGTGGCCTCGTCGATGAGACCCTTCTGGTAGGCCTTGAGCTTGACGACGGCAGGATCGATGCCCTTGCCATCGTCCGTGATCTCGATGATCACGCGATCGGATTCCTGACTCGCACGAATCGTGAGCGTGCCGGTCTGGGACTTTCCCGCGGCGCGCCGCACGTCGGGCAGCTCGAACCCATGATCGAGGCTGTTGCGGACGACATGCAGAAGCGGGTCGCCGAGCGCCTCGATGATGTTCTTGTCGGCTTCCGTGTCCTCTCCCTGGAGGACCAAGTTGACTTCTTTCCCAAGCTTGCGCGAAGTGTCACGTACCAGGCGTGGGAAGCGCTGGAGCACGAAGGACACTGGCATCATGCGTACCTGCATGATGGCGTCCTGCATCTCTTCGGCGATCCGATTGATCACGGCGTACTGGGCCGTGATCTCGCGCGAGAGATCGCGCACCCCGAAGACGGTGTCGGCGCGCGCGGCGAGATACGGAAGGGCGTTCTTCGAGACCACGATCTCGCCAATCAAGTTCATGAGGCGATCGATCTTCGTCTGGTCCACCTTGAGACTCTTGGTAGCCGTGATGGCGTCCTCTGCCCGGCGCCCGAACTTGGGTTCCATATCGACGTCCACGGCGGCCGCGCGCGGGGGCTCGTGCACGGGAGAGACCAGCCCGCTCGCCTCTGCGCGGAGGCCGGCTTCGGTCGCGCGAGTCCCAGTCGCGCGACCTCTGGGTCGGAGATTGTCGTCGAGCCAGAGCAAGAGCGGCGCGGCTCTGCCCGTCTCTCTGGCCTGGGCCGCTGCCGCCTCCAAGCCAGAAATGGCAGCATGGTCGCCGCTCGCGCCCAGGCAAGAGGAGAGCGAGGCTGCGACCGCCTCGAGGCGACCAAGATGCCAGCGTGCACTGATGGGCAGCGTCAGGACGTGCCTCTGAATGGCGACGATCGCCTCCAGAGCCTCGGACTCGTCCTGCGCCAGCGTCGGCTCAATGAGCTCGAGTGGACGGCCCGTGGCGTGGACCGACGTCGCGAGAGCGTCGGGGGAGAGCGCCACGAAGCGCACCTGCTCCGGCATGTACCGGAAGTACGATTCGAGCTCCGCTCGCGGTGCAGAGGTCAGCATATTGAAGGTCAGGACGCAGCGATAGGCATCCAGCTCGGCCAAGGCCGGCCACGGCTCCCGTGGATGCGCCGTGCCCCAGAGCAACCCGGGAGTGCTGCGCGCCTGGAAGAAGGGATCTTCCCCCTGGAAGAAGCAATCGTCTTTCGGACTGTACTCGAGCCAGTGGACCACCACTCCGTCACAGGCTTGCCGATGTGCTTCCCGCCGAACGCTGTCGGGAATGGCGAGGAGCAGCGACCCGGCGAGAGCTCCTGCGCTGCCCACCCCGCCGGGGGCCGCGCCCGAAAGAGAGCGAGCGGCGACTGCGCGCGCAGCCCCAGCCCCGACCTTTCCGGTGTCAGGTTCCGAGCCGACTATCAGCCCACGCAGCGACGTTGCCAGGTTTGCCGATTGCTCGGCATGGGAACTGGGAACGGTGGGCGGCGCCTCGATCTCATCGCAGAGTCTCCCGACGAAGTCCATGGAGTCGAGGAGCGCGTCCGCCAGCTCTTTGGAATAGCTCACCCTGCCCTGGCGAACGCCGTCCATCAGGTCTTCCGCGGCGTGGAGCACGCGCGTCATCTCGGGGAAGTCGAACAGCCCGCTATTGCCCTTCAGCGTATGGACCATTCGGAAAAGCGCCGTCATCCGCTCGGCGTCGCCCGGCGAATCCTCCAGTTGCATGAGCTTCTCACCGATACTCTGCAGGAGGTCCCGCGCTTCGGACAAGAACTGCTCGAGTAGCGGGTTCATGCTCGCGCGTCCCCGGCCAGCAGTTTCACGTGGAGCCTGAGCTGCTCTGGCCTTACGGGCTTTACGAGATAGTCATTGGCCCCCGCCGCGTAGGCCTGCTGACGATCGCCGTGGGCGGCCTCCGTCGAAATCATGATCGCGGGCGCCTGCGCCAAGTCTTGTCCCCTGAGCTCGCGAAGAAAGCCGTAGCCGTCGAGCTTGGGCATGTTCACGTCGACGAGGTAGAGCGCGAAGGGCTGCTTCAGCGCCTTCTCGAGCGCCTCGACGCCGTTGACGGCTTCCTCTACCAGGTAGCCGGCGCCCTCGAGAATGGTGCGGTGATACCTGCGCACGGTCGCGGCGTCATCGACGATCAAGATGCGTGTCATGACGCCTCCATGGGTTTCTGATAAACGACGGCTTCCGGGAACTTGTGAGCCTTGAATAGCGACGAGAACCGACTCATCGACTCCGAGTGACCGAGGCAGATGTAGCCCCCGGGCTTCATCGCGTCGTAGAATGTCTCCGCCGCGGCTCGACGCGAGACGTCGTCGAAGTAAATGAGGAGGTTGCGGCAGAAGATGACGTCGAAATTTCGGTATCGGCGCGTGTCGGCGCGGTCAGAGAGATTGACACGTGTGAACTCGACGGAGGCCCGCAAATCGTCGGAGATCTGGTAGCCGCCCTCGTTCTCCTGGAAGTGCTTGCGAAGAAGCGCCGCCGGGAGATTCTGGACGGAGCGAACCGAGTAAAGGCCTCTCCGCGCCTGTTCCAGGATGCTCGTGTCGATATCGGACGAGACGATCTCGACGTCCCATTCGTGGAGTGCCGCCCAGTACTCGATCAGGTAGAGCGCGATGGAATAGGCCTCTTCACCCGACGAGGAGGGTATCACCCAGATTCGGATGGGTGACTTGTCCAGCTTGCGGCGGACGACGTCGGGGAGGATCGACCTGATCAGACACTGAAACTGATACTCCTCGCGGAAGAAGTACGTCTCGTTGACCGTCATGACGTTGGTGAGCTCTTGCAGCTCTGCGCCCGACGCCTCGAAGCGCAGCATCGTGAAGTAATTGCGAAAGGAGGTGCTTCCGGTCCGATCGACGCGCTCGATGAGGCGCTTGTCGACGAAGTAGCGCTTCGAAGGCTCGAACTGAATTCCCGTCTTTCGGTAGAAGAACTCGCGGAACTTCTCGAACTCGTGGTCCGTGATCGAGGCGGTCGGCATCTCAGCCTTCGATACGGCTCAGTGCCAGGTCGGCTGCGAATTGGATATAGGGTTCGCCGCCGAAGCGCGCCTTGAGCAGTCGAAGCGGCTCGACCGCGCGGACCGACCCGACCTCACCGAGCAGGTCGACCGCCGTGGCACACACGTTCAGGTGCGGATCGCGCGCGATGACCGCGAGCAGCCAGGACTCGACGTCGGGGTGGCGGAGAGACTCGAGGATGTTGACGGCGAAGATCCGAACGTCCGGGTCGGGGTCCTCGAGCAGCCCCCCCATGACGGCAGCCACTTCGACTGGGAGGTGCTTCATCGCTTCGATGGCCTCGTTGCGAAGATTTGCGTCCTCACTCCGGAGCAGGCTCACGAGGGCTGCGACGGCCACGGCATCGCCCAATGCCGACAAGGTCAAGGTCGTGAGGATCACTTCTCGCACCGAGTGGTCCGGCTCGCGCATCAGACGGTCCAGGAGCGCAGCGGAGGCCCCGGGCCAATCTCGCAGATCACGCGCGGCCCAGCGCCTCGCCGTCGCGTTCGGGTCCTCCAGCTCCGCCACCAAACCGGCCAGGTCTCGCGTGCGCTTGCGCTCGTTCTTGCCGCTCGGCGCCACATGATGCGGTTTGACGAGACCCATGACGCGCCCTTCTTATGGCCTGACCCAAGTGCTGAGTTGAGCTGCGATCCTCGTCGATGGCAGGACGAGCGTCGCTCCGCCACGGGCGATGAGCTCGGCCGGCATGCCGAAGACAACGCAAGACTCTTGTGACTCGGCGACCGTCCGTCCCCCCCGCGTTTTGATCTCGGCGAAGCCGTCGGCCCCGTCGTAGCCCATGCCGGTGAGCATGACGGCCACCAGCCGAGACGCGTCGTAGACCTCGAGCGCGGAACGTGCCATGAGCTCCACGGACGGGTGCCAGTGGTACTCTCGGTTCTCGGGCCTGGCTACGAGCATCGCCTTGCCGGCACGACGCGTCACGAAGATGTCGGCCCCGCCCCTCGCGATGTAGATATGGCCGGACTCGAGCGCGACGGCGTGCGTCGCCTCCGAGACCGAAAGCGCGCACATCTCATTGAGGCGATCCGCAAAGGGCTTGGTGAACGCCGCGGGCATGTGCTGCGCCACGACCACCGGCCACGGGAAGCTCACCGCCAGCAGCGGCAAAATGTCCTCGAGAGTACGCGGGCCACCGGTCGACACACCGATAAGCACCAGTCCATCGCCCACGCCCACACTCGTGCGCGTCGCGGCGATGGCCTTGCTCTTCTGGGTTTCGCGCTCTTCCCGCAGCCGGGCTCCGAGGAGGATCCTCTGCATGGAGCCCTTGCCCTTGACGCGGGCCTTCGCAGCCGCGCGCACCTTGCGGACCAGCTCGACTTTGACTTCGCTGAGAGACAGCGAGATCGTGCCTCCTGGCTTGGCGACGTAGTCGACCGCGCCCAAGTTGAGCGCCTCGAACGTGGCCAGCGCTCCCTGCTCGGTCAGCGACGAGACCATGACCACCGGAACGGGCCTCTCCGCCATGATCAGCGACAAGGCCGTCATGCCGTCCATCTCCGGCATGTTGATGTCGAGCGTCACGACATCGGGCAAAAAGTCCCGATTCGCCTCAACTGCTTCTTTGCCGTTTCTAGCGTGCCGGATCTCGAAGTCGGGCTCGCCTTGGAAGAAGGAGGCCAACTGCCGCCGCATCAGGGCCGAGTCGTCGACAATGAGGAGCTTGATCATGGATCACGGGCGGGCGTCGAAACCTCACGCGGCGGGAAGCTGCGCCAAGTCCTGGACCGGGCTCTTCTCCAAGAGGTGGGTCGGGTCGATCAGCTGCACCATGCGCTTTTGCTTTTCGAGGTTGGCCATGCGTGCAAGAAGACCACCCTGCTCACTCGAAAAACGGGGCGCGGCCTCGATGCTCGCCACCGGGATCTTGAGCACCTCGGCGACCGAGTCGACGATGAAGCCCGTCCGCACGCCGCGTGTCAGGAACACCATCACGCGCTGCCGGTCCGATCGCTCCACGGCGGGGAGGCCGAGCCGCCGCCGGAGGTCGACCACGGGGAGAACGGCGCCGCGCAGATTGATTACGCCTTCCACGAAAGGGGGTGCCTTCGGAACTTGGCTCAGCTCGTCGGGGACGCGCACGATCTCCTGAACGCTGTCTATCGGGACGCCGAACTCCTCCTTGCCCAGACGGAAGACGACGACTTGCTCGTCGTCATCGCTCGAGTCGGCGGTCGCGACCTCGTTCGCTTTCGTTTCATGACTCAAAGCATCCACGGCGGTCAAAGCCTCCTTGACGGTCGAGTGACGGAACAGCGTGCCAGCGGAAATGATCGATACGAGGCGTTTCCCACCATCGAGACGGCAGATCTGCTTGACCTGCGACAGTTCGCCCGGTTTGGCGAGTAAGCTTGGCAAGGCATCCACGTCGGCTTTGGCCACGCGCAAGACTTCGTTCACGTTGTCCATGACGACGCCGACCGTTGCGCCCGCGACGGACACGACGACGATCCGACTCTGCTCGTCGGAATCGCGCGGCGGCAAGGCGAACATGCGTCGCAAGCTCACGAGCGGGAGCAAGCGCTGCCGCAGCGTCATGACTCCGACTACGTGCGGTTCCGAGTTCGGCACGTGAACGATGTTCGTCGGGACTTGCACGATCTCCTGCACCTCCTCGATGAGCATGCCGTACTCCTGCCCGGCCACGTCGAAGCTCACGAGCTGGAGCTCGTCGCTCGCATGCTCGTCCTCCTCGGCCGAAACGGCCGCGTTTCCTTCAGAGGCGCCGCCCGAGCCGACGCGCTTCGCGATCGCGGCCACTTCGTCGAACTCTTCCGCGATCAGCTTGGCGAAGTCCAAAACCATGATCATCGGGTGGCCGCCCACGTCCTTGATCACCCCGGAGAGCAGCTCGGTTTTGACGGCAGACTGGATGGCGCCGACCCCTTCGATCTTGGAAGATTCGACACCGACGACGCTGACGACCCGATCGACGACGAAGCCGAGGGGGTGTCCGATGTCGATCACGAGAGCGCGCGTTGCGTCGCCGTTCTCCTGCTCGGCGAAGCCAAAGACGCGCCTCAGACTGACGATCGGCAGCACCTTCCCGCGCAGGTTGGCAAGGCCGTCGAGCGTACCAGGCGCCAGCGGCACGCGCACGACGTCCGGAACGCGGATGATTTCTTGTACAGGCGCCATGTCGACCGCGAACACCTCGTCGCCGGACATGAACGTGACGAACTGGCGAACGTCGGCCGCGCGGGACTCGCCGTCCTCTCCGTCGCCGATGGTGGCCGGAAGGCCGAGGGCAGGCGCGCCGTTCGGCTGGCTTTGGGTGTCGGTGATCATGATCGCTCTCCTCGGCTCGGCGACAGTCTTGGCAGACTGCACCGGGAAACCCGCAAAATGCGGGGGGTGGGTTCAGCGCGCTAGGCGCTTTGCAGCTCATCGGCGAGCGACGCGATCTCCTCGATGGCCGTCGAAAGATCCTCGGCGCCCTGCGACTGCTGCTTCGCGGCGGTCGCAGCCTCCGTCGAGGCCTTTTCGGCCTCCTGAGCTGCGGAGGCGATCTGTTCCACGCCCTTCTTCACTTGACCCGTCGCCGTCGCGATCTCCGCGGACGCGCTCAGGATCTCCTGGGTTCCCGTCAAAACGACTGCGATGTCCGTCTCGATCGACGCCAGGTTCGCGGTGCTCACTTTTGCCTTCTCCACTTCGCTCAGCGCGACCATCGCGATTTCCGCGAGGTCTCGCCCGACCAAAGCGATTTGGTCCTGGACCGCTTTCACGAGGTCCTTGATCCGGTCGGCGTTGGTGGCGGAGTCCTGGGCGAGGTTGCGGATATCGGTCGCCACGACCACGAAGCCCTTTCCGAACTCGCCGGCTCGCGCTGCTTCGATGGACCCATTGACCGCAAGCATGTTCGTCTGGATGGAAACCGTCGTGATGGCGTCGACGATCTTGTCGATGCGCCTCGATACGAGCTCCAGATCCTTGATCTGTTTGATGCTCACCTTGGAGGACTCTGCGGATGCGGAGATGCCGCGAATGATCGCGTCGACGGAGGTCTTGTTCACCCCGAGAAGGGTCTTGATTGCGTCGACTTTCGTCGTCGCGAGGGAGGCGCGACTCTGGCCGAGCTCGAGACCTTGTTCGATCTGGGTGATGGCGGCGGCAGCTTCGGCGGTTCCGGACGCTTGCTCCTGGGCGCCCTTCCGGATCTGCTCGATGGCCGCCATGATCTGGGCGCCGGATCGATTGAGCTCCGCGACAGTCGAGGATAGCTCCGCCGCGGTCGATGCGACCTGCTCCGCGCTCTTCGAGACGTCGGTCGACGTCTTCAGGTCCTCGGCGAGCTCGGACAGGCTCTGCGCCGCCTGCTCGCACTCGGTCAGCGCCGCGGCCTGCTCCTCGACCGTCTTGGCCGACTCCTCGGACGCAGCGGACTGCTCTTCGGCCGCCGCCGCAATGCTCTCCGACCCCTTGACCGCCTGCTGCGCGGCCACCTTGGATTGCTGCGCGCTGACGGCGGTCTCCCGGACGGCCTTGGCAATCTCCGCCGCGTCGCTGCGAATCTGCTCCAGTTGCACGGCGACGGTCTTGCCGCTCGCCACCTGGCCCTCGACGCCCTTCGCGGAGGCTCCTATGCCTGCGGCGATCTCCTTCACTTCCTTCTGGATCTGCCCGACGAGGTCTTGAATCTCCTTGGCACTCTTCTCCGATGTCTCCGCCAGCGTCCTCACTTCGTCGGCGACGACGGCGAACCCCTTGCCGTGCTTTCCCGCGCGGGCCGCCTCGATCGCGGCGTTCAGCGCGAGCAGGTTGGTCTGGTCCGCGATTCGCGCGACGGCCTTCACGATGTCCCCGATGTTCGCCGCTTGCTTCTCGAGCTGAGCGACCATCTCGACCGAGGCGTTCTGTCGCTCGGCGGCCAGCGAGACGTTGCCGAGCAACCCGGCGACGTCGGCGCTCGTTTTGACGACGAGGGCCTGCGTGGCCTCCGCCTTGGCCTGGCCCAGGTCCGCGCTCTGCAGCTGACGGACGATGGCGGCCTCCACTTGCTTGAACGCCGTGAGAGACTCCTGGGCGGCGCCCGACGCTTCCTCGGCGCCGGTGGCGATCTGGTCGGAGGACCGCTTGAGCTCCTCGGCCGCCGAGGCGGCCTCATTGATCCCCGACGACAGTTCCGCTGTGGCGGCGGCGATGCGCTCGGCCGCTTGCTGTTGTTTCGCAAGTGTGCGCGCCTTCTTACGCTGGGCTTCCACGTCGCGGGAGCCGACGACCGTCGCCCTGCTCTCGAAGCTCGGGGGAATCGGGTTGGTACCGTTCGTTTTGGTGGCGGTTGCGGCGGAGTGCCGGACGAGAGCCATGATTGTTGTTCCTTTGGGGCACTGGCGAGGAGAATCCGCGCAGAGGGCCCGCGCCAGTTCTCCGCAGATTGTTTCGACGGCGAGAGCCGCAGGCGTAGCGTAAGGGTGCGACCATCTCGTCCTTCGCTCGAATCCGAGCCGGAGCCGGGACGCCCACCAGGAGAAAGGGGCAAGGTGCGGAGCCGCGACCCGGACCGCAAGGGCAGTGCCGGGAATAGTCGTGAGACGGCCGCGCCTCTCTTTTTGCCAATCGCGCAAGCGTAAATTGGCAAAAGAAAACGGACTCAATTGGCAAAAAACCGCCCGAACGCGTGCGTGCGGGCGGCTGGTGGGGGACGTACTTGGCGGCTCCGGTGGGCAGCTTCGATTAGAGACCTTCATCGTGGGTCCGGGCCCCCCAAGCTTTCCAGCCCACCGACCTCGCCGGACAGCGGAATCGCGGCGGATAGCGCGCGCGATAGTCCGATCTGCGCTGCCCCGGACTTCAGAACCCTTCAGTCCGGGGCGCCGCCGCCGTCACGTACCCGAGAGCACCTGCTTCAATGTTTCGTCGAGCGTCGTCGTGCCGTGAATCACGCGGTCGCCGACCGGCGCGATGAGACCCTTGCCGAACGCGCCGTACATCTCCGCAAAAAGCTCCGCGAGCGACTTCGGCATTCCGCCTTTCATGAGCGCGTCGACGACGCCGGTCGGCGGAACGTCCACCACCTGGAGTTTCTTGCCGAGGGATGCCCCGAGCTTCTCGGCCACCTGGCGGTTCGAGTATGCGGGCCCGACGAGGTCGATCGTCTCGCTCTTCGCGGGTGCGTCGACCAGCAACTGGACGGCGAGCTTCGCGATGTCCTTCGTGGCGATTTGCGGCAGAGGATAGTCCGCCGAAGGTGCGAAGTTCGGAAAGATGCCCATCGCTTTGGCAGGTCCGAGCGACATCGCCACGTTCTCTTGAAAGGAGCCCGCTCGAATCGCGCTCAACGTCACACCGGTCGTGCGAAGGGCGTTCTCGAGATAGTTCAGGCCGCGAATTGGGCCCGTCCCACTCGGAAGGTCCGCGCCGATCGACGAGAGCATCACCACGTGCCGCACGCCGCTCGTCTTGACGGCGCTCGCGATCGAGTCGGCCGTCTTCTTCTGCGTCGCGAAGAAATCCGACGCCTGGTAGTTCGGCGGCAGAAGTGTGAAGAACCCCGATGCTCCTTTCAAAGCACCGGCCAGAAACGACGGATCGTCGAGCGAGCCGATCGCCACCTCGGCACCCTGTTTCGACCAGGCAGCGCCCTTGTCCGCGCTGCGGACAAGGACCCGAACCGCCTTGCCTTTGCCGAGAAGGTCCTTCGCGACAACCGAGCCCACGTGACCCGTGACACCTGCGACGACGTACATGACGGCCTCCTGAGGAACGGGCGTTCTTGCGCCAGGGCCGCAACGTAGCCGCGCGGGGAGACCGTCGCCACAGCGACCGGTCGCATAGCACGTGATAGACCGTCTGCGTGGCGAACGGCGCGGAGCAGGACGACTCGTCGATCCCTAGAGACGAGATGGCCAGCGGCGAGCGACGCGCGCTCGGGTGGACCGCCATCGCGGCGGCCGCCGCCATCGTGTGGATCGTCATGCCGATCGGCCTCGGGATCCTCTTGGGCACGCTCCTCGCGTTTACGTTGCAGCCGGTGTTCGAGCGACTCCTACCGAAACTCGGCCCCCGGTGGTCGGCACTCTTTACGGTGCTCGTGTCCACGCTCGCCCTTGCGGGCTCGACGGCCGGACTCGCGTGGCTGCTGCTCGCCAGGGGGGCCGCACTCGCCCGCGAGTGGATCGCTTCGCTCGGGCCGAACGGACAGGTCGGCGCGGTGCTGAGCGCCGCCGGCCGGGTCACCGCCAAGGTCGGCATCTCCCCCGACGAACTCGCATCGCGCGCTCGGGCCCTCGCCGAAACGGCGGCGACGCGCGCCGCCGCGTTTGCGGAGGCGCTCCTCTCGACGACGGCGAGCTCCCTCTTGGCGCTCTTCTTCGCCATGATGTCGATGCATTTCATCTTGCGCAATTGGGACACCGTTGTGCGCCGCGCCGCCGAGTCGCTGCCCCTTCGCCCTGACTACACGTCGGCTCTCCTGGCCGAGTTCCGCCGCGTCGGCCGCGCGACCTTGCTCGGCACCGTCGGCACCGGCATCGCGCAGGGACTCCTCGCTACGATCGGCTACATGATCGCGAGGGTGCCCGAACCGCTTTTCTTCGGCGCGGCTACGGCCGTGGCATCGCTCATCCCGGCCGTCGGGACCTTGCTCGTTTGGGTTCCCGTCGGCGTGGCCCTGATTCTCGGCGGACATCTCACCCGCGGGATCCTGGAGCTAGGTTGGGGCACACTGGTCGTCGCCGGGATTTCCGATTACGTCGTCCGCCCCATGCTCGTCGGAGGAAGGGGCGAAATGCCGGCCGTCGTTACGTTCGCGGCCCTTCTCGGCGGCGTGGAAGTGCTTGGCCCGAAGGGGCTCATCGTCGGGCCCGTCGTCATGTCGATCGCCATCGCAGTCCTGCGACTGTACTTCCGCGAATCGCGCAAGATGAGGACCTGAGAATCGGCTTCAACGCAGAACGGCCTGGACCCAGCGCCCGAGCGCGGTGAGCACAGACTCCGGGATCTCGTGAACGCCCCGAAAAGGAACCCACGTCACGTCGAGCCCGCCGGCGTGCAGAAGGTCGCGCAGCTTTTCGGCGTACGCGAACGGTAAGAGCGGGTCGCCGGTGCCGTGGCTCTGGAACACGGGCAGACCGCGGCGCCCAGCCGCGAGCCGCCCCCACTCGTCTGAAGCCAGCAGCGTCCCGGAGAGGAGCGCGACGCCGGCGAGGGCGCGGTCGGAGCGCAGCGCGACGTCGCATGCGAGCATCGCCCCTTGCGAGAAGCCGCCTAGAACGACCTTCGTCGGCTTCAGTCTGGCGTCGAGCTCCTCGAGCAGGGCGGTGACGCGCTCCCGCGCTTGCGCCATTCCGGGCGGTACCTCGCGGCTGAGAGACTCGAGCTCGCCGCGTTCGGCCGCGAGCAGACGCCGCTCGATGTCGATGAGCCACCACGCGCGCCGACCCGGCTCGATGGGAACGGCCTGTGGTCCGGCGGGAAAAGCCCAGCGCGTACCGCGTGGGGTGTCGACCACCCGCCACAGGGACGCGAGGTCGTCTCCCGGGGCCCCGAAACCGTGCAGGAGGACCACGAGCGGCCCGTCGCCGCCGCCGTCGCGATCGGTGCCCCCCGCGAGGCGCACCGTAAGGCCCGCCAGCTCGAGTTCTTTCATTGCGGCAGCTTACTCCTCGTCAGGGGGCGCACACGCGACTTCCGGGCTTTCGGAGCTTCATCCGGACGAGTGTCGCGGCGATCGCTTCCTCGACCTGCTCCTGCCCGATCGAACGAAGAAAGGCTCCGTATTCCGAAAGCCTTCTCTGGAGGACCGCGTCCACGACGACGCGGACGCCGTCGACGATCTCGACGTGCGCGGCGTCCTCGTCGCCGAGGTCGAAGTTGATGGTGCCGCGGCACTTCGCGGCCCCGCACCGGCAGGGGTCCCGCTGCGGCTCGTTGTGACTGACCCACCCGTAGAATATGGTGACTTCTTCGCCCGGCGAGATGGCTCTCGTGCACTGGATGCGGCCTTCGCCGTCGGAGAAGATGGCCGCGTTCGGATCGCAACTGTGATTGCAGAGCCAGCCGCCCGGAACACGCGTGTCCGGAATGATCACAGTTCTCTCTCCCGAGAGGAGCGTCAGCTTCGTCTCCGCGGCGGCCAGCGCCTCTGGATCCCGGGCGTCCACCCTCTTTTGTTTGGGCGCGTAGGCGGTGACGAGGTCTCCTGGGTTGAAACGGCGCTTGGCGAAGACTCCGCGGCCCGCGATTCGGCTGTCGCGAAACTCGACAGGAGCCAGGCTGTACATCGGTTTGACCGCGCGGCGTAAGGCGGACACGATCGAGAAGGTAGGCGCCCGATCGACCGAATCGCAACGGCTTCTCATGTCCAGGGGAACACGCCCCGGTCCGCCCCGGGCTTGACGACGTCGGATTCGGGCGTCAAATG
>CAZVPE010000017.1:0-48895 GCA_964628155.1 uncultured Polyangiaceae bacterium | reverse complement strand
AGCAAAAGCGAGGGAAGCCGGAAAGCTCGGGATCGAAGGCAAGGACTACGTCGTCCGCGACGGCGACGTGATGCATTTCCGGTTCAACGTCTGAGAATTGCGTGGGGCGCGGCGGCGTCCATGTTGGCACCGGGGAGGCTCTTCGCTGCCTCGCCGCCGCGCCGGTAATCGAGGGCGCGGAATTCAAGTTCCACCGTGGACACTCGACCCTACTGCGGGAGGTTCCGTATGCCGCACGAACGAACGAAGCTCACGCACGAACGAAGCTCACGCACGCACGAACCAAGCTCACGCGCCCGCGAACGACGCTCCCTCAAGCGAAAAGGAAGCTCACTCACGCGATTGTGGAGCTCACTCCTCCGGGAGAATTCACGCGACACGTGAAGCTCACTCCTTCGTGGGTTAGGTTCGCCCAGGCGAGAACGACTCCCACCCATGCGAAAGCGAGGCTTCCTTCCGGGCTCGTGATGCCGACTTCCCGACGAACGAACAGCCCTCCCGCGTGAGCGGCGCCCCCCCCTGTCCACGGAAGCTCGGCGATCGCAATCCACCGCTCGGGAATTGCACTGCGAGCCGCGCGGATCGGAAGCAGCCCCTCGCCACCGACGCGTCGACCAGACCTTTCATTGGAACGAGGCCCGCTCCGTCAATCGCGACGCGCCCGAGCCTCCCGCAAGTTCCAAAGTTAACCCGCCAAACCGCGTTTTCTCCCGCCAAACCGCGTTTTCTCCCACCAAACCGCGTTTTCTCCCACCAAACCGCGTCGCATAGAAGCCCGCTGATTTTCGCCGAGACCGAGCGAGGCCGGCGGCGAGCGCGCGGAGCCTACTCCTGTAGGCGAGCACGCTAGACGCCGGGATCGCGAAGGTATCGGCGAAAAGCAGCGGGCTTCTACCGGACTAAGTCGTTTAGGTCGGATGCGAGCGCGTAGTGCCAAACGAAAATGTAGAGAAGGATGTTCTGGGGTGGCTGCCGCGCCCCGACCAGCTGCTTGCCCTTGGCAACCTCCTGCGGCACGACGACCCACATGAAGTAGAGCTGGTAGATGGGAACGATGAGCGGCCACCACGCGAGTTCCCCGCTCCGCGTGACCGACTTCAGCTCGCTCACCATCTGAACAGCCAGCAGCAGGTACCAAACGCCGCCTCCGAGCGCGAAGAGCGACGCCAGCGAACCGAGCGCGGGGCTGATGACGAAGGCCAGAAGGACGCTGAGGAAAACACCTCCGAAGACGACGGCGGCCGGGAGAAGCAACGTCAGAAGGGCGTTGCGCCGCGTGGGCGCGACCTGTTTTGCCTCGAGAGACTTCAAGGTCCCGACCATTGGACCGGCGGCCTGGTAAGGCCCGGACAAGGCGTTTTGGGGTCCGCCGTAGGAGGGTGCTCCCGGCGGTGGCGGCACCGCGAACGGCACGAAGCCCGGCGGGGGCTGCGGCGCGCCGGGCGGCGGTGCTCCGAAGGGATAGGTTGGGTTCCCCGCTGCCGGGCCGCCGGGCGGAGGCGGCACCCCCATGGGCAGTCCTGGCGGCAGGCCCTGGGGAGGCGCAGCGCCCGCTCCGGCCGCCTGCTGGTGTGCCGCAAACGCACCCATGATTCCGGCGTCCGCGGCCAACGTTCCGCCCAGTGGATTGACGCCCGGTTGCGGGACGGGGGGGGAAAACGCCGACGCGGCCTCGCCCATCGGCGCGCCGGGCGACGGCGGCAGGCCGAACGGAGGTGGGGGCGGGGCCGGCGCGTTGCCGGGTGGGGGCGGGAACGGAAGGCCGCCCGCCATGGGCGCGACGCCGACCATCGTGCCTTTGAGCCGGCTCGGCACGGAGCCTGCCCCGGGGGGCGGCGCCGCCCCGGGTGCTCCTGGACGGCCCGGCGGCGGGACAAGCGGACCCCCAAGAGGTGCCCCGGGCTGATTCACCATGAGCATCGTCCCCTTGAACTTGGGCGCCGCCGCGCTCTTGAGGTGAAAGCTGCACTTGGAGCACGTCTGAGCCGCGTCGGGATTTTGCGTGCCACAATTCGGACAGAACACGAATGGACCTCCGTCGGGCGGGCGGCAAAAGGGCACCGGCTGGCGCGGCCACTGCCGCCACCTCGGGTGCGCCAACGAGAAAGAAGCGCTCATCCATCATAGCGGTTGCCGATCCGAGTGCTCAAGCGAATTGTCAGCGGCGGTCCGGCCGAGATCGGCGGACCACCTGGTACGTCCGGCGCGGCTTGACACCCGTGCTCGCTCGCCACTAGTTTCGCGCCGCTTTCTGCCGCGTGCGCTCGGCGCCTTTCGCGCGGCGGGGCGCTGGTCTGCCCCTCGTCCCATCCTCCTCCGAGCGCGACCGTCCTCCCCGGATCACAAGGACCGCCCAGCGATGCCCTTCGCTTTGACACCAGAACGCGAGCGCAAGCTTCAGGAGCTCCTCGAACGATATCCGACAAAAATGGCGGCGACGCTGCCTCTTTTGCACCTTTGCCAGGAGCAAGCCGGATACATCTCCGAGGAAACGATGGAGTACGTCGCCAAGCGGCTCGATGTGTCTCCAGCCCACGTCAAGGGCGTCGTTACGTTCTACACCCTCTTCAATCAGCACCCGGTCGGCAAGCACCAGGTCTGGGTGTGCCGCACGCTGCCCTGCGCGCTGCGGGGCGCCTACGACGTCATCGAGCATTGCGAGAAGCGGCTCGGCATCAAGTGCGGCGAAACGACGCCCGACGGAAAGGTGACGCTGCGGTCGGCCGAATGCCTCGCGAGCTGCGCGACCGCGCCCATGATGCAGGTCGACAAGGAGTACTACGAGAACCTCACCCAGGCCCGCCTCGACCAGATCTTGACCAAGCTCTTGGCCTAAGCCGCCGGGCCTGCGCTGCACACGCGAACCCACTCGCCGGAACCCAACCATGCTCAAGCGGACCGACTACCTGACCCGCGTGTACGGCAAGCCCGAAGGCTGGTCGCTGGCGACCTACGAGCGCGAGGTGGCGGGCTACCAAGTCGCGAAGCGCGTGCTCACGACGATGACCCGCGAGCAGGTGGTCGACGAGGCCAAGAAGGCCAACATTCGCGGCCGTGGGGGCGCCGGTTTTCCGATGGGTGTCAAGTGGAGCTTCATGCCGAAGGCGACGCCTGGAGCGACCGCCAAGCCGCACTACCTCGTCGTCAACGCCGACGAGAGCGAGCCGGGCACGCACAAGGATCGCACGTTGATGGAGCTCAATCCGCACGCGTGCATCGAAGGGGCCATCGTCGCCTGCTTCGGAATCGGCGCGCACGTCGCGTACATTTACGTGCGCGGTGAGCTCGACCTGTCGATGGCCCGCTTGGAAGGTGCCATCCGGGAGGCGCGCGCGAAGGGATACCTAGGCAAGTCGCCCTTCGGCACGGACTATCCGGTGGAGATTTACGTGCACTCGGGCGCAGGTGCGTACATCTGCGGCGAGGAGACCTCGATGCTCAATTCGATCGAGGGTCGCCGCGGCGAGCCGCGCAACAAGCCGCCGTTCCCGGCGAACGCGGGCGTCTTCGGGTGCCCGACGACGGTCAACAACCTCGAGTCGATCGCCAGCGTGCCGGCGGCCTTCGCCATGGGGGGCGAGGCGTTCAGCAAGCTATCGGCGCTCCACCACATCAACGACGGGGGGGTGCGCCTCTACGGCCTCAACGGCCACGTGAAGAAGCCGGGCGTCGTCGAGCTCGCGGTCGGGCCTACGCTGAACGAGCTCATTTTCGACGTGGGCGGCGGCGTTCTCGGCGGTCGCGGGGTGCTCGCCGCAATCCCCGGCGGTTCCTCGACGCCCGTGCTCCGCCCGCAGGAGAAGGTGAACGCCCCGGATCCCAAGTCGCCGCTGCACGCGTGGAACGGCAAGAGCGTGTTCGATCTTCCGCTGGGCGTCGACACGATGCGCGGAGTCGGGACGATGCTCGGCACGTGCTGCGTGACGGTCATTGCCGAGGGCACCGACCCGGTCTGGTGCATGCAGAACCTGATGCAATTCTACCGCCACGAATCGTGCGGGCAGTGCACGCCGTGCCGCGAGGGCAGCGGCTGGCTCGAGCGCGTTTGCGCCAAGATTCTGGACGGCAAGGCATCGATGCAGGAGCTCGACGGTCTCAACGAGATCGCCAACGGCATCATGGGCAACACCATCTGCGCGTTCGGCGAGGGAACCGCGATGCCGGCGCTCGCCTTCCTGCAGAAGTTCCGCCCCGAGTTCGAGGCGTACGTACGCGGCGAGCGCACGCGCGCCGACGCGAAGCTCAACGCGGAGCCTTGGAGGTGACATGAATCCGCTCGAGCTGGGCTACTTCTACGGGTGCGCCGGCCTCGCGGTCGCGGGCGCCCTTTCGGTCGTCATTGCCAAGAACCCGATCCGGGGGGCCATGGGGCTGCTCCTCCTCATTCTCAGTGTCGCGGGCCTGTTTCTCGAGCTCCACGCGCAGTTTCTCGCGGCGATCCAGCTCATCGTCTACGCGGGCGCGATCGTCGTGCTGTTTCTCTTCGTCATCATGCTCCTCGGCCCAAGCGCCTCGACGCCCAACGACCATCGCGGATGGCTGGTGCGAGCGGCCAGCGGGACGCTCTTCGCGGTTGCGGGGTTCGCCACGCTCGCCGCCGTTGTGCGCGCCGCGACGGTTTCCCACCGGACGATGCCGATGCCCGTTCCCGACGCGGGCTTCGGAGGGATCGACACGTTCGGGACCGTGCTTTTCTCCGACGCGATCGTCCCCTTCGAGCTTTCGAGCGCTCTCTTGATGGTCGCCGTCGTCGGGGCCATCGCCGTCGCGCGCGGCCGTCAAGGCGTCCACTCGATGTCGCGTGGCGAGCAAGAGATCGCCGATCGAACGACGCCTTCGCCCCTCCTGCCCGCCGATCACTCCGGGGTCTTCAGCCACGAAATCGAGGGCGCCGCTTCGAAGGAGAAATCGGCATGATCGGCGTCGAGCATTTCGTGGTTCTGAGCGCGGTTCTCTTCATC
The DNA here is from genome assembly GCA_964628155.1 of uncultured Polyangiaceae bacterium. Classification (GTDB taxonomy): domain Bacteria; phylum Myxococcota_A; class Polyangia; order Polyangiales; family Polyangiaceae; genus Palsa-1150. The sequence continues at coordinate 43,934 of CAZVPE010000017.1, read as the reverse complement.
ATCGGAAGCGTCGGCTTCCTCGTGCGGCGCAACGTGCTGGTGACCCTGATGAGCATCGAAGTGATGCTCAACTCGGTCAACATCGCCCTCGTCGCCTTCAACCGCTCGCGCATGGCGCCTGGCGCGTTGCAAACCTACGCCGGGCAGAGCCACACGGGACAGGTGTTCGCGTTTTTCATCATCGCGGCCGAAGCGGCGGAGGTGGCCGTGGGACTCGCGATCGTGCTCGCGCTCTATCGCCTGAGGCAGACGGTCCGCTCGGACGAAGCCGACCTCCTGAGGAACTGAGGAACACCACACGCCATGCTCTCGCTCTTCCCCCCCAGCGACTACGCGCTCATCGCGGTCATCCTCGGGATGCCGCTCCTCGGCGCATTCGTGAACGGCGTCTGGGGCAGGCGGCTCGGCAACCAAGCCGTGCGGGCGATGGCGCTCAGCGCCGTGGGGGTCAGCTTCCTCGCCGCTCTCTTCGCCTTCGTCGACCTGGCGCACCTCGTCGGCGACGAGAAGGAGGCGCACGGCAAGCTCGTGTGGAACGCGTGGGAGTGGATGCACACCACCGGCGGACACGAGGGCGCGAGCGTCCCCATCGAAGTGAAGTTCAGCATCGACCAGCTGAGCGGGGTGATGATGCTCATCGTCACCGGCGTCGGCTTTCTCATTCACCTGTACGCGACTTCGTACATGGAGAATGACGACGGGTTCGCGCGCTTCTTCTCGTACTTGAACCTCTTCATCTTCTCGATGCTCGTCCTCATCCTCGGGGACAACCTGCCGCTGCTCTTCGTCGGCTGGGAAGGCGTGGGGCTCTGCTCCTACCTCCTCATCGGCTTCTGGTACGAGAACGCGGCGAACGGCGCCGCAGGCAAGAAAGCGTTCATCGCGAATCGCGTGGGCGACTTCGGTCTTCTGTGCGCGATGTTCCTGCTCGTTCACTATACGGGGGCCCTCGACTGGAACGGGATCGCCAACGGCGCCGCCAGCCTGGTTCACCCCGGCGAGCAATGGCGTGTGCACGTGTGGCCGCCAGGCGGCGAGCAGTACACGGGGGTTCTCCACTTCTTGCAGCCGGCGCGCCCCTTCACGATCAGCGCCGCGACCGCGATCGGGCTCTTGCTCCTCCTCGGTTGCACCGGCAAGAGCGCGCAGATTCCGCTGTACGTCTGGCTTCCGGACGCGATGGCGGGCCCGACTCCGGTCTCCGCCCTCATTCACGCCGCTACGATGGTCACAGCGGGCATCTACCTCATTTGCCGGCTGTCGTTCGTCTTCGTCTTGTCGCCGTTCACGATGATGATGACTGCGGTCATCGGTGTCTCGACGGCCCTTCTGGCGGCGTCGATCGCGCTCGTGCAGAACGACATCAAGAAAGTGCTCGCGTATTCGACCATCAGCCAGCTCGGCTTCATGTTCTTGGGGGTCGGCGTCGGGGCCTTCACCGCAGGGTTCTTCCACGTGTTCACGCATGCCTTCTTCAAGGCGTGCCTCTTTCTTTGCGCCGGATCGGTCATCCACGCGATGCACGGCCGCATCCACGACGACGACACGGCGCAGGACATCCGTCACATGGGTGGCCTCCGCAAGTGGCTCCCGCTGACCCACGCGACGTTCGCGGTGGCAACGGCCGCCATCATCGGCGTTCCGCTGACCAGCGGCTTCTTCTCGAAAGACGAAATCCTCTTTCGCGCGTTCGTCAACCACACGGTAAACCCGATGGCAGGCAGCGCGATGCTCCGGAGGTTTCGTCTCTACGAGCCTCCGATGTGGCTCGGCCCGGTGCTCTACGGGGCGGCGGTCTTGGCGGCCACGCTGACGGCCTTCTACATGTGCAGGCTTTATTTCGTGACCTTCTGGGGAGACTTTCGCGGTTGGAAAGTCGGCCGGCCCTCGCTGCTGGCGACCCACGAGACCGCGGCGGACGGCCACGAGCACGACGATCTGACCCAGCCGGGGTACCCGCCGCACGAGTCGGCCTGGCAAATGACGGTGCCGCTCATCATCCTCGCGGCTTTCTCCGCGTTTGCGGGATTTCTCAATCCCGGTTTTCACCTGATGAAAGAGCCTCCGATGGAGCACTGGCTCGGCCCGGTGTTCGACGCGGCGACCGACGGGGCGATCAAGGTGAAATCGGGCGCCGAGCACATGGAGTGGACGCTCGCCCTCGGCGGGATCTCCGCCTTCGCGTTCGGGACCGCGCTCGCCTGGTGGATGTACATCCAGAAGAAGGGAGAGCCCGCGCGACGCGCGGCCGAGGCCGCGCCGGCGCTCTACCAGTTCTTGCTCGACAAGTGGCGCATCGACGAGCTGTACGAGGAAACCGTGATCGGCGCGATGAGCTCACTCGCCGAGACCAGTGCTCTCTTCGACCGTTGGGTCGTCGACGGAATCGTGGCGCGCCTGACGTCGCTGCTCGTCGCCGCGGCCGGGACGGTGCTCCGTGCGTTCCAGACCGGAGTCGTTCACGTGTACGCCGGCCTGATGGTGGTCGGGCTGGCGGCGGCCGGATGGTTCTTCACGGTTCCCCACCCGAACGCAACGGTGACCGACGCCGGAAACAGCGATTACCTCCTCACCGCCGCTCCCGGCGTGGGCTACGCCTATCGGTGGGACGCCGACGGCGACGGAAAGCCGGAGAAGCCCGATTTCGCGGGAGACCCGACCTTGAAGGTGCACGTCGAGCCCGGAAAGAGCACGACGGTCAACCTCGAAGTGAGAAACTCGTTCGGGTTCACGAGAACGAAGAGCATCCGCGTCGCGCGGCCAAACGAGCCGATGTCGTCGCTTTGACGGCCTGTCCCGGCTTTACCCGGGGCCGGGAATACAGACTCGAGGATCAACGATGGGCACTGCCGATACGGTCAATGCAAAGCACGACGGGCGCACCTCTTTGGGCGTTCCGCAGTTCGCCGGCATGGCCCTCGTCGCGTTGGCCGCCGCCATCGGCGCGTTCTATCTGGGGCGCGCGGTCCCGGTCATCGCGGCGGTGGTCGTCGCGGGACTGATGCCCAAAGACCGAGGGTGGAACGTTCGTGGTGCCGTCGCCGCAATTGCGGGCCTGTTGGCCCTCTTCACGGTGCGCATGTGGCCGGGCGCCGCCACGGCCCAACCGGTCGTCGCCGAGCCGGGCCATCTCCTCAGTTGGATCGTTTGGCTTCCGTTCGCGGGGGCCGTCGCGATTCTCTTCATGCCCCGCCAGGCACACGGCGCGCTTCGCGCGACCACTCTGATCCTGATGGTCGCCACGCTCTTGGCGGCCCTTCCGCTTCTCCGTGTTCCGATGGGCGCCGCCTACCACTTCCACGAAGACGTCGCGTGGGTCCCGCAATTCGGCATCCACTATCACATCGCCATCGACGGCATCTCACTCTGGCTCGTCCTTCTCACGTTGCTCATTACGCCCATCGCCGCGTTCGCGTCGTTCGGATCCATCCAAACGAGGATCAAGGACTGGTGCTTCGCGCTCCTCCTTCTCGAGGCCGCGATGCTCGGCGCCTTCGTCGCGCTCGACCTTTTTCTATTTTACGTATTCTGGGAGCTCATGCTCATTCCCATGTACGTCATGATCGGCGTCTGGGGCGGCGCCAACCGGATCCGCAGCGCGGTTAAATTCTTTCTCTACACGATGTTCGGCTCGGTATTGATGCTCGGCGCCATCCTCTACCTGGCGTACCAGTATTCGAGGGTCACCGGGGGACAGCCCAGCTTCGACTACTTCGAATTGCAGCGGATGGTGATTCCCCGACACGTACAATTCTGGCTCTGGGCCGCGTTTACCCTCGCGTTCATCATCAAAGTGCCCATGTTTCCGCTCCACACGTGGCTGCCCGACGCGCACACCGAAGCGCCGACGGCGGGTTCCGTGATCCTCGCCGCGATCCTCCTCAAGATGGGGACGTACGGGTACCTCCGCTTTTCGATGGGCCTCTTTCCGGAGGCGAGCGTCGAGCTCGCGCCGAAGCTGGCGGGTGTCGCCGTGATCGGCGGCATAATCTACGGCGCCCTCTGCGCGTGGAAGCAGGAAGACGTCAAGCGCCTCATCGCCTATTCGTCGGTCGCCCACCTCGGTTACGTCATGCTCGGCCTCTTCGCGATGACCCCGGCTTCACTCGAAGGGGGCGTCCTTCAGATGGTCAACCACGGCGTTTCGACCGGGATGCTCTTCCTCCTGTTCGGGGTCATCTACGATCGCCGGCACACCCGTCATATCGAGGATTTCGGCGGTCTGGCGAAGCCGATGCCCATCTACGCGGCGCTCTTCGTCGTGGCAACGCTCGCCAGCGTGGGCCTTCCGGGCACGAACGGATTCATCGGTGAGTTCATGGTGATCACCGGAACGTTCGCGTCGCGCACGCTCGGACACTTCGCTGGAGTGCAGGCGGCCGGCGCCGCCGCAGGCGTCATCCTCGGGGCCATATACATGCTGATGGTCGTGCAGAAGATGTTCTTCGGCCCGATCAAGCACGAAGAGAACAGGCACCTTTCCGACGTCACCGATCGGGAAATGGTGAGTTTGGCGCCGCTCGCCATCTTGGTATTCGTGATTGGACTTTTCCCGAACATATTTCTCACGCAAATCAAAGGTGCGGCCGAGCGCGTCCAGCGCGACGTCGAGTCGCGAATCGAGTCGAACCCTCCACCCAAGTTCTACGAGGGGCCTATCAAGCTGACGCCGCGGCGACCCGAAGCGCCGCCCGTTGCGGCCCCAGCGAACCAGTGAGCTAGAGGCCCCATGTCCATCGCTCTCGCTCTTTCCCCGCTCGTCATTGTCGGCGTAGCGACGTTGCTCCTGATGCTTGCCGAGGCGCTCTTTCCAAGGAAGGGGGGCCTCGCGCTCGGTGCGGCGGCAATCCTGCTCACCGCGGCATCGTTCGCGGGGGCGCTGTGGATGGCCGGACCCGACAGTGTGGGCGATGTGTCGTCGGTCGCTCCATGGCTGATTCTCGATCGTCTGACGCTCTTCTTCGACATGGTGCTCTGCCTCGGCGCCGCGATCGCCGCGCTGCTCGCGGGCGGCTACCTACCGGAGCACCACATCGAGCGAGGCGAGTTCTATTCGCTCCTGCTCTTCGCCACGTTCGGCGCGATGATGCTGGCCGCGTCGGGGGACGCGCTGACGCTCTTTCTCGGGCTCGAGACGATGAGCATCGGCGCCTACGCGATGACGGCGTTTCGGCGCGCGAGCCCGCGGTCCGCGGAGGGAGCGCTCAAGTACTTTCTTCTCGGCTCGTTCGCCGCCGCCATCCTGCTTTACGGGTTTGCGCTCCTCTACGGTGCGACCGGGCACACGGACCTCGCCGGGATCGGCGCCGCGGCCCACTCGGGGGCAGCTCGCAATCCGCTTCTCGTCGTCGGGACCCTGCTCGTGCTCGTGGGGGTCCTCTTCAAAGTGAGCGCCGTGCCGTTTCATGCGTGGGCCCCGGACGCGTACGAAGGCGCGCCGACCCCGGCGACTACCTTCATGGCGGTGGCGGTCAAGGCTGGAGCGTTCGCGATGCTCCTGCGCGTGCTGACACTGTCGCTGGGCGACGAAGCGTGGACTTCGTGGGGCAGCGGGTGGCCCCCCTTGATGGCCGGGCTCGCCGCGCTGACGATGACCGTCGCCAACCTCGTCGCGGGCAGGCAGGAGTCCGTCAAGCGGATGCTCGCCTACTCCAGCATTGCGCACGCGGGATATTTGCTCGTCGGCGTCACGGCATTGGCCCGGAGCCCCAGCCAGGCCGGCGCAAGCGTTCTTTACTATCTGCTCGCCTATACGGTTTCGACGGCGGGAGCCTTCGGCACACTGATTCTTTGTGGAAGCCGCGGTCGTGAGGCGGTGAGCTACGAAGACCTTTCGGGGCTCGGAAAGCGCCATCCCGCGACGGCCCTCGCCTTTTCGCTCTTTCTCCTTTCGCTCGCCGGAATCCCGCCCACCGCCGGCTTCTTCGGCAAGTGGTTCATTTTCAAGGCGGCGATCGAAGGCGGGTTTTACTGGCTCGCGATCATCGCTTTGCTGAACAGCGTCATCGCCGCTTACTACTATCTGCGCGTGCTCGTTTACATGTACATGCGCGAGCCGGCGGCCGGTGCGGCGGTCGCCCTTCCGATGCGCTCCGGATACGTCGCTGCGGCGCTCATCGTGAGCGCCGTTCTCGTCCTCGTGCTCGGCGTTACGCCCGGCCGGTACCTCCACATGGCGGTGACCGCCGCGTCTTTCGGCACGGGCTGACGGGACTCCACGCAGATGGGCTGGTGGCATCCGGCGCTCGCAACCATTTGTGTCTGCGTCGCCGGTTGTCGATCCCACGCGACTCCGGCGCCTGCCGCCGAGCCCGAGCCCGAGCGCGAGGCGGGCGCCGCGCCGGCCCCGGCGGGTCCGCCCAACGCGGTCGGGCTGCCGAGCTCCGTCGTCGCCGCGGTGGTCAATCCGATGAACCTCAAGCCGTATTCCGGTCCGACCGGCAGCATCGCGGGGACGGTGCTCGTTCGCGGACCGGAAGCGCCCCCAGTACCCAACCTGGAGGTCCAGGCGTGTCCGGGAGCCCTCGATACGTACGGCAAGCTCTTTCGCGCCGGGCCCCTCCGATCCGACGGCGCGCGACCGCTGGCCGACGCCCTCGTCCTCGTAACTGGCTACGGCGGCTACGTACCGGAGAAGAACGAAGTCCAGCGGGTCGTGATCGGCACGAACTGTGGATACCCGTCGCGCTCGATCGCGCTCACCTTCGGACAGCGCCTCGACATCGCGAACGACTCGACGCTCCCGTTCGCGCCGTATCTCGAAGGAGCCCCGGGGCTGACGGTCATGATCGCGCCGCCGCAGCAGCGCGGCGAGCCCGTGAAGATCTTCCCGGTCCGGGCCGACTTTTTCCCGCTGCGCGACCAGCTTCAGAAGTTCGTCCACGTGGACGTCTACGTACTCCGCCAGCCGCTTCACGCCGTGACCGACCTCCAGGGCCACTTTCGAATCGACGGCGTGCCGGCCGGGAGGGTCAGGGTCAGCGCACGGCTCGGGGGACTGCTGGGTGAAGTGGACGAGGACGTGAACGTGCGAGCCGACGCTCCGCAGACTGTCGAGCTTTCGCTGAAATACGCCCCGGCGGGCGCGGCTAGTCCGCTCCGGCCCGCGACGGCGCGCCCATCGCCCTGAGCGCCTCGCGCGCTCGCCGCGCGGTTTCCTGGTCTCCCGACTTCTTCGCGAGCCCGAGCGCGGCCACGGCCAGGAAGGGATCGGCCCCATCTCGGGAGAGCATCGCTTTTGGCTCGTCGGGCGCGACCGACCCGCCCGTCGCCAGCAGAATCAGTGCCGATGCCGCCGCAACGACCGAGTCAGTCGAGCCTCGCAGACGTGCCGCCAGCACACGCGCGCGCGCCGACGCCGGGCGAGCGATCGCCAGGGCGAGGTACTCGTGGCGCGCGTCCAGCACGCGCTGGCCCTCTGCCGTCAGCGCGTCGGCGAGCGCCTCGCCTCGGAGCGCCGCGAGCTCGACCTCGCCTTCCGGCGGCAGCGCTTCCGCCGGGAAGGAGCCGCGCCAGGCGAGCAAGACGGCGGGACGGATCACTCGGTCGTCCCCGCCCACGATCGGCCGGTGCGGAACTTTGGAAAGAACGGCTCGCGACTGTTGTGGCGAGGTCGTGTGGGCAAAGGCCAATGCGAACGCGACAAGCGCCGCCGCCGACGCCTCGCCATCCGCCGGCGACACGTGCGAAACTGCGATGAGCAGGTCTCCCCCGCCGCTGGCCGCTGCCACGAGCCGGGCTCCCGTTGCAGCGGGGTCGGCGCTCGCGGCCTCGGATGCAATCGCGTGGGCCATCGAACGATCGCCCGCCAGAAATGCCCGACCCGCAGCCTCGTCGAGCGGCAGCCGGACACGCGTCGCGCGCTGGCTCACGGCGCTCGGGTCGCCGCGCGCGATGGCCTCGTCGAGTGCCAGCCTGGCAGCGAGCGGATGACTCCCCGATAGCGGTCGTTCGTCGTCCTGAGCGGCGGCGGCCGCGACTTGCCGGGCTTCCCACGCCTCCCCTGCCCCGGCCAGCTCCTCCGCCGCGCCGGCAATCTCGTCGCGCCGGGCGGGTGCGACCCGCGCGAGCTCGACGAGCGCTCGCGACCACAGGCCCAGATCGCCGGCTGCCTTCGCCCAGGTAGCAAGCGCGTCCCAGGCCGTCGCCGGATCGCTCGCCGTGAGGGTCAGGGCCATGAGCGATTGCCGCGTCGTCGCGTCGGCGGGCGCCGTTCGCGCGAGGAGGACATTCGCCCCGTCGGCGGTGGGATCCGTCCGTGACGCGCGCTCGGCCGCCGCTCGCGCACCGGCGGCGTCGCCGCGAGCAAGAGCGCACCGCGCCTTCGCGCCCCACGCGCGGGCGTAGGTCGGGTCGAGCGCCAGGGCACGCGCGAAGTCCCGATCGGCGTGCTCGTCCCGGGCATTCGAACGACATCGCACGTCTCCCATGCGCGTCCAGACCTCCGCGGAGGTCGGATCGAGCCGGGCGGCTTCGTCGAACGCATCGAGGGCCCCCTTCGGGTCGCCTTGGGCGCTGGCGATCGTGCCCCGTAGAAAAGCGGCGTACGCCTGCGGCGCGATGTACCGCCCGTCCACGACATGCCCATCGTAAGCTCGCTCGATCCGCGACTCGTGGGCGCACGCAGACAGGATCGCAACGAGACTTCCGAGAAAGAGCGCGCGGTTCGTCGTCACGGGACAGGGGCTTCCTATTACGCACCCATCGGGAGGCCAACACCGGCTTCTCGCCCGGCGCCGCGGAGTTCGGACCGGACTTCGTCGCGCACCACGCGCCCGCCCTCGAGGATGACAATCCGGTCGGCGGCGTCGAGCAGCTCGGGCGTGTGGGCGGCAAGGACGACTGTCTTGGTCGTCGCCAGCTCGCGCACCAGGCTAGCGACGAGGTGGATGCCCGCGCGATCGAGGTTCGCGTCGGGCTCGTCGAGAACGTAAAGCGACGCGTCGCGGCAGAGCACCCGGGCGAGAGCGACCCGTTGACGCTGGCCGACTGAGAGCGTTTCGACGGAAGAATCGAGCGAAGCGCCATGGAGCCCAACCCGCTCGAGCACGCCCTTCATCCTTTCTTCCGAAGCATCGGGCGCGAGAAACCGGATTGCCCGGCGCACGTCGGCCCGCGGCGGGAAGTAGGGCCGCTGCGGCAAGAATGCGATTCGGCCGCGCCAATCCTCGACGTCGATGTCTTGGAGTCGCACCCCACCCACGCGCACGGCGCCCGCGAGGGGCGACGCCAGCGCCAGAAGGAGCCTGAGGCACGTACTCTTGCCTGACCCGTTTCCTCCACCCAAGGCCAGCGCCCCACCGCTCCAGCCGAACGTCACTTCTTGGAGCGCGTTCGGAGCGTCCGACACTTCGTACCGAAACGACACGCGGTCGAACGCGACGGTCGTCGGCAGCAGCGGAGCGGCGCGCGCGTTCGACACCGCGGGGATTTGCTCTTGCAGCACTCGCGCGACCAAGCGAACCCACGGCTCCGAGCGGGTGAGGGCATGCATTCCCTGCGCCACCCCGGCAAAAGCCGGCGTGACGCTCGCAAAGAGGGCCACGTCGACGAGGCTCCCGGGCAGCCAACCGCGCCAGCTGGAGCCCGCGGCCACGACGAAGCCGACCCCGCCCGCCATCGCGAGCAAGGGCAGTCGGCCGGACAAGGCCGTTGCGGTGGCCACATTCACACCGGCCGCGCCCCAAGCGCGAGTGCGCGCCTGCGATTCGTTCACGAAGCGGCCGCGGAGCCCACTGGCCACGAGTTCGAGTCTGCCGTCGAGCGCGTCGACGAATGCCTCCAGCACTCGCCCTTGCGAGATCCACGCCCGGGAAAGCGCACGGTGCACGCGGTCACGCGACCAGAAGAGAGCGAGGGCGGAAACGAGCATCAGCGCAATCGCGGCGACCACCAGTCGCGGCGGCTCCTCGGAGATAACGACGATAGAAATGAGAGCGCACGCAACGAGGTCGGCCACGAGATTCGGGAGCTCTTGAGAGACCGCGATCGCGGCATGATAGACGCCCTGCCCGAGCTCGACCGAGGCATCCTGATCCGGCAGGACGCTCTCGCGCAGCACGTGGCCGCCGAGGAGGGCACGAATGACGCGGTCGAAGAGATCCGCCTCGGTGCGCGCCCAAGCGGCGCGCTGCGTGAACGTGCGAAGCAGGAACGCGGCGGCGAGGGTGACGGCGACCGCGATCTTGTCGCGAAGCGACTGCTGGAAGAACAGCCATGCCACCAACGGCGCAAGCAGGCGTTCGACGAGCCCTACGAAAGCAACGAGCGCGCCCCGCCTGACCGCCCCCCGGCTCGAGAGGACCACGAACGCACGGTGCACCTCGCGAAGCGCCATGGCAGCTCGTGAAGCGTAGTCGTTCGATTCCACGAAATGAAATGGAGCCGAAATCGAGTGCCCGTCGCCCTACGACGGGTTAGCGTCAGGCGTGGCCAGAGTCCTTTTCGCGCACGGTCACCTGCTATGCCGCGACGCCAAGCAGTTCGCGATCGGCAAGCCGTACCCGCCTCTTGCGACCCTCTTCGCCGCGGCGCAGGCTCGCAAGCTCGGCCACGAGGTCGCCCTGTTCGACCCGATGCTCGACGCCGATACCTCGGGGTTCGCCGCGGCGATCGAGCGCGAGCGTCCGGACGTCGTGGTTCTCTACGACGACTCGTTCAACTGGTTTACAAAAATGTGCTTGTCCAAAATGCGGACAGCCGCCTTTGGGATGATTGGCCACGCGAAGGCGCGAGGCCTGCCGGTCATCGTGTCCGGACACGACGCTGCGGAAGAGCCGGAGGCGTACCTCCGGTCGGGTGCGGCGTTCGTCATCCTCGGGGAGGGCGAGGTAACGCTCGGCGAACTGCTCGGCGCGTTCGACCGCACCGGAGGCGACCTCGGGCCCCTGCGCGATGGGCCCGCCTTGCAGATTCCCGGTCTCGCTCTCCAACATCACGGCATGACGCGCCGCACCGCTTCCCGGAAGCTCCTCCAAGACCTGGACGCGCTTCCGCTTCCGGCGTGGGATCTGGTGGACATGGAGCGCTACCGGTCCTTTTGGCGGCAGCGCCACGGGTACTTTTCGCTGAACGTCGTAACTACGCGCGGGTGCCCTTATCTGTGCAATTGGTGCGCAAAACCCGTCTACGGCGGCACGTACCACAGCCGCTCGCCGGCCCACGTCGTCGCAGAGCTGCGGCACTTGCGCGATCGCTACGCGCCGGACCATTTGTGGTTCTGCGACGACATATTGGGGCTGAAGTCGCGCTGGCTCGTGGCTTGGTCGAACGCGGTGGCAGAGGCCGGAGTTCGCACGCCGTTTCTCTGCCAAACGCGCGCCGACCTCATGACCGAAGAGAATGTTCAAGGCCTCCGGCGGGCCGGTGCAAGCGAAGTCTGGTTGGGGGCAGAGTCCGGCTCGCAGCGAATCCTCGACGCGATGGAAAAGGGAATTTCGGTCGACCAAACGCGCGCGGCGGTGCAGAGGCTTCGGTCGCACGGCGTGCGGGTCGGGCTTTTCTTGCAATTCGGCTACGCCGGCGAGGGTTGGGAGGAAGTGCAGGCCACCCGTGCGCTCGTTCGCGAGCTCCTTCCGGACGATATCGGCATTTCCGTGAGCTACCCGCTACCCGGCACGCGCTATCACGCGCAGACGCTCTCCCGCCTCGGGACCAAGCGCAATTGGAGCGAAAGCAGCGATCTCGATCCGCTGGTGCCCGGCCGGTTCTCGCCGCAGTTCTACCGAACGCTGTCGCGCGTCGTGCACGCCGAACTCCGCTTCCTTCGGGGCGCCAAGGCGGTTCGGTCCCTGGTCCGGCGTCCGCTGCCCCTCGAGCGGAGCCGTCTTCGGCGCGCCGCCGAGCTGCGTCACGCGGGCGTGTGGGCGCTCGGTCGGATGCGGCTCGAGGCCGAGCGCCGAAGATCACATTGACGCCACCTCAGGCGGTGCGTATGGTTTCTCAAAGGAGCAAAAGACAATGCTGCGACTTTCGGATCATCGGGTTTGGCTCCTGCTTGCGAGTCTGACCATCGCCGTCTTCGTTTGGGCGTGCAGCAGCGACACTTCGAGCGGACCCGCGGATTCGGGCGGCTCGAATACGATGAGCGGGGGCTGAAACTCGCGGCTAGCGGGCGAGGGTCCTTCGGCGTCCTCGCCTAGTTCGTTAGAAGCAACGCGCGTGCGGTTCGGGTCGTGTCGTCGTTGTCGAGACGAGCTGCGATCTCCCCCAAGCGCTTGCGATCGGACGTGGCCTGCTGCATGTCACCAAGTCGCTCCGCAGCGCGCGCTCGCACGTGGAGCGCCAGCGGATAGTCGTTCAGCAGCGTAAGGGCTTGCGTAGCGTCGCCCAACGCGGCCTCAAAGGCCTCGGAATTGAGATCCGCGCCGGCCAGGGCGGCCCACAAGTTTGGCGAATAGGGCTCGATGACCAGGGCTTGGCGCGCGGCATCCGCAGCCTCCGCGGGGCGGCCATCGCGCGTGAGCGCCTGCGCGAAGTCCAGTCGCGCGCGAAAGTTGTCCGGCTGCGCATGAAGCGCGCACTGTAGGGCTTCGAGGGCGTCTACAGTTCCCCCGGGCCCTTTGCGGTCGCGGGCCATGGCACGCTCCGCGGATCCCAGGCATGCGCTGCTTCGCACGCTGCGTTCCGCGCGAACCACAGCGAGCGCCGCGAGAGCCACGCTGACGATCGCGGTGGCCCGGTCCAGCGCGTGCCTTCCCGTGCGCGGGGACCCGGGGGCCATTTGGCTTGCCTCCGCGTCGGGCCTCGGCGTCGCGCGATCGCCTTTGGCTGCAATCATTCCGAGCGCTAGCCCCGCGAGTGCAATGGTGGCGGGCATCTCGAGCGGAAAGCTCGTCAGCGAAAGAACGGCGAGCGCCACGAGAGCGCCCCCGGCGCCTGCCGCGCTCACGCGGGTTTCTTCGTTCGTACTCTGCAGGCGCCGCCGGACGGCGCTCGTGGCCGCCGCGGAGAGGAGTCCGAGCGCGGCCAGCCCCAAAAAACCGGTCTCCGCGGCCCGCTCGAGAAAGTCGTTGTGGGCCTCGCGCGGTGCGAGCGTGGGGCTGAGCACCCCGTCGCGCGTGGCACCCGGCTCTGCATACCGTGGAAATACGACTGGCCAGTTACCGGGCCCAATGCCCACGATGGGGTGCTCGCGTACCATGGCCAGCGAGCGACGCCACAACCCGAGCCGCGTCTTGAGAGCCGTCGAGCGCGCGTCGAACCCCTCCTCCAGCACCTGGAGCACTGCAGAGGTTCGCTTGCGGTCCCCGACGTCGTACGAATTGACGCGCCCGGGTATGGCCGCGGCCAGCCCCGCCACGGCAACCGCACCGACGGCCGTGACAATCGACAGGCGCGACCATCGCGGCCTGATCAAGATGACCGCTGCGGTCAACCCGCACGCCCCACCGAGCCATGCGCCGCGCGTACGCGTGACCGCGAGGAGCACGAGCTCGAGCGCGACCGACCCCAACATCGCCGCCCGCACAGTGCCCGGCCGCGCGCCGATGGCTGCCGACAGGCCGAACGGCAGCGCCATTGCCATCGCCTCGGCGGCTTGATTTCGATTTCCGAAGGTTGAGCCCGGCCTGCTCAGGACGGGAATGAAGAGCGGCATCCGGTCGATGTGCTGCAAGAGGCCAATCGCGGCGACGGCTGCAGCGGCGATCGTGATCGTCTCGAGCACGCGCTGCCGCTCGTCCGGAACGTCGTCGAGAACGCTCACGGCGCACGCCAGGCCGAAGAGACAGCCCCAGCGAGCCAGGGCCGCCGCCCCATACGGTGCCCCAAGGGGTCGGAACGTCGCCGCGAGGGCGGCTAGGGCGGTGGTGGCGACGACCAGCGCGACCCCCGCGGTCATCCCGACCGTCCACGTCGGACGACCCGTTGTCGCGCGCCGTAGCGCGAAGGCCAGGAAGCCCAAAGACGCGGTGACCTCGAGCGCGGCGAACTTCGGCACGAGAAACGGTGCCTGCAGCGAGGCTTTGAAAATCAGCAGCACGACCAACACGGCGCCGCAGCAGGCCAGCATCGCCAACCGCCTGGCCAAAGCGATCACGTACCGACGGGCTCCAGACTGGCGCCCATGGCGGGTACGCCCGAATCGAGCCGCGCGCGGAAAAGTTGCAGTCTTTCGGCGAAGCGATCCATCACGACGCGGCGATAGTCGGACAAGTGCAACTTGAGAATACCGTCGGCGAGCACGACGTCCGAGTGAATCGCAGCGGCAGCGCGGCGCCGCAGGCGGAAACGCCAGGCCCAGCGAAGCGACTTCTCCAGCGCGGGCGCGATGAGCCAAAGGGTGAGCTCTGCAGGCAGCTGCCAGGAAGCCGCCGGCGGGGAGTCGGTGGCCGGACGCGCGGCGAAGGCCGGGAAGAACCGGCGAACCCAACCCTCGTTCGTGCGGCACAGGGCCTCGTAGGTGCCCTGTCCGGAAAACGGTAGCGACGAGACCAACTGATGTGCCGTGAAAAGGTCGCGGTGATACGCGATCGCGAGCTCATTTTCGTCGAGCAAGTAGTTGGGACAGACGAGGTGGCGGCGGCCCGTCATTTTCGTTGCCAGAAACATCATGGTGTACGCGGTGTACGCGCGCCCCGCGGCTGCGACGATGAAGAGGTCGACGTCCGGCTTCCTCCCGGGGTTGCGGTGCGCGACGCCACCGGAGATCATCAAGGAGCGGACGAAGGGCATCGCGGCCAAGAGGGACAAGGACTTGCGGTTGCGATCGAGCAGCGCGCGCGTAAGCGCCTCGCGCTCCGGCATGGCATCGACCAGGTGCGAGCGCTCGGTCAGGGCCAGATACCCGCCGGGATGAACCGTGATGAGCCGCGAGAGTTGGGGGCCTCTGATCAACCGGTGGATCTCGGCTTCGTCGAACGCGAAGCCAAGCGATGCCGTGAGCGCTTGTTTGACCGGAAGTGGCGAGTCGAAGAGGTCGGCGTAGACCACGGTCGCGAGCAGCGCCCACTCGCGCGCCCCGAATCCCGTCGGCGGGGGGAACAAGGGAGGCGGAAGGGGCGACGCTGGGTCGGACCGGACTTCCGCGCCGCTTGCACGCGCACGAACCCGCGTCGGGCCGGCGCGGCGAGCCCGCGACCAGAGCGCCTCGGCGGTGCGCGTCCACGAAAACTGTTCTGCGCGCGCGAGACCGGCCGCTCGTCGGGCGGGCACGCCGTCGCGATCGCGAAGTGCCTCCTCGATGGCGCGTGCAAGCGATGCGTCGTCATTGGGCCGTACGAACCGCGGGACATCGCCGCCGACCTCGCGCAGAGCGGAAATGTCCGAGGCGACGACGGGCGCACCGCACGCCATGGCCTCGAGTACCGGAAGCCCGAACCCTTCGAGCGCCGAGGCGAGCACGAAAAGCTCGGCGCCGGTGTAGAGCGCCACGAGATCGGCCTCGGACACGTAGCCGAGCCAGTGCACCCTGCGGCTTCCCGCTCGCGCTTCGAGCGCCCGGACGAGCTGTCGGTCTTGCCATCCCCGTCCCCCGACGACCACGAGGTCGTACGGATCGGCAGTCGGCCCGAGCCGGTCGAACGCATGCAGAAGCGTGAGCAAGTTCTTGCGCGGCTCGAGCGTGCCGACCGTCAAGACGTATGGCCTTTGCAGCCCATGCCGGCGACGCGCTTCGGCCACGACGTCCGCCGGGGCCGGGCGGCACGAGGGGTGAGCCGCGCACGGAAGCAGGGCAATTCGCTCCGGACGCACTCCGAGCAGCGAAATGATGTCCTGGCGGGCCGCCTCGGAGACGGTCGCGATCACAGACGCCGCGGCGACCGACTGCCGCAACATGGGCTGGAGCAAAATGCGCTTGCGAAGGGTGAAGTGCTGCGGAAGCCGCAAGATCGCCAGGTCGTGCACGACGACCACGGTGGGGCACGGCGAGGCGAGCGGCATCGTGTAGTTTGGGAATACGGCCACGTCCGCGCCGGCTTCGGTCAAGAGACGGGGCACTTCGGACTGCATCCACAACGCGCGCAAGCTCGGACCGCGCACGTGGAGATGCTGCGACCAGCGCGCCGCCAGTTCGGGCGCGGGCGGCCGATTCGACAAGAGCACGAGATCGTCGCCGGGACCGCGCGTCTCGAAGAGAGCATCCACGAGATGCTCGGTGTAATAGCCAACACCCGTCCGCAACGGCGTGCATGTCGTGACTTCGATGCCCAGTCTCATTCTGTGCGGCCCGGAGGGATGATCCATGGTCCCACGGCCAGCGACAAGATGCCTTCGCCGAAATAACTTTGCACGCGCTTCACGGCTCGGACGGTGGCGCATGACGCCATGGCTGATGCATCATCGCCGCATGCACGCGGGAGCTCGGCCGTCCCCGAACGCGCCTCGGAAGGCGAATCCCGAGCCACGCGCCCTGCGGGTCGCCCGCGGCCTGCTCATCGTCCTCGCCTGGACGCTGCCTTTCGAGATGCCGCTCTTTCGCGTCGGCCCGCTTCAGATCACGACCGTCGAATTGTCTCTCTACACGATGCTGGCGGCATGGGGCTCGGCCGTTGCCGGCGGTATCTTGCGCGGGCGACGCACTGCTGTGCGAGAGGCGCTCGCCGCGGTGCGGCGAGAAGCGCTCGGGAGCGCGGCGGTTCTCTGGGGCGCCGTCCTTTTTGCGTCGACCGCTTGCGCTCCCACGGATCGCACCGCGGCACTGAAGTTCGCGCTCCGAAGTTCCAGCGGAATCCTCGCTTTTTTCGCGTGCCGGACGCTCGCACGACCGGCGTGGGTAGGCCGCCGCGTGCTCTATGCCTTGGTCGCGGGAGCCTTGGTGTCGGCCGTAACCGCAATGCTCGACTCCTGGGTACCGGCTACGGAGCCGGCGTGGAAGCTCTTTCGCGAAGGTCAGTTCGACACGTTCGGGCTCCCCCGGGCGAGCGGCGTCTTCGCGTACCCGACCATGGGAGCGATGTACTGGGAGGCGGCGGTGCCGCTGCTCGTCGTTGCACCGTTTCTCGGAGCCTGGTCGCGGGGCAACCTCGGCGCCAGGAGGGGCGTCCTCCTCGCCATGCTCGGCGGGGTCGTCCTCGTCGAGGCACTTCTCGCGAGCGCGACGCGTTCCGGACTGGCGGGATCGGCCGTGGTCTGCGCTGCCCTCGCGGGACTCGTCTGGCGATCGGGGACTGGCGTGCGTCGCGCGGCGGTCGGCGTCCTCTCGGTGATCGCCGGCCTGTCCGCGGTCACGCTGGCCGCAACCAACTCCGAATCTCTTCTCGGGCAGCGGCTGCACTGGTGGCGAGACGCACGCTGGTTCGGCGTCGAATACGTGGCCGATACGACCCCTCGCGCAATCCACGTCGAGGAGCACTTCCAGGTGCCCGTCACGCTTCGGAACACCGGCACGATCGCCTGGCACCGGGGCGGGACCAGGCCCACGTACCTGTCGTACCACTGGCAGCCGATCGGCCGGGCGATCACCAACGCTGACTTCGAGGGCCAGCGCACCGAGTTGCCCTCCGATGTTCCACCCGGGGCAACGCTGCAGCTCCTGGCCGAAGTCAGCGGTCCGACCACGGAGGGGAGCTATCGCTTGGAATGGGACGTCGTCGAGGAGCACGTCACCTGGTTCAGCGAACGCGGTAACCCGATGGCGGAACAGGCATTCGAAGTAACGCCGTCCGTCGAAGGTGCACCGGCGTGGACCGGCGACCAGTCGGCGCCGGTGTTCGACACGCCGGCCCCGCCGCGGATCGCGCTGTGGCGAGCCGCGATCGTGCTCTGGCGACAGAGGCCTGTCTTGGGCGTCGGACCCGACAACTTCCGGCGGCGCTACGAAGGGGTGATCCCGCCGGCGCCTACCGGCCTGCCCTACACAGACACCCGCATCCACGCCAACAGTCTCTATCTCGAGACTTTGGCAGACTTGGGCATTGGTGGCATTCTTTCGCTGGCCTTCCTCGGGTGGACCTGGCTTGGAACGCTGCGCCGTCACCACGCGGCCGGGCGGCTGGCCGGTCTCGGCAGCGGCGTCGCGGCGGCGGCCTTCTTCGTCCACGGCGCACTCGACTATTTCTTCGAGTTCACGCCGCTCTTCGGTCTCTTCTGGGTTCTTCTGGGGTTGACGGCAGCCTGTGAGCCCGAGACCCCTTCATCGTGAGGCAGAGGACACAACCGGCGGTGAGGGCCACTTCGGACAGCACGGTTGCGAGAGCCGCGCCGGGCCCCGACCCGCGCGGGACGAGCGCAAGGTCGAGTGCCACGTTGAGCACCAGCATCATGAGCGCGAGCCAGAGCGTCGCCTGCCCCAAGTCGCGCGCGACCAAGAAGTGGGTCAGCCCGAAGTTGAGGTAAAGAAGCGGGAGGCCGAACGCGAGCACTCGCAGCGAGAACACCGCGCGCCCGAACGCGGGGCCGCAGCCCAGACGCACGAGCGGCGCGGCGCCGAGGAAGCACGACGCCCCCGCGCAAAGTCCGAGCGCCACCAGCACGAGGCCGAGCCGCAGCTCGAGCAGCCGCTGGGCGTCACGATCCCCGATGTGGGCACGCGCGAGGCGCGGGAACGCGACCGCGAGGAGAACGGCGGGGACGATCATGGAGCCTTCGAAGAACTTGAATGCCGCCGCGTAGGCTCCGAGTTCGGCGTTGCCGGAAAACGATCGCACGAAGAACGTGTCGACCTTGAAGTAGAGAAGCGAGACGAGCCCGGCGAACCAAACTGGCAACGACTGTGCGAGAGCAGCTCTCGCGAGCGCCCGTTCATTCTGCGCGTCCGCGCGCAAGGGGCGACCGCGTAGCGGGTGCAAGCGCCCCAGAATCGTCAATCCGTAGACCAAGCTACCGAGGCCAGAAACCGCGAAGCCGGTGCACAGGGCTGTGATGGTCCGGCCGAACATCAGAGCGGCGAATCCGGCGGCGCCGAGGAAGCCTGCCCGGGAGGCGTTGAGCCGAGCTTCGTCTCCGAAACGCTCGTAGCCGCGAAGGATGGCGCCGAAGTGGTCCACGAAGGCGTTGGCCAGCGCCGCGACGACGAGAAGAACGACGGCAATGCGCTCCTCACCCCGGAAGAGCAGCCAGGCCGCGCCCGCCACGGCGAGCCCGTACGGGAACGATGCGAGACCGCGGAGCGCGAGCCCGACCCGCACGACGCGATCGCCATCTTCGCGGCTGCGGGCGAGCGCCCGGGTCGTCCAAACGCCCAACCCGAGATCCGAACCCACCGCCAGAAGCGCGGTCGCGGTCGAGACGTAGGCGAATCGCCCGAAGGCCGCTTCGCCCAAGACGCGAGCCGCCGCGAACGTGACGAGCAGGCGGCACGCGCGCTCGAGGCCCAGCGAAACGCCCTTCAGCGACACGTTGCGCAAGGTGTCGCGAAAGTCGCGGCCGATGGCCATTGGAGAGTTCAGCCCCGGAGATCGCGGATCGTGTCGCCGAGCACCGTCGAGACAGTGCGGAGAAGGATGCGGCCGTCGAGACCGAAATTCCACTCGCGCAGGTACTGGATGTCGAACTCCAGCCGCTTGGCGATCGAGACGTTGCCGCGCAGGCCGTTGACTTGCGCCCAGCCCGTGATCCCAGGCCGCATGAGGTGACGCGTTCGGTAGCCCGGGAGCTCGTACTCATAGCGTTTGGCGCGCTCGAGAACCTCCGGGCGGGGCCCGATGAGACTCATGTCGCCTTTGAGCACGTTCCAAAGCTGGGGAAGCTCATCGAGACCCAGCGGACGCAAGACTCGACCCAAACGAGTCACCCGGCCCTGCGCGTCCATGGTCCGAAGCTTGACGAGGGTAAAGGGACGCTGATGAAGTCCGGGCCGACGTTGGTAAAAGAGCGCCGGACCTGGCGAATCGAGCGGAATCAGAACGGCAAGGGAAGCAAGGAACGGGGCCGTGAGCGCAAGGCCGGACGCCGCAAGCGCGATGTCCGCGAACCGCTTGGCGGCGACACCCACCCGCGAGTGATTGGCTACCGGTCCCGCTGTGAAAATGGGATCCACCGGATGGTGCCGGCCGTTCGCGTGGCCGTTGGACGCCGAGCCTCCGTTGGCGCCGTTGCTCCCATTGGCCAGCGGCTGTCGATCCGCATTGGGGACGAGGTGTTGGCCGCCGTCGTGCCCTCCGTTGACCTTTGCGCCGCGATGCGGACACCGAGCCTCTTCGACGGCTTGCACGAATCGCCGCTCGAAGTGCGCCCGGTCGAAGCGCCGCGCAAAGCGCTGAAGCGCGGCCGGTTCGAAGGGTTCGTCCATCCGGGCGAACCGATCGAGCGCCGCGCGGACCGCTTCGACGGTGGGCGCGTGGATGAGCAGCCCATTGTGGCCGTCGTCGACGATGTCGAGGGCGCCCCCCTCGGCGCATGCGAGCACCGGCTTGCCCGCCGCCAGCGCCTCCACCATGACCATCCCGAAGTCGTCGATGCCCGTATGCAGCAGCGCCCTGCATTTCGCGTACAGTTCGCTCAGCTGGGCTTCGTCGACGCGAGATAGAAGGGTCACGTTGGGACCGGCGAGTCGCTCGAGACGAGCGCGCTCGGGACCCTCGCCTACGACCAGCAACCGCTCCGGTCGCCCGCGAAACGCGGTCAGCGCGAGGTCCACACGCTTGTTGGGAACCAATGCCGACACCACGAGGAACGGAGCGGCCGGGTCCGTTCGTGCGCTGCCCGACGCGCGCTCGAAGCGACTCGTGTCGATGGGCGGCGGGATCACCAGCGCGTCGCGCTGGAAATAGGTCCGGATACGCTCGCGGGTATACGTGCTGTTGGCAATGAGAAGCTGAGGCCGCGCCGCCGCCGCGGCCTCCCAGCGACGAAGGTAGTGCGCGGTCCCGCGCAAAGCGGCACGACCGAGCAGACCGCCCGGCACGCTCGACTCGTAAGCTTCCTGAGCCTCGCGGGCGTATCGGAGCGGCGAATGGACGTACGCCACGTGAAGCGCGTTGGGCGGCGCGATCGCACCAATGGCCACGCAATGACTGCTCGAGATGACTAGGGAATACCGATCGAGGTTGAAAGACTCCACCGCGAGCGGAAAAAAGGGGAGCAACGCCCGAAAGCGGCCGTTCACGAACGGCGCGCGCGCCACGCGATCGATAACGGAGGTAGTCGTTCGCCGGTGGGCGAGCGCGGGAGACAGACGCGACGGATCCCGCGTGAGCGTAAAGAGATCCGCCTGGGGAAACACCTGGCAGAGAACTTCGGCGACACGCTCGCCGCCCCGCATGGACGTAAGCCAGTCGTGGACGATCGCCACACGCTCGGACATCGCTTCGAGGACACCGTACCACGGAGCGCCGCCGGGGCTCGAGTCTCGCGCTTCGCGTGGACGGACGGCGCGTAGTACTACTCCTCCGGGCCCCCGGTGACCTGGCCCGAACCCATGAAAGTTCTCCTCACGCACGCGTACTTCCTTGGCGAGGACCGCAAGGAACAGGAGATCATGCGGCCGTACGCGCCGCTCGGGATCCTGTATGTCGCGGCCTACCTCGAGGAGCGGGGCGTGCAGGTGGAGGTCTTCGACACCACGTTTTCGACGTGGTCCGCGCTCGAGGCCCGTCTTCTCGAGACCCGGCCCGACGTCGTGGGCATTTATACGAACCTCATGACCAAGCGCAACGTGCTGCGACTCATGCAGCGGGTTCGCAGCCATCGGGCACTCTCGGGCGCCCGCCTCGTCCTCGGCGGACCCGAGGTGACCCACCACGCCGAGAAATTCCTCGAGCATGGCGCCGATGTCATCGTCGTCGGCGAAGGCGAGGAGACGATGCACGCGCTCGTGAGCGTGTGGGCGCAGGAGCCGCCGCAGGCGGTCGCCGGCGCGGCCCTCGCCGACGTAGCGGGGATCGTGTTTCGCGATCGCGAGGGTCGCGTCGTGCGGACCGCACCGCGGGCGCTGATGCGCAACCTGGACGACTTGCCGGTACCGAAGCGCGAGGCGATCGACCTGCATCCGTACCTGGAGGCGTGGCGCCGACGACACGGATCGAACGCGGTTTCCATCAGCACGATGCGCGGCTGCCCCTACAGCTGTCGCTGGTGCAGCCGCGCAGTGTACGGGGCGAGTTACCGCAGGCGCTCTCCGGTCAAGGTCGCCGATGAAATGGAGGCCGTCGTCGCGCGGTACCACCCCGATACCCTCTGGTTCGTGGATGACGTCTTCACGATAAACCACCGATGGCTCGAGGAGCTCACCGTCGAGGTCGAGCGGCGCGGCCTACGCATCCCGTACGAATGCATCACGCGCGCCGATCGGCTCGACGAACGCTCCGTGGCGCTTCTTCGCCGATCCGGGTGTTTTCGCGTGTGGATTGGCGCGGAAAGCGGATCCCAGAAAGTGCTCGACGCGATGGATCGCCGGGTCAAAGTCGAGCGCGTTCGCGACATGATTCAGCTCAGCAAGAAGCACGGCATCGAAACCGGCACCTTCATCATGCTGGGATACCCGGGGGAGACAGAAGCCGACATCGACGCGACCATCGAGCACCTGAAGCGCTCGAACCCCGACCAGTTCACGATCACGGTGGCCTACCCCATCAAGGGAACGCCGTTCTACGAAGAAGTGCGGGACGACATCATCGACACGCGACCGTGGGAGGAGAGTACCGACCGCGATCTGGCGCTCCGACGCCCGCGTTCGTCCCTCTATTACAAGCTCGCGGTGGCCCGCGTCGTCCACGAGGTGCGCGCATTCCAGCTGTCGCGCGGCGGCGCCGCGCAGCCGTCGCTCGCTGCGGCAAAACACGGCGCCAAAGCGCTTGCAGCCCGCGTCGGAATGCGCGCCGAGCCGGCTCTGCGTGCGCTCGACGCGCGTGCCCGCCGTGCGCTCTCACGCCCGTAGTGTACCCGTCGTGGACGGGACAGAAGCCTGGTGATTTTCGTCGAGAGCAAGCGAGGCCGGCGGCGAGCGCGCGGAGCCTACTTCTGTAGGCGAGCACGCTCGACGCCGGGATCGCGCAGCTATCGGCGAAAAGCACCAGGCTTCTGTAGGCGAGCACGCTCGACGCCGGGATCGCGCAGCTATCGGCGAAAAGCACCAGGCTTCTGTCGCAGCTATCGGCGAAAAGCACCAGGCTTCTGACGCGCCTTGCGGCCCTCAATCCCGTCGCCGGCGTTCGCCTCCTCCATGGTGTCCGGCGCCTCGGCCGCGTAGTGCCCCTCGGCCTCGCGCAGCTTCTCTGCGATTTCGATGATGCGCCGCTCGACGCGCCCGAAGACACTCGCCGCCGGAAACCGGCCGCTTGCGTCGCGCTCGCCGGCTGGAACGCCCGTGAGAATTTCGATCCCCTGCGCCGCCGTGTCGACCGCGTAGAGGTGAAACTGTCCGCGTGCGATCGCGTCGGCCACGTCGTCGCGCAACACGAGATGGGGTCGGTTGGGGCGAGGAATGAGCACGCCCTGGGTTCCGCTCAGGCCGCGGGCTTTGCACAGATCGAAGAACCCCTCGATCTTCGCGCAGACGCCACCAATCGCCTGGAGCTCTCCCAGCTGATTGACGCTGCCCGTGACGGCGATTCCCTGATCGATTCCGACGTCGGCGAGCGCGCTCAGGACCGCGAAGAGTTCGCTCGAACTCGCGCTGTCACCGTCGATCTCGCCATAGCTCTGCTCGAACGCGAGCTGCGCGCGCAAACTTAGAGGCCGCTCCTGCCCGAACATCCGCGCGAGATAGCCGCGTAAGATGGCGACCCCTTTGGTGTGGATGCTGCCCCCGAGTTGGGCCTCGCGCTCGACGTCGATAATCCCCTCGCGCCCGATGCCCACGACCGCCGTGATGCGCATCGGTTGTCCGAACTCCACGTCGCCGGCGCTGAACACCGAAAGACCGTTGGCGACCCCGACCCGCCATCCGCCCGTGTCGAGCGCCACTTCCCCTCGAAGCGTGATCTCGCGAATGTGGCGCTCGGCACTGCCGGCGCGTTCTCGGCGCTCGAGCCATGCGGACTGAATGTCTTCGGCGACGACCACACTGAGTTCGGGCGGCGTGATCGACGCACGAAACGGTCGTACGGCGGGCTCGAAGTCTTGGCCGTCGCTCGCCGCCGCTCCCGCCCCCTGGTCCCCGGACATCGCCTTGCCTGCCGAGAGGGCGCTGGCAAAGGCCATCGTCTCCTCGAGGGGCGACAGAATGAGCGCGAGCTTTTCTCGGTCGCCCGACAGCCGAGTCGCGAGGTCCAAGAGCTGTGCGCGCGCGCCGCGCTCGAACTTGCCCCACTCGCGCTCTCGCGCCATGGCCATCAAGTACGCGTCGAGCGCCACAAGGCTCTTCGGCGTCCGAGGGATGATTGGGTCGACCTCGACTTTGACTCGAAAGAGCGACGCAAAATCGGGATCCGCGTCGAGCAGGTGCGCGTAAAGCTCCGGCGACCCCACGAGAACGACCCGCACCCGCAGCGGCACCGGCATCGGACGGAGCGATGTCGCGTAGAGGCCGAGCGGTCCGAGCGGATCCTCGGCGCCGATGCGCTGTTCGCGGAGGACCCGCTTGATTCGCTCCCAGATGATCGGATCGGTCAGGAGATCCGCCGCCCGCACGACGAGCACGCCGCCGCTCGCGCGGTGCAACGAACCTGCGCGGATACGCGTGAAATCGGTGAGCAGCGCGCCGAACCTCGCGCGCCGCTCCAGGTAACCGAAGAGACTCGGATACGTGGGGTTCGTATCGTAGACCACCGGCGCCGGCGAACCCGGCTCGTGCGAAACGAGCAGGTTCACCTTGAACCGGGCGAGACGCGTGGCGAGCTCCGGATCTTCGCGTTCGCGCTCTTCGCGGGAGCGCTCCTCCCGGTCGTCTTCGTCGAGCTCGACCAAGTCGTCCCAGTCTTCGACCAGCGCCTGATGGACCCGCTCGAGCCACGCGGCGACGTCGTTGCCGACGCCGCCGAACTGACGCCCGAGCTCCTTCATGGCTTTGCCGATGACCGTAGTCGCGGCCTTCGAGAATGCGGCCTCGCGCGCCGCTTCGAATCCGGCGCTCTGCGCGTGCACGAGACGTGCGGACTTTTCGACCTCGCGGGTGAGCTTCTCTTCCGACTCCGTCAGCGCGCGCTTGGTCGACTCGTCGAGCACGTCGAACTGCTCGGCGCTCACGGGCTTTCCGTGGAGGATTGGAAATGTCTGGACGCCGCCGTGCACGGCGCGCACGCCGAAGCCGAGTGTCTTCGCGAGGGACTCGAGCTCGTGGATGATCGCGCGGTTCTTGGTCTCGAGGTCCCCCGTGAGGTGGGCGTGCTCGCGCTTGAACTCATCACCCTCGACGACTTCCGGGATCTCGCTTTTCAGCCCTTCGATAAACGTATCCATAGCCCGAACGAGCGCTGGACCAACGCCGGGGGGCAGACAAAGCGGTCGCGGCGCCTCGGGATGATCGAAGTCGTGAACGTAGACGATGTCGCCCGGGGTGGGCCGTTCGCTGGCGAATCGAGCCGCGTACCGGACGATGTCGTCCTCGATCATGACTTCGGGCTCGGCCGCGACGAACACGTGAAAGCTCGGGTCGCGCGCCGAAAGCCCGAGCTCGAGCGCGCGGCGCGCCACGTTCGGAACGAGTTCGAGCAAGCCGCGGCTCTCCCGGGGAAGCTCGGGCAGCATGGCCGGATCCGTCCTCACGACCACGTCTTCCGGTCGAACGCGGTACGTGGAGAGCGAGCGCGCCGCCGCGGCGGGAGCGCCGTCGCGCGCCTCGCTCCAAGCCTTCAGTCGCTCTCCGTGGACCGGTCGCGAGGGGGAGCGTTCGATCCGCTGCGGGCTACGCCCCGGCAGCGCGGGTAGCGAGCTTTCTCGGAGACCACCCGAGGGACTCGCGGGCTCTCGTTTCGTGCGGGCTCTTGTTCGACGGTTGGGCATCGGAGGCATGGCCACCAAGACGCACTTGGTGTCCAGCAACCCTTAGCACTTGTCTCCGCCCACAGCCGCGCGCGGAAGCGTCTGTCGCCACGGAGCGAGCCTCGCGCTAGCATGGGGCTCGCGCATGGCAAAGCTGATCCTCGCGACCGCCGAAGGACAGCAGGCAATCGATCTTCGGCCCGTCAACAGCCTCGGGCGCCACCCCAACAACACGATCCAGCTCCTCGACAAAATCGTCTCGAAGGAGCACTGCATCGTCGAGCAGCGCGAAGGCCGGTTCGTCCTTCGAGACCTCGGCAGCTTGAACGGGACATACGTCAACGGGGAGCGCGTCCGCGGGGAGACCGCGCTCAAACACGGCGACGAGATTGCGCTCGGTTCGACCCGCGCGCGCTACGACGACGGGTCCGGCGCCTCTCCGCCTCCTCCTCCTGCCCTCGGACCGGGCGCCGTCCAGCACGCGACCCCAGCCGGACGGCCGCAGCCCCTGCCGGCGCGCCCGCTTCCTTCGACGGCGGGGATGTCGAGCGCGAGCCAACCGACTCCGCCGATGGGCGACCCTCCGTATCGTTCTTCTTCCCCCCTTCCGATGCCCGTCGCACCGACTGCGGCAGCGAGCCGTCCGCCCAACTTTGGAGGAACACGGGTCGACGTGCTCGACGCCGCAAGGTCCATTGGGGCCCAGATCACGGCCCAGACGAAGGGGTTTCTTCCGTTCGACGCCGTCGGCCACGATCCGCAGCAACTCCGGCTCGACTACGAACGATTGCGCATCACCTGGGAGCTGACGCGCGACATCGGCCTCGAGCGCGACCTCGACCGGCTGCTCGACAAGATCCTTCTCGCGCTCTTCAAGTTCACGAAGGCCGACCGCGGTGTCATCCTGCTGCGCGAAAACGACGGAACGCTGCACCCGCGTGCCGCTCGCCGTCGCGACGGCAGCGACGCGGCCATTCCGATTAGCTCCACCATTCTGAACCATGTCATGAGCGAGCGGGCGGGAGTGCTCACGCACGACGCATCGATGGACTTCGCTGCGTCGAAAGGCAAATCGATGATCCTGAACCGGATCTCGAGCGCGATGGTGGTGCCGCTGCTGCACGAGAGCGAGAAGGAAGTGCTCGGCGTTCTCTGGCTCGACTCGGAGTCCGTGGCACAATTTCAGCCCAAGGATCTCGAGGTCATCACGTCGGTCGCCGGGCAGGCCGCGATGTTCATCGAGAACACGATTCTCGCGAAGAAGGTCGAGCAAGAGATCGTGCTCCGCGATCGATTCATGCGGCTGGTCGCGCCCAACGTCGCCGAGCTGATGATCAGCGGAAAGCTCGAGGTGAAGAAAGGCGGCCTACTCGTTCCCGAGCTCACCATCTTCAACAGCGACATCCGCGGCTTCACCCAGATGAGCGAAGGAACCGCCGCCGAGGTGATCGTCGAGATGCTCAACGAGTATTTCGAGCTGATGGTCGAAACCGTCTTCAAGTACGAAGGAACGCTCGACAAGTTCATGGGCGACGGCATCATGGCGTTTTGGGGCGCGCCCCTCGCCCACAGAGACGACCCGGTGCGGTGCGTCCAATGCGCGCTCGATCAGATGCAGGTCCTCGGGCGCTTCAACCGCCAGCGGGTCGTCGAAGGCAAGGCCCCGCTCGCCGTCGGCGTGGGGATCCACTCGGGGCCGGGGGTCGTCGGTTACGTCGGCAGCTCGAAAGCGCTGTCGTACACGGTCGTCGGGGACACGGCGAACACGAGCGCCCGACTCTGCGCGAGCGCCCTGCCCGGACAGATCGTCGTCAGCGAGGCGACGCTCGCCTTGTTGGGCGGTCGCTTCGAGCTCGAAGAAATCGAGGCCCGCTCTCTGAAGGGGAAGGAGAAGCCGGTTCGCCGTTTCAACGTCGTACGAGAAAAGGCAAGCGCCGTGGCCAAAGTAGGCTAAAAGACTCCCGTTCTTCAGCATGCGTGCGGCGTCCTACGTCCTGCCCTTCGAGAAGCCGGTCGTCGAGCTCGTCACCCGGGTGCGCGAGCTGCGCCAGCTCGCGAGAAGCGACCGCGCGCTCGAACCGGAGCTCCGGCGCCTCGAAGACAAAGCGAGCAAGCTCGCGCGCGAGCTCTTCGCAGACTTGACGCCCTGGCAGAAGGTGCAGCTTTCCCGGCACCCGAACCGGCCCTACATGCTCGACTACGTCGATCGCATTCTGACGGACTTCGTCGAGCTTCACGGCGACCGGCGCTTTGGCGACGACGCGGCCATCGTCGCCGGTCTCGCCCGCTTTCATGGGCGGTCCGTCGTCGTCGTGGGGCAGCAGAAGGGGCGGACCACGAAAGACAAGATCACGCGCAATTTCGGGCAAGCGAACCCGGAAGGGTATCGGAAGGCCCTGCGCCTGTACGAGATGGCAGCCCGGTTCGGGCTCCCCATCCTCACGTTCATCGACACGGCGGGCGCCTATCCCGGCATCGGCGCCGAAGAGCGCGGTCAAAGCGAGGCCATCGGGGTGTGCTTGTCCGCGATGGCTCGGGCGCGGGTTCCGATCGTGGCCACGATCATCGGCGAAGGGGGCAGCGGGGGCGCCCTCGCCCTCGGCGTCGCCAACCGGGTGCACGTGCTCGAATACGGGACCTATAGCGTGATCTCGCCGGAGGGGTGCGCCTCCATCCTATGGAAGGACGGCAGCCGGGCAGACGAAGCGGCCACCCGACTGAAGATCACCGCGCCCGATCTCCTGCGCCTCGGCGTGGTCGACCGAATCGTCGAAGAGCCCGCGGGTGGGGCCCATCAAGACCACGACGCGGCGGCGGTCCTGGTCGAGGTGGCGCTTGCGGACGCGCTGCGCGCCCTCGAAGGGGCGAACGGCGACGATCTCGCGGAAGATCGCTACCAACGCTTTCGCCGGATGGGCGCCTACGTCGCCTAGGTGGGACATACTCTGACTGTATTTTCTCGAATGGTCACACACCCGTCTCGTGGGAGAAATGACAATAGGGTAGGAAAGAGGCAGCGCTCGGGTTGGGCGGGGTACAGGGTGATGGAGACGGGTCAGACGATCGCCGGAAAATATCGCCTAAAACGCCTGCTGGGAACGGGTGGGATGGCGTCCGTCTGGTCGGCGACCAACGTTTTCACCGAGCGCGATTTCGCCATCAAGTTCATGCTGCCTCAAATCGCGCGCACCCCCGAGGCCGCGCAGCGGTTCCTCCTCGAGGCGAAAGTCAGCGCCCGCATCGATCACCCGAACATCATCGAGGTCATCGACGTGGGCCAAGCGGAGGACGGCTCGCTCTTTCTCGTGATGGAACTCTTGAGCGGCACCTCGCTCGAAGTGGCCATCCGCCGCCAGCGCCAGCCGATGAGCGTCCACGAGTTCTTGGGCTTCATGCGGGACGTCGCCGTCGCGCTGGCGGCGGCGCACCGCAGCGGCGTGGTGCACCGAGACCTCAAGCCGACGAACGTCTTCTTGCACAAAGATCGCGACGGGCGGCCGGTGCCCAAAGTGCTCGACTTCGGCGTGAGCAAGATCCTCGAGGAGGAACAGAACACCGCGCTGACCATCGCGGGGACCGTGCTCGGCTCCCCGCACTACATGAGCCCGGAACAGGCCATGGGCGCCGCAGGCATCGACGGTCGCACCGACGTCTTTGCCTTCGGCGGCATCCTGTTCGAGGGGCTGACGGGTCGGCGCGCCTACGATGCGCCCAATTTCAACGCGCTCATCGTCACCATCGCCACCAAACAGCCGGCGCGAATCGACGAACTCGCACCCCAGCTGCCCGAGTCCGTGCGAGCGCTGGTCCGCGATTGCCTGGTCACCGACAAGGAGGCGCGCCTCGGTTCGTTCGACGCCATCGCCGAACGGATCACCGCGATGTTGCCGGAGCTCGAGCGCTCCGAGCTGCACTTGCCGGGACTGGCGAGCGCAGACCCACCGGTCACGATGCAAATCTCGACTTTGCCCCCGACGACCGCCAAGCCCGTCGACGCGACCCTCGTGGGGTTGCAGGCGGTCGGAACGTTCGTCCGGCGGCTGCCGCGAACCAAGTTGGCGGTCGCCGGAGGGGGCCTGGTCGTCCTCGCCATCGCTCTCGGGTTTGCCGCCACGCTTTCGCATCGAGGCATCATGGCCTCCGCGGCCACCCAGGGGTCCGCCGCGTCGGCCGCGACCGGAGCCGTGGTCGAGCCCAAGCCTCCGCCGGCCGCCGTCCCCAGCGCGAGCGCATCGGCCGAAGTTCCGGTCATTTCAGTCGATTCCCTTCCGGTCGCACTGCGCGCGTCCAAGGGGAGCGGCCGCCTTTCGATCACCGCGAGCCCGGGCTGGTGCTCGGTGTCGGTCGACGGGGTTGCCCGAGGGGTGACGCCGATGACAGGTTTCGAGGCGACGTCCGGTCCGCACCGAATCGACTGCGTGCCCCCCACGGGCAAGCCGCGGACCGCCTCGGTGACCGTGCCGGAGGGAGGCACTGGGCGCCACGCATTCACTCTCGAGGAGTGATGGACACGTTGCAGCGGGCCATGGCGGACGCCTGCCTCGCCGAGCACGCCGGCGACGACCTCGCGCGCGACCCGCGCGGCTTTTTCGAAGCAAGGGGCGCTTCGCCCGAAGATGTCGATGCGCTTCTCGAGGCGCCCCGGAACCTGCTGGTCTACCGGAGCCTCGTCCGAAACGGACTATCGTCGGTGGTTTTTCGAATCCTGAGCGGAACGCGGGCTCGCCTCAATGCGGCGCGGGCAGGTCAGTTCGACGCGGACCTGGCCTCGTTTTTGGACCAGGCTGGCCCGCGCACACACTACTTGCGCGACGTGCCCGGGGAGTTCTTCGGTTGGACTGAGGCGCGGTGGCGGTCGGATCCCGACCTTCCTTCGTACCTCCCCGACCTCGCGTCGTTCGAGCTGGCGCACTTTGGAGTCGCGACATCCGAGTCGACCCACGCGGTTGACGCAGTCGAAGAAGTGACTCTCGACCGGCCGCTCGCTTTCGCCGAATCCGCACGCCTGGCCCATTACGAGTGGGCCGTTCACGAACTGTCGCCGGAGGCCCCCGGCGAGGCACCCGAGCGGCGCACGGTTCACCTTCTCGGGTACCGCGACGCCGCACACTCGGTGCACTGGGTGGAACTCACGCCGCTCGCGTCGGCCGTCCTAGCGCTCTTGATCTCCGGCGAAGCGCTCGGCGAGGCCATTCGCAAGGCCTGCGCCAGCCATGGCGCGACTCTCGACGGCGAGCGGGAGGACATCGCTCGACTACTCTCCGATCTCGGCCGCCGCGGCGTCTTCTTCGGGGCAAAGGGGCCGCGCTTCCTCCCACACCTTGCGGACCCGCGATAACTCGACGAGCAGCGCATCGAGCTTGGGCATGTTTTGGTCGCGCTCGAGGACCACTGGAACCGGCCCTGTCCGCTCCAACACCCGCCGCAGGAGCGCCAATACGGGTCCCGCAACGTCCGCACCGTGGGTATCGATGATCATGGCTCCCGGCGCGTGCGCGAGGCTCCCCTCGCCCAGCCCCTCTTCGCCGAGGGAAAACCACTCGTGCCCGGCCACGTGGATTTGCACCACACGCTCGAACGGCGCATCGCGCATCCACTCCTCCGCGTCGAGACCAAAGTTCACCATGTTTACGTACGCGTTGTTCACGTCGAGCATCCACGCGCAATCCGCCGCGTCGCAGACCCTCGACATGAGCTCCCCCTCGCCCATCTCCGCGCGCCCCGGATGCCAGTAGGCGCTCACATTTTCGATCGCGAGCGGGAGCTCGATCGCGTCGCGCGCGCGGAGAATGCGGTCGGCAACCCTTTGGACGGTCGACGCCGTCCGCGCGACGGGCAGGAGTTCGTGCAAGGAGCGACCGCCCGCCGCGCTGAAGGAAAGGTGGTCCGAGTGCCAAGGAGTTTTGGTCGCCCGCAAGAACGATGCGAGATCGCGAAGGTAGACGCGGTCGAGCGGATCGCAGCCGCCGAGCGACATCGCGAGCCCGTGGGTCACGATGGGATATCGCTCGGCGAGGGACGCGAGCGCGGCGCGGTTCCGGCCTCCTCGCCTCATATAATTCTCGGGAGAGATCTCCAGAAAATCGATCGGCAGCGGGCGATCGGCGGAGGCCTCCAACAACTCGTCGAGGAAATCCCAGCGCAAGCCGAGGCCGACGCCGCGGACGCTCAAAGAATCTGTTTTTTCGTGTCGCCCGAGCACGTCCCCGCTCCGCAGCTCGCCTCCGCTGCGGGAGCGGCCTTTGGAGTAGATGGCTTCCCGGATGTTCTGGAGCTCGCCTTGTTGGGTGCAGCCGCGGAAACGCCCGCGGGAGCCGTGCTCGCGGCGACGGGGGGGGCGACCGGCGCACTGCCGGTTGTCGCCGTCCCCGGTGAAGGCGACGCCGCTGGCGAAGGCGCCTCGGCCGTCGCCGGCGCGGCGGGCGCGCCGGGAGCCATCGTCGCGGCCACACCTGGGCCGCCGCTCGGCGCGTTGGCTGCGGGGACAGCCGGCGCGGCTTCGTGCGCCAGGGCGGGCTGCGCCATGCTGCCTCCGCAAGCGATCGCGGTGCTGGCCCCGAGGGCCGCCAGAACGACCGTAAACTTCTCGAACGACAGATCCACGCTCATGATCGGTTCTCCTTGGGTCGAGACTCTCGAGTCGCGACTTTGATAGGGTCAGGGCGAAGGGGCGGCCGTGAGGGCGACCGTGACGTCTGCGGTCTCCGCAACCTTCGACACGAGGGACGCCGTCCATGCGAGCAGTTGCCCCGCCGGATCGCGCGGGCTCACGTCATGGTCTTTCAACGTAACGCGCATCGGCTCCTTGGACTTTACCTCGATTCGAGCAGGCATCGACTCGGACGAAGCCCCCGCCGGATAATACAAGACGACTTCGACCCGATCCTGCTTCGGGACCGAATGTCCGTGAACGAGGAGCTCCCCGTGCACCGTCATGGTCACGATGCGGACCTCTTCGGACCCTTCCTTCACGGGCGCCACTTTCCTCACGTCAGTCGCGCTGAGGCCGTCGACGGACCGGAGGGCGAACTCCGCCCAGCGCATTGGCTCGTTCTTCTTGCCATCGAGCACCGCCTCGAGCCAGGTGCGCGCATGCTTGGTCTGCGTGGAGTCCTTGCTTTCGTCGCCGAACGTGTGCGTCGTGAACGTCGAAAGGTCGACGCGCACGACACCGCGTGATTGCGCCAGGTCTCCCGGCACGATGTCGAGCGTTCCGGCCGCCTCGCTGGTCGACCCTTTAATGTGTTCTTTTATCCCCGGCAAGTCGACCTGGGTCTCGCTCTTCGTGTCAATCTGGTAATGCCAGGTGGGCGCGACCGCGTTGGCCGCCGAGGCAGTGAGGCCGCTCGACGTGGGGGCGACCGAGACCTCGTCTCCCTTCTTGCTGCACGCGGGACCCATGCAGAGCGCGGACAGGAGCGCGGCGACGATTCGACGGGACATTGCGGGAGCATACGTCCGAAGCTCGTCCTGGTTACCGTTGCGCGACTCGGCGGCGTCAGGACGCCATGATAGTTTCGGGCAACCAATGACCCACCCCATTTTCCAGCCCACGCAACTTGGCAAGATTCCCCTTCAGAATCGCTTCGTCATGTCGCCGATGACCCGCTCCCGCGCCGGGGAAAACTACGCGCCCACGGAGCTGGCTGCCACGTACTACGAGCAGCGAGCGAGCGCTGGACTGATCGTCACCGAGGGAACCGCGCCCTCTCCGAACGGACAGGGTTATCCACGGATTCCGGGCCTTTGGAACGAAGCACAAGTGAAGGGCTGGAGCGAGGTCACTCGCCGCGTTCACGCGAAAGGCGCGAAGATTTTCGCGCAGCTCATGCACACCGGCCGCGTGTCCCATCCTCTGAACATGCCGGCTGGCGCCGAGGTTCTCGCTCCTTCGGCGGTGCGGCTCGAAGTCGGCCAGATGTGGACCGACCAAAAGCAATTGCAGGACTACCCCATGCCGAGGGCCATGACGACGGCCGAAGTAGAGGCAGCCCTCCAAGATCACGCGACCGCGGCTCGCAATGCGCACCGGGCCGGTTTCGACGGCGTAGAGCTGCACGGGGCAAACGGCTACCTGAGCGAGCAGTTTCTCAATCCTCACACCAATCTGCGCACCGATCGCTTCGGCGGCAGCGTCGAAAACCGCACGCGCTTCGCCATCGAGGCCGTGCGCGCCATGGCCAACGCGATCGGGAAGGAAAAAGTAGGAATTCGGCTCTCGCCGTACGGCGCCGCGAGCGGGATGTCCCCCTACCCCGAAATCGACGCAACGTATGCGCGCCTGGCCGACGAGCTGGCCAAGCTCGAGATCGCGTACGTCCACGTCGTGGACCATTCGGCGATGGGCGCTCCCCCCGTCCCGGCGGCAATCAAAGCGTCGATCCGCGAACGGTTCAAAGGCTCCTACATCGCCGCAGGCGGCTTCACCCTCGCCACGGCCGAGAAAGCAATCGACAGCAAACAGGCCGACCTCGTCGCGTTCGGGCGCCCCTTCCTCGCCAACCCAGATCTCGTCGCTCGCTATGCGCATGGTTGGCCGCTGGCGTCGCCCGACATGTCCACCGCCTACAGCGCGGGTCCGAAGGGCTACACCGACTATCCGGTATACGCAGGATAGCGGGCGTGACCGGGCACGCGCTCGGTCCAGATGGTGGGACGCGTCGGGAGCAACCGCCCCAAATGGACCCTGCCCCCTAAAGCCCTGAAAGAACGAAGCCGTAGCCTACGGGGAGGACGGACATGCGTGTACTCATTGCCGACGACGATCCCACCTGCCTTCGCCTGCTGAGCGCGCTGCTCGGCAAAATGGGACACGAGCCGTTGGTCACCCGTGACGGGCAGGAGGCGTGGGAAGTATTTCAAAAGGTCCACGTCCCGCTCGTCATCTCCGACTGGCTCATGCCCCGCATGTCGGGCGTCGAGCTTTGCCAGCACATTCGTGCAGAGGCGCGTGAGAACTACAGTTACATCGTCCTCGTGACGACGCTCTCGAGCGACGAGCACGTTCTGGAAGGGTTTCGCGCCGGCGCCGACGACTACATGACCAAGCCGGTTCGGATCGAAGAATTGGAAAGGCGCGTCATCGTCGCAGACCGAACGCGCGCCGGGATGGCTGCCAAGGTCGAGGCTGCGCTCCGCAAAGCCGTCGAAACCGTCCAAAGCGCCGAGGACAAGCCGGGCCCCGCGCTACTCGAGACCGTCCGGAGCATCGGCAACTTCTACCGTGCCGAAGGCGCCTACACGAAGGCAAGAGCCTTCTTGCGCAGGCAGATGGGCATCGTGACCGAGACCAACGGAGGAGAGGAAGAACTCGCGAAGCTGCGTCGCGAGCTTCAATCCCTCGAGGGACTGGAAGACGCGCCGGTCAGCTGACTGACCAGCCGGCGGCCCTTAGGGCGCCCTTGAACCGTTCGAACTCTTCGATGGCCCGGGCCAGGTAGTCGCCGACAATCGTCAGCTCGCCGGCGCCCGCCGCTCGCTCCATTTCCCGAGCGATGGCAGAGAGACGATCCGCCGAAACCGTCGTCGCTGCTCCCCGAAGTGAGTGGGCTTGCGCGCGCGCGCCGGCCGCGTTCGCGTCGACCATCGTCCGCTCGAGGCGGCCCAGCTGCAAAGGGACGTGACCGACGAACTCCCTCAGGACCTCTTCGCCGAGCTCGCGATCTTCCAGCACGCGCTCGAAGAACGCCGCTGAATCGAAGACGGCCAAGGCCGGCTCCGCCGCGGCAGGCGCAGCCGCCACAACCGGATTTGCAAGACTCGGTTTCGCGAGCCACTTCGTCAACAGACCCGCAAGTCGCTGCATGTCGATCGGCTTTGCGAGAAAGTCGTTCATGCCGTGGCGAATGCAGTTGTCGCGCTCCCCCAGCATCGCATGGGCTGTGAGCGCGATGATCGGAACGTCGGCGCCTTTCGAAGCGCGGATGCGGCGCGTCGCCTCGTATCCGTCCATTGTCGGCATTTCACAATCCATCAACACCAAGTCGTATCGGTGCCGATCCATCGCCGCGACCGCTTCGGCGCCGTTGGACACCAAATCCGCCGTGTATCCCAGTTTCTTCAGCTGCATGAGAGCGACCGTTTGGCTGACTCGATTGTCCTCTGCCACGAGGATCCGCACGTTGGAAGGCGGCGGCCCCACCGCGGCCGGTACATCGCGCCTCGACCCGATCCGTCCTACGAAGTCGGGGGTCGGTCGAACGTCCACGGACGAGGACGCCGCGGCGTCGCGCGTTTCGAAGATCGCCGTGAAGGACACGGTGGCTCCGCCCCCATTCGGCGTGGGGATCACGAACCCGATCTCGCCGCCCATCATCTCGACGAGCTGTTTGCTGATGGCCAAGCCGAGCCCGGTGCCGCCGTACTTTCGTGTCGTCGACGAGTCGGCCTGGACGAACGCTGCGAAAAGCGATTGGGCCTCTTTCGGATGGATTCCGATGCCGGTGTCGGATACGGAAAAACGAATCTTCGCCTTGCCGTCGGCTGCGGCGACGGGCTCCACGTCGAGCGTGACTTCCCCCGTTTCGGTGAACTTGATGGCGTTGGCAATGAGGTTGTTCAAGATCTGCCTGAGGCGATTTGGATCGCCACGGAGCGGTGTCGGAGTATCGGGCGCCATCCGCTGGGTGAGCGCGAGTCCCTTCGTTCTCGCCTGGAAGCCCAGGATCTCCACCACTTCTTCGGCGACGGAACGTAGATCGAAGTCCACGTTGTCGAGGGTGAATCGGCCGGCCTCGATCTTCGAAAGATCCAGGATGTCTTCGATGAGCGCCAGCAGAACTTGCCCGCTCGTCTCTATCATACCGACGTATTCTCGTTGCTCCTCGGAGAGATCGGTCGTCTTGAGCAGCTGGGCCATCCCGATGACCCCGTTCAACGGAGTGCGGATCTCGTGGCTCATATTGGCCAGAAGGCGGCTCTTCGCTTGGTTCGCGGCATCGGCGGCGCCCCGTGCCCGAACGAGCTCCTCTTCGGCTCGTTTTCGCTCGGCTATGTCTTCGACGTGCGCGATGAAATGGACGGGCTCGCCGGCGACGTCGCGTGACAGCGAGAGCCGATTGCGCACCCAGACTTCCCGCCCGGACCGGTGGACGTAGCGACTCTCGATCTCGACGAAACGCTCCCGGTCGTGGAGCAACGGTTCGAGCGCGGCCGTGGTTTCGCAGGCGTCGTCGGGAAAGGTCAGCTGTCGCCAGGAGCGACCGAGTAACTCGGCCTCGGCGTATCCGAGCATTCGGCAGAACGTCCCGTTCACTTGGAAAAGGCGCCCGTCCATCGTGGTCAAGGCCATACCGAAGGGCGCGTCCTCGAAGGCGCCACGAAAGCGATCTTCGCTCTGGCGCAAGCGGCGTTCCAGGCGGAAGAACTTATGGCCCAGGCCGAGACCGACGCGGCGGATGGGGTGGCGCCGCACGGGGGAGTGGCTCACGGTTCCTCCGAAAGCAGACCAAGAAGGCGCATGTCCCGAGTCACTCGAGCCACGGGCGATGTCGACTCGGAGGCGGGCCGGTGCGCCACTGCACAACGAGAACGTCCAGCGCCGCGGTCGATTTAATGGCTGACGACACAACCCGCGAAACTTTTTGGGTTTCTTCATCACTCGGAGTCACGGACCTACCCCGGCGCGGTGCCTTCGCCGCTCCCATTTGGCTTGCGCAACGCGGCGACCTGAGGCCGGTTCGGGGCCGCGGTCCTGGCCGCAGTCGCCGTAGCGCCTCCCGAGTTTTTGGGCGAATATGCCCTCATGCCAGAAGCAGAAGGGATGGGCTCGGCCAGCTCCGCCTTAGGGTCCAGCCCCAGATCTTCGTTCACGGAGCGGAGCGATCGCGCCGGCCTGCACCGCGTGCTGTCGCTCGTCGCAGCGCGGCCACTCGATCTCGAGGCCATCGTCCGTGGGTGGCCGGAGGCCGTCGTTGCGTTCGACGATCGGCGCCGCATCCTTCATGCAAGCCCCGGCGCCGAGGAGCTCTTCGGCTACCATCGCGGTGCGCTCGAGAGCGTTTCGACCGACGTACTCGTGCCCGAACGGCTGCGACAGCCCGATGCGCCACCCATGGTGCCCATGGCCGACGTGATGCAAGTGGATCTCCCGGGCCTGCGCAGCGACGGCACCGAACTCTCGGTCGAGTGGGCGTTTGGCTCGGTCCCTGCGCCTTCCGGGCCGATCTTCGTAATGACGGTCCGCGACCGTTCCGTCGTCAATCGCGCAATCGAGGCGTTGCAAGCGAGCGAAGAGCGCTTTCGGCTCCTGGTGGACGGATTGCACGACTACGCCATCTTCATGCTCGACCCGACCGGGCACGTGTCGAGCTGGAACAAAGGCGCCGAGCGAGCCAAGGGCTGGGCCGCGGACGAGATTCTCGGAGCGCCCTACGAAATATTCTTCACCGCGGCGGATCGGGCAGCCGGCGTCCCGCAGCAATTGCTCGCGGGCGCACTGCAGGACGGAAACCGTGAACTCGTCGCATTGCGCGTTCGCAAGGACGGCACTCGCTTTCCGGCAAGTGTGCACTTGACTGCGCTCCGGTCGACGACGGGAGAGCTTCGCGGATTCGCGCAAATCACGCGGGATCTCACGGCGAGTCGGAATGCGGAGGAACTCGAGCGGCGCCTCAGCGCCGAGCGAGCCGGGCGTGAAGCCGCCGAGGCGGCGGAGCAGCGGGTGCGCGCGAGCGAGGAGCGCCTTCGCCAGTTGCAGCGAGTGACCGCGGCGCTGTCGGTCGCCGCGACGCCTTCCGAAGTCGCGTCGGTGGTGCTCGTCCAGGCATTGCACGCACTCGAAGCGAGCGCCGGCGCCATCTACGCGCTGTCTGCCGACGGCACGGCGCTCGAGCTCCTCGATCAGCGCGATCACCCTGCGGAAGCGCTCTCGGGGTTCATGACGATCCCACTCGAAATGCGATCGCCCCTGACGGACGCGGCGCGCGAGAGGACGCCGCGCTTCTACGAGACCTTCGAAGCGTGCGCCGAGCTCTATCCACACCTGCGTGAGGCGATCGGCGCGGGACGGTTCGAAGCGTCCGCCGCGTTACCGATCCTGACCCACGGCGCGCTGCTGGGGGTCCTCGGAATCCGCTTTCGCGAAACGCGAACCTTCGACGCGAACGATCGGTCCCTGCTCCTCACTCTCAGCGAATTGTGCGCCCAGGCGCTGGATCGCGCCCGTTTGTTCGCGGCGGAGAAGAAAGCGCGTTCGGAGGCTGAAGCCGCCAGCCGAGCGAAGGACGAATTCCTTGCCATGCTCAGCCACGAGCTGCGCAATCCTCTTGCCCCGATCGTGTCGGCGCTGCAGTTGATGAAGTTGAGGAACGACAGCGCATTCCAAACCGAGAGGAACGCCATCGAGCGACAGACGACCCACCTGGTGCGTCTCGTCGAGGACTTGCTCGACATCTCGAGGATCACCGAAGGCAAAGTGGCCCTCAAGAAAGAACACGTCGAACTCGCCGAAGTCGTGGCCCGCGCAGTCGAGCTTTCGAGCCCGCTCCTCGAGCGACGCAGACACCACCTCGCGATGACGGTCCCCAGCCGCGGTCTCGTGCTCCATGGCGATCCGACCCGGCTCGCGCAAATCGTCTCGAATCTCCTCACGAATTCCGCCAAGTACACTCCGCCGGGTGGGCACATCGACGTCGCCGCGCGCGGCAACCTGGACCGCATCGTGCTCACCGTCCGCGACGACGGCGCGGGCATTGCCGCCGCGACGCTTCCGCACGTTTTCGATTTGTTCGCGCAGGAACGCCAGAGCATCGATCGCTCCCAGGGCGGGCTCGGTCTCGGGCTCGCAATCGCCAAAAGCCTGGTGGCGATGCACGACGGGACCATATCCGCGTTCAGCGAAGGCCCGGGGAAGGGCAGCACCTTTGTAGTGGATTTGCCCGCGGCTTCCGCGTCCGACGCGGCCGCCCGGTCCGAAGGCGTGCTCGGACCGCAGCACGGCTCCGAAGCCGGACGCCGCGTCCTCGTGGTGGACGACAATCCCGACGCCGCCGAGCTACTGGCCGAAGTATTGCGCAATACGGGACACGTGGCCGCGATCGCCCACGACGGCCCGGGTGCGTTGCGTCTCGCCGGCTCTTTCCGCCCAGAAATAGCGCTTCTGGACATCGGGCTACCCGTGATGGACGGATACGAGTTGGCTCGCAGACTCCGCGACGAAGTCGGCGCTATGCGACTCATCGCCGTCACCGGCTACGGACAGCTCGCCGATCGCGAGCGCGTTCACGTGGCCGGGTTCGAGGCCCACATCGTCAAACCCGTGGACCTGGTCGCGCTGCAAGCTGCTCTCGGATGAAAAGGCGCGGGTTCACCCGCAATCAATGTTTGGCCCACCATGAATCCGGGGGCTAGCTTGGGTCACCCGAAAGTCGGGCGTAGGGAAGCGTGCTGCGATCGCGCCGATGCATGCCCGCGAGCTCCAAGCGGCTACGGTGGGACCTCGCGCGCGGGACGCGGTCGAGGACACGTTCTCATGGCAGCTGAACCGCAGTCGCTTATAGTGAAGGAGCGGCCGGCGCGTTGGACCTCGAGAGGGCGCCACCGCACCGTCGCCGCGGGGGTGATGGAGTGAGCAACGGCAACAAGTCGGTTCCCGCGTCTGCTCCGCTACCGTGTCGCTCGGGTATCGCCGGCATCGAGGAAGATCTCGACCAGACGGAAGCGCTTCAGTTTCGTGGTCGCTGCTTGCCGTATGTGCGCGCCGCGAGGCACCTTCGCGGCATCCTCGGCGGGCCCGACCGGGTCACGTCGATCGCGGCCGCGCTCGAGCGAGTCTGGGCCCAGCGCGAGTTCCACATCTACTTCAGTCGGCCCTTCTTGCTTCTCGCGGCCTTGCGCGCCGAAGCGCTGGCCTCGGCCGCTCACCCTCTCGCACGCGGGTTTGCCACCCACGAACCCGACATGTCCGCCGTGACGCGCGAAGCCCTCGTTGCCGCCCTCTCGCCGGAGTACATAGGCCTCTGGGTCGCCCTGGCGACGCGTTCGCCGCAGACGAACGAAGTCTCGCGCGCCGTCGTGTGGAAGTGGCCCGCGGAGCTTGCGGGCTTGAGTCGTCGGACGCGCCCACTGGCGCTCGTCGACGTCGGGGCATCGGGCGGTCTCAACCTCATTGGCGACCGGTTCGACGACGGCTGGACGGACGGCGGCGGACTCCCATTGCGCGTCGTCTCCGACGTCGACGTATGCCTTCGAATTGGATTCGATCTGCGACCCCTCGACTTCCTGGTCGAGCAAGACGTCGCCTGGGGCCGAGCGTGCTTGTGGCCTGGCGCCGACGAGCGTGCCGCACGGTTCGAACGGGCCGTGGATGAGTGGCGCAAGAGCTCCCAGCTCAAAGCCAGACCGATCGTCCACAAGCTCAACGCCGCGCTCGTCCCGGGCCGGCTCGCCGACATCCTCGCCAAAGTGCCTGAAAAGGCGGTCCTTTTTATTTATCAGACGCTGGTCGCCGAGTACATGGACCGCGCGAAGCGCAAACAATACGAAGACGGCATGCGACGATGGCTCGCGCCCCTGCCACCCCGGAGAGCCGTGTGGGTCGAAGCCGAATCCGCGCCTGACCGCCCATCGGGCACCGTCGGAATCGACGCGCACCTTCCCGACGGATCGGGAGGGATCCGGACGATCAACCTCGGGTGGACGAGCGTGCACCCGACCAGCGTTCACGGCCGCCTCGCGGGCGCAAAAGAGTTTACCGAATATTTCGCGACGACCTGAACTCGCTCCCGCGAGTTCGCTAGCGCGGCGACGCGTCCTTCGCGCCCGGGTCGTTGCCCTGGTCGTCCCTCGACTCCTCCGCCGTTTTGCCGTTGTCATGAACGATGACGCGCGTCCCTGGGTTCGTGTCCGTGGCCCGCACACCGTGCCAGCCGTCGGGCATGTTCGGGCCCGTCCAGCCGAACAGCTCGTGGGCGTCGTGCGGCGTCATGTTCACGCAGCCGTGGCTCCGCTCGTGGCCGAAGCGCGAATGCCAGAACGCGCCGTGAAGCGCCGTGCTCCCGTCGAAGTACATGATCCACGGGACGTCCTCGATCGAGTAGGGCCCGTCGGTCGCCGTGTCGTTGTCCATCGTCGCCGAGATGTGTTTCTCGCGGATCCGGAACTCGCCGGGCCGCGTGCGGTGATCCTTGATGGGGTCGTCGTCGTGCCGCCCGCTCGAAATGATGGTCGCAAATACCGGGCGTTCCCCCTCGAAGGCGACGAGGCTCTGGAGGCCGAGGTTCACGTCGATCCATCT
This sequence comes from uncultured Polyangiaceae bacterium, assembly GCA_964628155.1. Lineage (GTDB taxonomy): Bacteria > Myxococcota_A > Polyangia > Polyangiales > Polyangiaceae > Palsa-1150. Next base: position 1,960 of record CAZVPE010000017.1, on the reverse strand, counting down.
CTCGCCTGGCGCGAGGTTTTTCGGGGATGCCCCGGGGTTGGTCACGGTGCCGTCCATCGCTCGCATCCACCACCCGTCGGCCGTCTCCCAGTACGTCTTGTCGTCGACGACCTCCTTTTTGCCCGTCAACTGCACGATGGTGAAGCGGTCGACATGCTCGTGACGGTGCATCTTCGAATCGTCGAACGTGTACTTCCACTGGTGCGGGTTGGTGATCCAGCCGAGCGGCAAATGGCGCGTCTCCCCCGGCGCTTCGAGCCACACGCCTTCGAACTCGACCTTCGGGTCGTGCACCAAGACATGGTCCTTCGCCACGAACATTCCACGCGTCGTCCGCCAAAAGCTGCCCGCGAAGGCGTGGACCTCCTTGTCGAGCCCGAGGTAGAAGCCCTTGACCATTCGCTGCACGATGAGCGACGTCTCGCCCTTCAGATCGTCCATCGAAATCTGCGATCGACCTTTGTGCGCGAGGTACCAGGCCGTGTCGCCGTCTTCATGCGAGCCCGCCGCCTCGCGCGCGCCATCGTCGCCCTCCTTTTTGCGGTAGGCCCTCCCTACCGCGAGGCCGCGTTCGTACTCTTTGCGCTCCCGGCGAAGGGGCGGGCGACGGTACAAAGGAGCGCCGTCGACCAGGTTCAAGCCGTAGTCGTAAGGCAACGGCCCAGCCATGTTGGGGGCATGCGGCGCGAGAGCGAGCTCTTTGTCGTCCGGGTCGAGCGTGGCGTCTCTGCCGCACACGAAGCCGCCGCCAGTCCCGCGGGAGGCGCCCGGAGCTGCAAGCAGCTCGTACCAGCCTTGAGGGCAGTTCGATCGTTTCGCCATTTGCGGTCGGACCGCGACTGTGTCCCCCTTGCGCAGGTAGCCGAGCCGCACGGCGATCTTGCGCTCGTCACTCGCTTTGGACGGGTCGCGCGGCGCCCATTCGGGCACATTCATGATGGGGGTGATGAGCGCGAGTGCGTGCAAGATTGGGCTCGACCCGGCGTCGCCGCCACCTCCGTCGGGGACGGCGATGGCCACGATCTCCCCGCCCCCGTCCGGATCCAGCAGCGCCGCGGCATCTGCGCTCGCGTCGGGTGATCCCTTCCTGCACGCGCTGAGGGCCACGGCGCCGGCGGCCAGCATCGCGAGCGCAGCCCGAGGGAGGGGCGAACGGTAGCGGGAGGCCCGGGCGTCCATACGATGCGCGAATTCTTGTCTCACCTTCCCCCTCCGTAGCAACTGCGTCCGCCGCAGGCGCGAAAATCGGCGCCGGGGGCGGACCGCGACGAGGCGTCGCTCTCCTCGCCAGCGACCGATCGCCCCCGGGGTGGTGATTCTCTCCGATGCTTATCGCAGACGGCCTGCGGGATCGCGCCGCGGGCGCTGCAGCGGCTTCAGGACGGGGTACCGCTCGCGTTCGACTGGAACGGAAGACCGTCATCCGCGCAGAGGATCTGCACGGCTTGCCGGCCGGACATGACGGCGGTGGGCACCCCCCCCGCCCGGCTCGACCCACTGGCCCGCCATTCGAACATGTTCACCGATGGTCGGGACGAAGCGCTCGATCTGGTCGAGCGCGACCGCGCGACGTCGTCTTTGGCCGCCCCGTAGCCGGCGCCGCGCGTGGCCCACCACCTGTAGTCCGTTGGGAGCATCGCTTGCACGACGGAATGGCCCGGCGGTGCGAGGGCGGCGTCGTCGTTGCAGATGCGCAGATACAAATGATCGTTCGCGGTGTCGCCGACGGCAACAGAATCAGTTCACCGGAGCACAGTCCGCAGCCGATCGATGATCGCATTGACCGCGGGGCGATAGCCGAAGACCGGATCGGAAGCGCTGGCCGCCGTCGTGTGGATGGGGCAGAGGCTCGAGGCGATTCCCTGGATTCCCGACGCTTGATTGGCCATCGCGTGCGCGATCTCAATCTCGCGAAGGGACGGGTAGGCTTTGCCGTAGATTTGGGTGGCCGTATAGGCTC
>CAZVPE010000016.1:24358-49235 GCA_964628155.1 uncultured Polyangiaceae bacterium | reverse complement strand
ACTCGATGATCGCCAACAAAGAGAAAGACATTCTGGAGGTATGATCCGTCACGCCTCTCACCCCCGAGGCACGCCTGATGCTAGGCTGCCACCCAACGGTTGACTCGTTTGACACCCGCCAACGTGGGTGAAAGTCTCTTGCTGTTGGAGGATTCCGCGCCTTGATGCGTGTAGTCGCGGCCGGGCTGAGCGACGTGGGGCTCCAGCGCGAGCACAACGAGGACTCCTTCGTTGTGCTCAAGGAGCACGATCTGTTCGTCGTCGCGGATGGGATGGGGGGCCACCGCGCGGGCGATATCGCTTCGCGTATCGCCACCGAGACCATCTCCGAGTTCTTCCGGACGACGGCCAACGAGGACGTGACCTGGCCTTTCCATTTCGACATGAATCTGAGCGAGGAAGAGAACCGGCTGCTGACGGGCATCCGCGTGGCCAACCGACAGATTTTCGAGCGCTCGACGCGGTCGCGAGAATGCCACGGAATGGGGACCACCGTGGTCGGCGCGATGTTCAGCTCGAAGAAACAGCGGATGTACATCGGCCACGTTGGCGACTCGCGCTGTTACCGCGTCCGGAGCGGACAGATTCGCCTCCTCACCCGCGACCATTCGCTCATCAACGACTACCTCGTCGCCATGCCCGACCTCACGGACGAGCAAAAGAGCGAACTGCCGAAAAATGTCATCACTCGCGCGCTCGGGATGCAAGACCACGTCGTGGTCGACCTCCAGCACGACGACCCGAAAGAAGAAGACGTCTACGTGCTCTGCTCCGATGGACTCTCGGGCATGGTCAGCGACGAAGAAATCACGCAAATCGTCAGCGGCTCGGGTGACGTGCGCGAGGCGTGCAAACGCCTCATCGAGCGCGCCAACGAGCGGGGCGGAGAGGACAACATCACCGCAGTCCTCGTTAAGATCGAGACGGTCGGCCGCAAGACATCGGACGACGGTGCGCCCGATGCGAGGGATGGCGGGCCGGGAGGCCCACACGCTGCGAACGGAGCGACGCCGGGAACCGGTAGCTGATTCTCCGTCCCTTGCTTGACCCGCTGCATGCGACCGGCTAAAGCCGCGCATCTGGCATGGTCAAAGCCATCTTCGCGATCTTGGGCGGGTTCTGCGTATACGTGATGGGTACGCTGTCCTACGGGGGCATCGCGATACTCATGGGGATCGAGAGCGCGTGCATCCCGCTGCCGAGTGAGCTCATCATGCCCTACGCTGGCGCGCTGACGGAGCCCAGCATCGCGGCCGAACTGAGCGCGCAGTACGGCATGCAGCTTCCGGTGTTCAACCTCATGCTCGCGGCCATCGCGGGAGCGCTGGGCTGCAACCTTGGATCGGAAGTGGCGTACTGGGTCGGTGCAAAGGGCGGCCGGCCGGCGATCGAGAGGTACGGCCGCTACGTGCTGATCTCGAAGAAAGAAATCGAACTCGCCGATCGGTGGTTCGAGAGGGGGGGCGAGTGGATCGTCTTTTTCGCCCGCCTTCTTCCGGTCATTCGCACCTTCATCGCCTTTCCGGCGGGGGTCGCTCGAATGAACCGCACGACGTTCCACGCGTTCACGTTCCTGGGGTCGCTCCCCTGGTGTCTGGCACTGGCGTACGTGGGCCGGCGGCTCGGCCTCGGGCTTCTCGACGAGCACTCGCCGCTCAAGCATTTCATGCACCGGTTCGACGCGGTCATCGGCGGCGGCATTGTCGTCGGAGCCGGCTATTTCGTTTGGTCGCGCGTCCGGGTGTACAGGCAACACCAGGCCGAGGTGGCGGCGGCCAAGGCCGAATAAAGCTACATTCGGGTATGGCCGAAAAAGGCGCCGCCTTTGCCCGGGGCCCTGCGGAGGACTACACGGCGGACGGAGAATCCCCGGGCGACCCAGAAGCCATCCGCAAAGCCGCGCTCCAGTGGCGGGCGACGACGCTCGCCAAAGCAGAAGCGAGAATTCCACCTCGCAAGTCGCGGTTCTCCACCTGGAGCGACTTCGACGTGCCTGCAGTGCTGACTCCCGCCGATGTGCCGATCGACTACCTGCGGCATCTGGGCATGCCCGGGGAGTACCCGTTCACGCGCGGAGTGCAGCCGACGATGTACCGCAGCCGTCTCTGGACGATGCGCATGTTTGCCGGTTTCGGCACGCCTGAACAAACCAACGAGCGGTTCAAGTACCTGCTCGCGCACGGCCAGACGGGGCTCTCGACGGCTTTCGATTTTCCGACGCTGATGGGCTACGACTCCGACAGCCCGCGCGCGCTCGGCGAAGTGGGCGTGTGCGGAGTCGCGGTCGACACGCTGCGCGACATGGAGATTCTCTTCGCGGACATCCCCTTGGACCGGGTCACCACGTCGATGACCATCAACGGCCCGGCGGTGGTCCTGCTCGCGTTCTACATCGCCCTGGCCGACGTGCGCGGGATCTCGCGGCGCGCGATTGGCGGGACCGTCCAGAACGACTGCCTCAAAGAGTTCGTCGCCCAGCACGCTTGGCTCGTACCGCCGCGCCCGGCGATGCGCGTCGTCACCGACATGATCGAGTTTTGCACACGCGAAGTCCCTCGGTGGAACACCGTCAGCATCAGCGGCTATCACATCCGCGAGGCCGGTGCGACGGCCGCCCAGGAGCTCGCCTTCACCCTGGCCGACGGCATTGGGTACGTGCAGTGGTGCATCGAGCGCGGAATGAGCGTCGACGATTTCGCTCCCCGACTGTCCTTCTTCTTCGATGTGCACAACGATTTCTTCGAGGAGATCGCGAAGTTCCGGGCTGCGCGCCGCATGTGGGCGACGATCATGAAAGAGCGCTTCGGTGCAAAGAACGAAGAGAGCATGAAGCTTCGCACGCACGCGCAGACGGCGGGCGTCTCGCTCACGGCCCAACAGCCGTACAACAACGTCGTGCGGGTGGCGATCCAAGCACTCGCGGCGGTCCTTGGAGGAACGCAGTCGCTCCACACGAATTCGCTCGACGAGACCTACGCGCTTCCCACGCAGCAAACGGTCACAATCGCGCTCCGTACGCAACAGATACTGGCCGAAGAGAGCGGCGTGGCCAGCACGATCGACCCGCTCGCCGGCGCCTGGTACCTGGAAGATCTCACGAACCGTCTCGAGGCCGAGGCGCAGCAGTACATCCGGCGTATCGACGAGATGGGCGGCGTCGTGAGCGCGATCGAAAAGGGTTATCCGCAGCGCGAGATCGCGGCGAGCGCGTACCGCTTTCAGCGGCAGCTCGAGGCCGGTGAGCGAGTGATGGTCGGGGTCAACAAGTACGACAGCGACGACGAAGGGGCGATCCCCCTTCTGCGGATCGACGAAGTCGTGCAGAGCACGCAGCTTGCGAACCTCAAGCGCGTGAAAGCCTCACGCGACGCGGCCCGAGTCAGCTCCACGCTCGCCGCGGTGAGAGCGGCCGCGCGGAGCAAACCTGGGGAGGTCAACTTGATGCCCCCCATCATCGAAGCGGCGAAGGCTTACGCGACGCAGCAAGAAATCTGCGACGTGCTCCGCGACGTCTTCGGCACGTACAGCGATCCGGCCGAATTCTAGAAGCACCGCGCTCACCCCGACGACGCCAGGAAGCGCCCGGCGTCTTGCCCCTGCCGGATGCTGTCGGGGATGCTGTCGCCGTCGAAACCGCCGAAGGCGACGCGCAGCCCGGGTGCGGTCGCGTCGAGCCGTTCTCGAATCGCGCGTATCTTCGCGAGGTGGCCGACGCGCATCTGGGCCCTCGACGCGTCGAAGCGAAACACCCTGGACCAGATGGGCTCCGCCTCGAGGGCCATGAGCACGCCGAGCTCGCGACGCGCGAGAGCGGAAAGGCCGGCGTCGTCGAGGGCAAGATCGACCTCGCCGCCGACGCCGCCGAAGAACGCGCGAAGAAGCACATAGCCCTCGGGCGCCCGGCCGTGCCATTTGCTCGAGACCCACGTCCCGGCGCGGATCGACCGCCCGACTGCGCGAGGAACGACGAAGCCCACCCCGTCGAGAGGATGGGCCACGTCGGAGCGCCGGTACGCGAGAAACACGGTGGCGCTCGACCCGTAAGGGATCGCCCTGAGGTCACGTGCCAGTGCGGCGTCCAGCACGTCCACCAGGTGAGCGGCGACGTGCGCCGGCCCCGCCAGAATCACCGCGTCGGCCGCGACCGACTCTCCCGACTCGACGTCGACCGTCCAGCCGGCTCCGTTTCTCGCGAGCGAGCGGGCCGCCGTTCCGGAACGAAGCACCACCCCCTCCCCCCGCAAGCGATCGACGAGTGCATCGATGAGGGTGCCGACTCCCTCTTTGAGCGAAAGAAACGCGCTCGCCCCCGGAGCGTTCTTGCGCCGCCGCGCCAGCCCCAACATTCCGCGTACGAGCGAACCTTGCTCCTGCTCCATGGCGACGAGTTGGGGAAACGTGGCGCGGACGGAGACGTCGCTGGCGTCGCCCGACGTGATGCCACCCAAGAGCGGCGCGACCAGCCGCTCGGCCGCCTCGCGTCCGAGACGCCGTGCCGCGAAGTCCGCGATCGACTCGTCGTCGTCGCCGTCGAAAGCGCGCACCGGCACGAGCGGCTCCATCGCCATCCGTGCCTTCCCGCTCCAAGAGAAAAGCTTCGAACGCACGAGCGGCAGAACCCGGGTCGGGACCCCGAGGACGAGCCCTTCGGGGACGGGGTGCAACTGGGTGCCCCACGCAATGTAGTAGCGACGCGTCGCCTCGTTCGTGCCGACGATGGAGCTCCCGAGCCCGAGTTCGCGAGCGAGTGCGGTCGCTTCCGGTTTGCTCGCCACCCATGAATCCGGACCCCCGTCGATCACGAAGCCGTCGGTCCGCTCGGTGACGAGGTTTCCGCCGAAGCGCGGCGATCGTTCGAGAACGGTCAGCGCGATTCGACGGCCCGAATCTCGCGCCCGCGCGGCGGCGGCGTGCGCGGCGGAGAGACCGGCGATCCCCCCTCCGATGATGACGATTCGCTTGTCCGCCATGAGACGCGGCTCAGCTCCTCAGAAGCGGGCCCGCGACTTCGACGAGGACTTCGACGAAGTCGTCGTCGGCGTTGAGCGATGCGGCGCGCGAGTACCCCAGACCGCGATCCTCGGCCATGGCGCGCGCCTCGATGTCCAGATCGTAGAGAATCTCGACGTGGTCGGCGAGAAAGCCGATCGGCGCGAGTACGACGCTCCGATCCCCTCGCGCCTTCGCCTCATCGAGGGCCGCGCGGAGGTCCGGGCCGAGCCATTCCACGGGCTTGCCGCCCGGTCCGTCCATCCCTTGGCTTTGAAATGCGACTGTGGTGCGGAAGGTCTCGCCAAAGCGACCCCGCAAGATGGACTCTACGGCGGCAGCCGCCGCCCGCACTTCGCTTTCGTACGGGTCGCCGCGTTCGACGATGAATCGAGGCAGGCTGTGCGCGGTCATCACGACGCACGCACGCGGGGTTTCGCGCTCGAGGACGAGCGCCTTGGAAACGCGCTCGGCGAAAGCGGCGCCGAGCGCGGGCGCCCTCCCCCAGTTCGCCGCGCAAGCGAGCTCGATTCCCATTCCCGCCGCGGCTTGGCGCGCATCGTCTGCGTACACCTGCGCCGAGTGCTGCGCGAGCGGTACGACTGCCACGTGCTTTGCTCCGGCACGAGCCAACTCGGAGAGGGCGTCGCGAACGAACGGCTTCCAGAGGCGGTTTGCCCAGGCGACAGGGACGCTCAAACGTCGCTCGAGCTTGCTCGCCAGGAGTGCATTCGTCGCGTTGAGGGGCGACTGGCCGCCGATCGCTTCGTAGCGACGGCGAAGCTCCGCGATCAGCTCGGTGCTCGGAGGCCGCCCGCGGCGAACGTTGGTGACGAAGGCGGTCAGATCGTCGAGGTGGTCGACCGTGCCGTGCGAGACGAGAAGAACCGCGCGCTCCACCCCTCACCTACCGTTCGCTTCGGGTATGCACGTAATCGACGACCGCGCGAACATGATCGACCGGCGTCTCGGGCAAGATTCCGTGACCGAGGTTGAAGATGTGTCCCCAGCGCCCCGCCGCGGCGTCGAGCACGCGCTGGGCGTGCTTGACGGCGACCTCGCGGGTCGCCAGGAGCGCGCACGAATCCATGTTTCCCTGGACCGCCCGGTCGTACCCAACGCGAGACCAGGCCTGGTCGAGCGGCGTGCACCAATCGACGCCGATGACCGAGCCGCCCGCGTCGCGCATCGCTTCGAGCAGGGTCGCCGTTCCCGTCCCGAAGTGGATGACGGGCACACCGGTACTCGCTACGTCGGCGAGCACGTGGCGCGTGTGCGGCTGGACGTACTCAACGTAGTCGGCGGGCGCGAGGTCGCCCACCCACGAGTCGAAGAGCTGCACGGCCTGGGCTCCGGCCGTCACCTGGGCGCGCAGATACCGCCGCACCACCTCCGCGAGCTTTTCGAGAAGCAAGTGCCACGCGTCGGGGGCGCCGAACATGAGCTTCTTCGTCTTCGCGAAGTTCGCGCTCTTTCCGCCCTCGACGAGGTAGCTCGCGAGGGTGAAGGGACCGCCCGCGAAGCCGATGAGGGGCACTTTCAGCTCGCGCCGGAGGAGGCGGATCGCGGCGAGGACATATCCCAGCGATTCCTCCGCGTCGATGACGCGAAGGCGGTCGATCTGGGCCCGCGTGGCGATCGGCTCGTGGATGACGGGGCCCTCGCCCTTGGCGAATTCGAACGACGCCCCCATCGGCTCGAGGGGCAAGAGAATGTCGGCGAAGAGGATCGCCGCATCGACCCCGAGACGCAGCGGCTGCTGCGTCACCTGCAGCGCGAGATCGGGCGTCTTGCAGATGTCGAGGAGGGTGTATTTCTCACGAAGCGCCCGGTATTCCGGCATGTAGCGGCCGGCTTGCCGCATGAACCAAACGGGCGTCCGGTCGACGGACTCGCGACGACAGGCGCGGAGGAAGCGATCGTTCACGGAGAGGACGATAGCATTAGCCCTACCTTCGCAAGGAGGGGCCGATCAGCTCTTCTGATTGTAATTCGTGTTCTCGAGCAGAATCACGTTCGTCTTGCTCCGCGTTTCTCCGACGCTGGTCACGTAGACGGCAGGCTGATCCTGCACCGGACAGACCTTCTCGCAAGCGCCACACCCCACGCATAGGCTCGGGTCGACGTGAGGTCGCTGCAGATGCACTGTTCTATACGCGGGCGGGGCGCCGTCGGGACCCGGCTTGCTGTCCCGGACCGTCGCGTCGACTTCTTCAACCCATATCGCCTTCGGCGAAGTCGGGCAGAACTCTTCGCAGACGATGCACGGCGTCTGCATTGCCCAGGGCAGACAGCGCCCTTGATCGTAGAAGGCTGTCCCTATTTTCACGGGCGGCTGCCCGATGCCCATCTTCTCTTTCTCGGTGATCTTCTGGATCGCCCCGGTCGGGCAAACCTGGCCGCAGAGGACGCACGAGAACTCGCAGTACCCGATCCGTGCGATGAGAATTGGCGTCCACACACCCTCGATGCCCGCTTCGAAAAAGGCGGGATGAAGCGCGTTGTTCGGGCACACTTTCATGCACTCGGCGCAGCGAATGCATCGTTCGAGGAACGCGCGCTCCTCGACTGCGCCGGGAGGGCGAATGACTTTCGACTGGTAGTTGACGTCCAGCGAGTCGGCCGCACGAGCCGCGGGCAAAAAGATGGCTCCGGCACCGACTGCCGCCAGCGCCGTCCGCCGCTGCGTGTCCGGTACGGTGACGGTGCTCCGTCGATTCGGCAGGAACGTGAACTTGATGACGTCTTCCGGGCAAGCGTTCTCGCAGTTCATGCACATGTGGCACTCGTCCTGCCGCCACTTCACTCCCCCCTGCGGGCTGTCGGCGCCCTGGCAGTGCACCAGGCACAGGTTGCAGTCGGTGCACTTGGCGTGGTCCTTCTTCATCCCGAAGAGCGCGAAGCGGGAGAAGACGCCGAGAAACGCTCCGAGCGGGCACAGCACGCGACACCAAAAGCGCGGAATGAATCGGTTCGCGAAGAGAACCGCCACGAGCAGAAAAACGATGAACCAGGTCTGGTGAAAATAGAACTGCTTGCTCTGCCAGACGGTCTGCGCGAGCCAATCCTGCGAGTGGTCGGCCGCCGCCTGCACGGATCGTACGGGCACGCCTTGAGCGGCGCCGAGCGCGCGATGGGTGAGGTACTGCATGCCGGGGATGACGCCCAGACCGATGGAGCGCACCGCGATGCAAATGGGATCGAAGAGGCCGCCGATGGCGCTCCCTCCGACTCCCGCGACGAGGAACGCGTAGAGCAGATAGTACTTGGCGCGTTGGTAGGCGTGGGTCTTGTTGGCCTCGACGCGCGGTCCGCCTCGGCCCTTGCGGCTCGGCAGGAGCCAGGCGAAGAAATGGTGCAGCGTTCCGAACGGGCAGATCCAGCCGCAGAAGACGCGGCCGACGAGCATGGTGAGCCCGAGGAGGCCGACGCTCCAGAGCAGGCCGCGATAGACGGTATGCGTCGAGAGCAGCGTCATCGCGGCCACGAAAGGGTCGGCCAGCAGGAACGCTTCCACCGGAAGCGGCAGTCGCACGGGGGCGTCGGCCCGAGCGGCGAAGCTGCCGCGAAACCCGGTCTGGAAGAGGAAGTACATGAACAGCGCAAAGAAGAAGACTTGAGCGCAGCGACGCGACCATTTGAGGACGACGGCGATCCGCCGAGGGGGAATTCCCGATCCCGGGAGCTTCTTCTTTGGTCGAGCCGTCCCTGCCCCTTCGACCACCTTGGCCGCATCCGCAACCCGCAATGCAGTCGTGGTCGTGGTCGTGGACGTGCACGTAGACCCACCCAGGCCAAGCCCGACCGCGGCAGGTCCCGGAGACGCCGTCTCGACATCCAACGGCGGAACGACCCCGACCCGCCCGGTCTTCCACGGAATGGGCTCGACCTCCGGGTGAAGTTCGGGCCCGGCGATGGCGATGACCGAAGGTGCGAGCTTTACACCGGCGTGCGGCCGCTCTTGCGACTGCGCCACGGTTAGACCTCCTTCACGCGGAGACTCTCCCAGCGCATCGTTCCGAGGCCCCGTTTCTCGCCCATGGCGAGATACGGAAGGTTTTCTCGGCGTTGCCCGATGAGGGTACAACCGTAGGCGTCGGCGGCGACCTGATCGACGGTCGCGATCACGGTGTGCATGTCCTTCGCATCGTCGATATTGCCGCCCTGCGGGCCGTTTCGCATGAGCACGCGCCAGGCGTCCACTACGACGAGCGTCGGCCGCATGAACGTCGCAAGGTCTGCGATCGACGTATCGATGTTCTGATGAAGACGATTCCTGCGACCGCCGAGAACGCCGTACCAGTTCTTCATCGCCGCGGTGTACTTGGCGAGGTTGTGGTGTTTGGCCACCGGTACGTTGATGACCTTGTCGGCGTCGACCAGCGTGGTGAAAATTGGCCACTCGTCGAGAACGTCGCCCTTGAGGCGCATCGTTCGGAACCGATGCTCCTGCGGCAGGACCACCTCGGCCCCGACTTCGTAGGACGCGCGCCAGATTCCCGAGCGTTGGAAGCAGCGGCTCGGGTCGTTGCACGAACCGTCGGCCACGACGACCTTCTTCGCGCCGGCGTCGTACGCGAGCTTGATGACCGCCGCCACCACATCCGGGTTCGTGTTGGCGGCGTGAATCGGCATCCGGTCCCAGCCGATGTTCGGTTTGACGACGACGACATCGCCGCGGGAGACGAATTTCGGCATGCCGCCGAGCGCGTCCACCGCGCGGCGCACGAGCTGCTCCGGGGTGGCCGTCGGGGCGGGCGAGTCGTCCCCGACTTCCTTGGGCGCGGCCCGGGCAATCGCCAGCTCGGCGTGCTCCGGATCGCCGCGTTCCTTCATCCGGTAGTCGCGCACCTGACGAGCCCCCGCGGACTGCGCGACGTCGAAGCCCCCCTTGTCCCAGGCGAGGCGAGCTCCGACCGCTGCGGTACCGAGGACCGCGGCCATGGTCCCCAACCGCACCAAGGCCTCGCGGCGGCCGGACGGGGCCATGTCCTTGGGAGAAGAACTCACCCCAAATCCATACTCCTTGTACAGCCAGGTCGCCAACTGGCCCGCATTTTCACGCCCCCCCAAACCCGACGGGAAAATGCCGGCTCGCGCCTCAGCGGAAGCGTGGTGCCGGGCGGTCGCCGGCCTATGGCGGGCCCAGCCCCGGAGGCGCTATTTCTTGCCGTCGGTTCGACAGCCGCCCTGGCCCTTGCAGGCGTTCTGGCCCTTGCAGGCGTGCTTGTCGGTTTTGCAGCCGCCCTGCCCTTTGCAGGCGTTCTGACCCTTGCAGGCGTGCTTGCTGCCAGCGTCGGGCGTATCCCCCAGCGGGCTGGCCGTCGGGCCATCGAATCCGGGGGAAGCGCCGGACGGACGGGGCGATCCGCCCGCCGCCGCGGGCAGCGCAAAGAGAATGCCGGACACCGCGGCGGACAAGATGGCGTGGGACGCTAGATTTTTCATGGTTTCCTCCAGAAGAAGCGCAAACGGTGGGTTTTCGCCGACGGGCAGGTCCGCTTGGCGGCGCGCTCGCCACAGCTACGCGCGAGCGGGTCTTTCGTTACCGAGCAGGGGTTTGTGTGTCTATCAACAAGACCGAGGCCTGGTCCGCGGTCAGCTTGGGATTCGGCCAAAGGGCCATTCCGGTGGCCGAAGCACTCGGCCAGTGCCCCGCGCTGCGCTTTGCGTGAGGTAACCGGCCAGCCGGAGGCGCGTAGTAGGACCCACATCGAGGAGAGCCCATGATTTATCTCGCCGTGGCCGCGTTGCCGGCATTGGTGCTATTTCTCCTCCTGCTCGTCGCTCGGCGGCCGCCGGCTCCCGTCCCATTGCGCAAAGAGTCGGGCAAGCCTCGCATCGTCATCCTCGGCGGTGGGTTCGCCGGCGTATACACCGCCGCGGCGCTCGAGGAGCTGGGAGGCGAGGACTGCGAGATTATCCTCGTCTGCAAAGAGAACCACTTCGTCTTTCAGCCGCTTCTCCCGGAGGTCATCACGGGCACGATCGGACTGCTCGACGTAGTCAGCCCGATCCGGCGGCTATTGCCGAAGACCGAGCTCCATGTCCGGGAGGTTGAGTCCGTAGACCTCGCGGCTCGAACCGTGACCACGAGCACCGGGTTTCATCCCCATCCCCATGTCCTTCCGTACGACCACCTGGTCCTCGCGTTGGGCACGGTCACGGACTTTCGCGGTCTCCGGGGTCTTCCCGAGCACGCGTTCCCATTCAAGACGCTCACCGATGCCCTCCATTTGCGCAATCACGTCATTCGAGCCCTCGAAGAGGCGGCGATCGAGCAGCGCGATGCCGTCCTTCGCAAGCGCCTGCTGACGTTCGTCGTCGCCGGAGGCGGCTTCTCGGGCGTCGAAGTGTGCGCGGAGCTGAACGACTTCGTCCGCGAGGTCGCACGGAGCTACCGCGGCATCGACCCAAAGGAAGTCCGCGTCGTGCTCGTTCATTCGCAGGACCGCGTTCTCCCGGAGATGAAGGAGAGCCTCGCGCTCTTCGCCCAGCGAATCCTGAGACGGCGAGGCGTGGAGATCGTCCTCAACGCCCGACTTCAAGCGGCGACGGGCGAAGCGGCCATCCTAGCCGACGGCACGATCGTTCCGACCAAGACACTCGTGTCGACCGTGCCCGCCTCCCCACACCCGCTCATCGAAGCGCTCCCTATTCCCAAGACGAAGAACGGCCGAATCGAGGTCGACGAGATGCTCGCGGTCAAAGGCCACGACAACGTGTGGGCTCTGGGCGACTGCGCGGTCGTTCCGGCGCCCGGCGGCGGCTTCGCGCCGCCCACGGCTCAGCACGCGACGCGGCAGGCCAGAACCGCCGCCGAGAACATTCTGGCGAGGCTGCGGGGCGGGCCGCTCAAGCCGTTTGCCTTCACCGGGCTCGGTAAAATGGGCTCGCTCGGGCATCAGTCCGCGGTCGCCGAGCTTTTCGGAATTCCGATCTCGGGTTTCCCCGCGTGGTTTCTCTGGCGCACGATTTATCTAATGAAGATACCTGGATGGGGCAGGCGTATCAAAGTCGCCGCGTCGTGGACACTCGACCTCTTCCTTCCGCCCGAGCTCGTTCAAATGAAGCTCGATAACTCAGTGGGCGTGACGCAAGAACACTTCGAACCCGGCCAAGAGGTCTTCCATCAAGGCGACGTCGGCGACCGCATTTACATCATCTTGAACGGCAAGGTGGAGGTCGTCCGCGACGAGCAGCGCGTCGCGACGCTCGGACGCGGAGACTTCTTCGGCGAGACCGCTTTGCTTCAGCAGGGCCAGAGGAACGCGACCGTGCGTTGTCTGGAACCGATGGACGTGCTCGCCCTGCCCAAACGCGAATTCAGCGTGCTATCGGCGAACCTGCCGGAGCTGCGGCGTAGCTTCGAGGCAAAGAGCCAGGAGCGAGGTCCGTCCGGCGTGACCACGGCACGCTGAGGCATCCGGCGGTCGCCGGACGAATCCGGCCCTCAAGTTCATGGCAAACGGCCTTCGCGTGGCCATTTTGCTCGACCGGCTCGACGCTCGAAGCCCGGCTTGACCGTTCTGCCCGGTCCGAAGCAAGTCTGGCCGAGTCACTTGTCCGTCGCCACGTAGACCCCATCCCAATCTGGGGGAGGAGGGTGGGCCAAGAGCGCCGTGCATCGAACCGCGAGCACGCGACCGGCGGGGTCGTCGCGCAAGGTGCCGAGCAGCGCAAGCGCCTGGGAAAAATTCCGAGCGAAGTACGCGTCGAGCGCGCGCTCGTAGACGGCGGCGCGCGCCAGGGCGTCTTGCGATGCGGCGCGCAGTCCGAGCAGCTCGTACACGCGGACCGCTTCCGCCTTTCCCTTGACCGCGACCCGATCGATGAAGCGGAACGCGAATTCCTCGCCGGTCTCCGTCACGATCGCCTCGCTCGCGAGCGCGGCGACGCCGTATTGTTTGCAAAGGCCTTCGAGCCGCGAAGCGAGGTTGACGCCGTCCCCGAGCGCCGTGTAGCTGAGGCGCTCGGGCGCACCGAAGTTCCCCACCATCACGGTTGCGCGATGAAGGCCGAAGCGGGTGAAGAGTGGCGCCAGCCCGGTCCAGCGCGGCGAGGCGTAGAGCTCCCGGGTCATTTGCATGCAGGCGAGTACGGCGCGGCACGCGCGACGGGCATGGTCCGGGCAACGCGTCGGGGCGTTCCAGAACGCCATGACCGAGTCGCCGATGAATTTGTCGACGGTGCCGTTCGTCGAGCGGACGCCGGCGGTCATGGCAGCGAGGTAGTGCCCGAGCGCCACAGCCAGTGCGCCGGGCGTCAATCGCTCGGAGAGCCCGGTGAATCCCTCGATGTCGCTGAAAAGGAGAGATATCTCGACGAGCTCTCCGCCGAGCTCGGGTTCGCGGTTCGATTGAAAGAGCTCCCTCACGAGGTCGATCGGCACGTATTTGACGAGCGCGCGCATCGACGTCTTGGCGCGCTCCACGCCGTCCATGACCTCCGCCATTTCGCGCAAGGAAGCGTTCACCGGAGTGGCGGAGAAGTCGAACCCGCGCATGCGCGCCGTCGCCGCGACGACGCCCGACAGCGAGGAGCGCAGACGTTGGAGCGTCAGCCAGCCGGCCGTGAGGACGGCCGCCGTCAAGACGACCAAAGCCGCGAAGAAGCGCGCCCGAAGCGCCCGCAGGTCGCTCGTGTAGTAAGCCTCCGGCACGACCACTCCGACGACCCATCCTTGGGAGTTCTCGAGCGCCCGGAACGTCGCCAGATAGGTCGCTCCTCCGACGACCAGCCGCGCGTCTCGCTCGGGCCGCTCTTCGGATAGCTCGCGAAGGGCGGGGCTCGACAGCGCCGCCGCAATTTCCGGGCGCACTCCTTCCGAGGCGACGCGAAGGTCGTCACCGACGGCCTCCAGTCGATCGCGCGGATCGAGGCGAGCTATCAAGCGTCCTTCTGGGTCGCACAGAAATACGCGTTGCGAAGCGTTCGTCACCAGCCGCGGAAGCTCATCGATGCGCTGCGTGAGCAGTCCCACCCGCAAGACCCCCGCGAAGTGCCCGGGAGCGTCTTCCACCGCTTTCTGAACCGTGACCACCACCCGTCGATCGGCCGGCGCAAGCGCGGAATCGAGCTCGGAGAACGAGAGATCGCTCCAGATCGCGCTCCCGTAGAAGTCTCGCGCCACCGGCGTTCGGAACGTCGGATGCGCAGTTGGATCGTCGCCGTCCCCGCCGCGATCGAGCGGGGCGGCGAGCAGGCCCCCTCCGCGGGGGCGAGACCGGACGCGGACCACGAAGCGCCCTTCTTCGCTCGAGATCCGTCGGGTGAAAAGCTCGCTCGCGGCATCGGCGGTTCGCCGAAACACCATCATTTGCCAGCGGTCGGGGGCCGCGAGCCGCGCTTCTCCGCCGGCTTCGTAGCCGAGCAGCGTCGCGTGCGTCATGGCGATGTCCGCGAGGGCCGGATGGTCGAGCAACTCCGAAAAGAGGCGGGTCTCCACGGCAAGTGGGTCATCGAGGCGCAGCGCCCCGAACCGGAGGGACGCTTCGACGTCCTCGAGGGCCGTAACCGCCACTCCGAGCTCGGTCGAAATTCGGGTTCCGATGCGTGCGGCCTCCGCGTCGCGCAGGCGATTGGACCGCTCGACGATCGATCGGCGTGACGCATCCAAGAGGACGAAGAACGTGCCCCCGATAGCCAACGCAATCGCGAGCGTCGTCCACACGAAGAGTTGTACGAGCGTCGGACGGGAGAGGTTCTTCATCCGACCTAGGCGTGAGTCAGCCTCTCACGAGCACCACCGCCGCGTCGTCGGCCAGCGTCCCGTTCGGGTTGCGCACCAACTCGACCAGGCGCTCCGCGGCGGCCTCGAACGGCGCGGCGCGGACCACACCCGCGATGATGTCTTGGGACGCAAACTTGAAGAGTCCGTCCGTGGCGATGACGAGGACGCCCCCGAGGGACGGTCGCGCGAACGTCGCCAGGTTGACCCGGCCGCTTCCGAGTCTTTGACGGGTCTGCTGGCCGACCGTCAGATTGTCGACTCCGCGCGGCGTCACGACCCAAGCCTCGCTGTCCCCGATGCTGACCCCCACGAGGCCCTGACGCCAGAGCGCCACCACCACTCCGGTGGTCTCGCCCGCGCCCTTCGAAGCGAGGGCGGTATCGCGCGTCCGGAACAAATCGACCCAAGCCCCGACGTCTTTTGGCGTGAATGCGGGATCGTCCACGGCCGACTTGACGACGGCGACGAGAGATCGACTGGCCTCGTCCCCGCCACGGATGCCCCCTCTTCCATCGGCCACTACGACGACGAGAACCCCGTCGCGCTCGAATACCTCAGCCGCGTCAGCGGGTGACTGCCGGCTCGACGCCAGCGCTCGCGCATAGAGGTACGGATGGGACACGGATGCGGCGCTCCACGCGGCGAGATGCTACCTTGGCACGACCGGCGGCGAAAGGCAGGCTTCATCGATGCGCGAAGAGAAGAACGCCCTACGCGTTCGAATCACCAACCAGTTCCGAAGCGCCAACGCGATGGTCTACGACCTCTCGTGCGAGGACACGCGCCTCACGGTCCAAATTGCGCCGCTCCCGAGCGACGAGGGCGGGTCTGGCTTCAGCGCCGTGGCGCACGCCCGTCAGTCGCCCGACCGGCCCAGCATCGGCGAGTCGGGCTTGACGCGCATCGACGCGCTTCGCGCGGTCGGGAAGGCTTGGGCGGCGAAGAACGGCGCGTACGGGTTTCCCACCTTGGACTGGGACTCCGTGGCCCAGGCGCTTCAGGCGGTCCGAGCGATCTAGGGAATGACGGACCCCTTGGACCCTTCGGTGAGCACCGGCTCCCGAGGCTGCGTCATTACGAGGAGCCCGCCGGTCAAGATCATCGCGCCACCGAGGATCGCCGGCGCACCCACGCTCTCGCCGAGAGCCCACGCACCGAGCACCAGAGAGACCACTGGCTCGAGCAGCGTCAACGTGGACGCGTGCGCCGCAGGCATTCGGCGCAAACCCCACACGAACGCCAGCCCCCCGAGCGCACCCGGTCCGAGCGCGGCCAGCGCCAAAAACATGATCGCGTGAGAATCGATCCGGGCCCAACTGCCCGGAGGCACGAGCGAAAGCCCCACCGCCGTGGCGACGATCCCGTGCCAAAACATCGCCTGGCTGGTCGAAAACGAACCGACGATCGACTTGTTCACGAGGACGTTCGACGCGTAGAACACCGCGCTCCCGGCTCCGAGCGCGGCGCTCTTCCACACCGTCGCCCCGCTCGCCGCGGCGCCCGACGGAGCGATCATCACCGCGAGACCCAAGAACGACACGGCGATCGCCCACCCGGTGCGCGCCGTCATTCTCTCTCGCAAAACGAAGGGCGCGACCAACGCGACGAAGATCGGCGTCAGGTAGTGCGTCAGAACAGCGACCGCGATCGTCAGTTTGTACGCGGCAAAAAAGAGCAAGACGTTCAAGATGTCCGCGACCCCGAACCACGCGACACTGGCCCACGCTTGCCAGGTGCGGCGCGCGGCGACGCGGTCGCGCAGAGAGGTGGCGCCGGCGACGATCGTGATGACCGCCATGACGACCGTCGACTCGAGAGCGGACGGCATGGGGGCTATCGCTTCCGCCCGGCGTACGACGATCGCCCAGGTCCCCCAGCTGCTCGCAGCGAGAGCGACCGCGAGGTAGGGCAACGCTCGCGGGGTCCCTCGCATCACGTGCGATTGGCCATCTTCTGAAGGCTTGCGACGAGCCCCAGCGCTTCGAGGGGCGTGAGGCGATCGACATCGACGGCGCGCAGGGCGTCGATGGCCGGATGGGACGCGATGCGGTTGGCCGCCGCTTCGAAGAGGCCGAGCTGAGGCCGCGCGGCTTTCGACCCCGATCGGGGTGGAGGGTCGAGATTTCTTGCGGCGGTGCCTTGTTCGAGCTCGCCGAGCAGGACCCGAGCGCGTGCCAGGACCGGCTCGGGCACGCCTGCCAGCCGCGCGCACGCGATGCCGTAGCTTCGCGATGCCGCACCTCGCTGCAGCTTGTGCAGGAAGACGATGTCCCCGTCGTGCTCGCGCGCGCTGACGCTCCAGGTCTCGCATGTCGGCGCGCGAGTGGTCGCGAGCTCCGTGAGCTCGTGATAGTGGGTCGCGAACATCGCGCGGCATGCGACCGTGTCGTGCAGGTGCTCGGCTACGGCCCACGCGATCGCCAGACCGTCGTAGGTGCTCGTCCCGCGCCCGATTTCGTCGAGCACGACGAGCGAGCGGGTCGTGGCGCGCCGGAGCACGTTCGCCGTCTCCTTCATCTCGACCATGAACGTACTCTCGCCGCGCGAGAGGTTGTCGCTCGCCCCGACGCGCGTGAGTACCCGGTCCACGACTCCGATGCGTCCGCTCCGGGCCGGAATGTACGAACCCATTTGCGCGAGGATGACGGCGATCGCCGTCTGGCGCATGAGCGTCGACTTGCCAGCCATGTTCGGCCCGGTGACGAGCCAAAGCCGGGGCCGCCCCTCGCCGGCGCCGAGCGTCACGTCGTTGGGCACGAACCGGCCTCCGGCCGACAGCTTCTCGACCACCGGGTGGCGCGCGTCCTCGAGGACGAGCTCGAGCGACTCGTCGATGGCCGGGCGCGACCAGTCGTCGCGGTGCGCCACTTCGCCGAGCGCCGCCGCGACGTCCCACGCGGCCAAACACGCGGCGAGCGACCGGAGGCGCTGGACGTGACGGGCGAGATCACGGACGGTCTCGGCGAATAGATCGGCCTCGCGCGACGCCGCGCGCTCCTCGGCGTGAGCGAGCTTGTCGGCGACCTCGTCGAGGGCGTCGCACGTGAAGCGTTCGCCGCTCGATATCGTCTGCTTTCTGCGCCATTCGGCGGGCGCTTTCACCACGTGCGACTTGGTGACCTCGATGTACCAGCCGAAGACGCGCGTGAATCGGAGCTTCAAGCTGGGAATCCCAGACGATTCACGGAGCCGCGTCTCCAAGTCGACGATCAGGCGCTGGCCGCCGCGCATCAGGTCGCGCGCCTCGTCGAGATCGCGATCGAAGCCGTCCCGAATGACTCCGCCGTCGCTCGCGCGGGCAGGCGGGTCGTCGGCCACCGCTCGGGAGAGGAGATCGAAGAGATCGTTGCACTCGTCGAGCCACGGCTGATCGTCCTCGAGCCCAAGCGCATCGCGGGCCGAGCGGTCGGGACAGCGTTCGAGCGTGTCGACGAGCCCGGGAAGGGCCGCGAGCGATCGGCGCAAGGCCCCGAGATCGCGCGGCGCGGCACGGTCGAGCGCGAGCTTGACCGCGAGGCGTTCGACGTCGCCGACGTCGACCATGCGCTCCCGCAGCTCGGCGCGCATTCCGGGTTGGGTGACGAAGAGCTCGACTGCGTCCTGGCGGCGGCGTACTTCGGCGACGGTGGTCAGCGGTGCGAGCAAGCGCCGCCGGAGCAACCGGGCGCCCGCGGCCGTCGTGGTCGCGTCGATTTGCGCCAAGAGCGACCCCCGCTCGCTCCCGTCGACCGTGCGTACGAGCTCGAGGTGCGCCTGCGTGGCGTCGTCCAAGACCAGGGTGTCGCCGAGCGCGTAGGACACGAGCCTGGCCACGGGGACGGGGCGACCTGCTTCGCTCGCGCGCGCCGCGGCCACGCACCGAGCAGCCGCGCGGCGGGCCGGCTCGGAAGGACACGACGCCGCGGCCTCCCCCACGCCGAGCTGTCCGCCCAAGATTGCCTCCGCTCCCGCGCCGTCGAGCGGCTCGGAGACCGTACGCACGACGGCCTTGGCGCACGCCTCCTCGATCGGCTCGGCGACCTCGCCTGCACCAGGACCGACGAGGACCTCTCGAGGATCGAGGCGCACGAGTTCGGAGACGACGCTCGCGACGTCCGCCGCCTCGCACGCCGTCAGCTCGCCCGTCGACACGTCGAGGGCGGCGATGCCGAATGGCTCGGGAAGCTCGCGGTCGACCGCGACGAGAAAGTGGTTGCGCCGCGCATCGAGCCCCGCGTCGTCGTATGCGATGCCGGGTGTGACCACCCGGACCACTTCACGCGGCACGATGCCTTTCACCGTCGACGGGTCGGCCATCTGCTCGCAGATCGCCACTTTGAATCCCTGCTCGAGAAGCTTCTGGACGTACCCGCTGGCCGCGTGATGGGGCACGCCGGCCATCGGCACTTCGTCGGTCGCGCCCTTGTTGCGCGCCGTGAGCGTCAAGTCGAGCGCGCGGGCGGCGACCACGGCGTCTTCGAAGAAGAGTTCGTAGAAGTCGCCCATCCGAAAGAAGAGAAGCGCGTCCGGGTGTCCCGATTTCGCCGCGAGATACTGACGCATCACCGGCGTCTGCGCGGACTTGGACATCGGGAGCGCCGCCCCTCAGTAGTAGCTATGCGCGACGGCGACGAGGTTGAGGTCGATGAGGACGAGACCCTGCGTTTCCCCGTCGACGACCGCGAGTTGGCCGAGCGGACCGACGAACCGCATCGCCTGCGGACTCACGGCCGTCCCGTTGGACGGGTTCACCAGCGAGGTGGTCAGCGGCGCAAAGCTTCCGCGCAGCGAGTACCTCCAGGTGAGATCGCGCGCGCTGAGGGTATGGTCGCCGTATCCCGCGGGCTTCCCGCACCCCGCCCACATGACGAACGAGAACATCGGGTTTCGCATGGCCAGCGGACTGTCTCGGTCGAACGACGGCGCATTCGCTGCCGTGCATTGACCGGCGCTCTGAGACCAGGTCGCCCAGGGGACGTCGAACGCCCGAGCGTTCATCAGCGCGTCGCGCGGGTCGCAGGAGAGGACGCACGATCCCGCCGCGTCTCGGACGACGCGGTGGAGCAAGCCGACGCTGCTCCCGACCGCCACCCACTCGCCGCCGGTTCTCACTTTGAACGTGGCCTGGCGGTGGAAGCAGCACGTGGCCAGGCGCAAGAAGGGTGCGTTGCCCGGATCGGCCGGAACGACGATTCGATTGGTCGTTTGCTCCGCGACGGCGTTGCCCGTGCTGGGATCGGCGGGATACCAGGCGAAGCGACCGACCTCGAGCGAGTCGTCGCGCGCGTGAAGGATGGGAAAGTCGCGCGCGAGAAACGTGTCGTCCGTCGCCGAGGTGCCGAATGTCTGAAGGCAGGCGTTGTATCGATTGTTCGCGATGTTGGGATCGCTGTCGTTCTGCAGCGTTCCGTCCCAGCAAGCGTTCGTGGAAAACGACTGAGTCCAGTACGGATCGGTGGAGGGCAGAAGGTCGTCGGCAAACTCGACGTAGTCCGCGGTCCACTGCGACAGCGGGGCTAGCGCGGGCGGCGCCGCCCCCGTGAGCTGGAACGCCGGAGGTGCGGGGAGATTGGCGTCCTGCAGCGCCCCGAGCAGCTGGTTCACCCGGGTCTGCCCGACGGTCCAGTCTTCGATGCCTCGTTCGCAAAAGCCGACGCCGGGCGCCGACAGCGTAAGCGTCTGGTAGGCGGCCGGGTCGCTCTCCGGTATCACGGTCGACCTGATGTTCGCGGCGATGCCGTTGACGGTCGGAAGCGCCCCTTCGTACGTCACGGTCCAGTCTTGATCGATATGGGCCGTCGGATCGTCGAACGACACGCGCACGCCCGGCGAGACCGACCCCGAGACCGTCGGGAATAGAGGGGCCGGAATGGGCGCCCCGAGAGCGCCGGCGCTCGCGAGAAGAGGCGACGTCACCGTCCGCGCGTTCGGGTTCGGCTCGGTCGGGTTCTGCACGTACGTCGGATCGAAAAACCCGGGGGGCAGCGGCGCCGGAAAAATGAGAGGGTTGGTTGCGCCGGAGGCGCCGGTCGTCGACACAGGGGCGCCGCTCGCGTTGAAGAGCTGCGGAAGGCCGATCAAGTTCGGCACGTGGACGCCCGATGTCGGGTCGTTCCGGAGGAGCGCGTTGGAGCGAAGGCGGTGCGGCGCCGAGACGGGGAAAAAGGCCTCGAGGCTCACGGCGGCGCTCTCGGAGATCGCGCTATTGTACGTGATGGGCGCGTGGTACGGGTCGAGGTCGCCGGGCCCTGCGCTGGGCTGGGGAATATCGAGAACGCCCGTGATGCCCCCGTCGTAGGTGATGCCGGGGTTGGACGGATCGGCGATGACACCGACCGCCATGGGGTCCGGCCGGCGGCATGGCGCGTCCCAGTCGTCGACGTCGATGATGACGACGTTGCCGTTCGAAAGCGTGGCGAAGCCGAACACCCCCCGAAGCCGCGTGGGCAGGGTCTGGGCCGTGCCACCTTGGGTGTCCGTCGCCTGGATCCGCGACGTCTGGTCCGCCCGGTAATACGCGCCGAGATCGACGAAGGCGCTCGCGTCCGGATGGGCGTTCGGGTTCGGGTTGCAAAGCAGCCCCGTGTAATCGTGGACGGTGTCGGTCGGGGTGACCAGCGGCGAGGCAAGGGGCCAGTCGTGCGCCACGAACGACACCGCGGCGACGGGAGCCGAGAACGTGAGGCGGTCGGGAAGCGCGAGGGGGTTGAGCTCGGGGTGCGGGCGCTGCAGCGGCGTGCGCGGCGACGCCACGGGATCGGTGATGTCGTAGACCATCAGCGTGCCCTGCCTCGCGTCGATCGCGTAGAGGTAGATCTTGTAGTCGCGCGTCGGGGGACTGATGGCGAGCCCGCCGACAGAAACGTGCCGCGCCGGCTGCACGATGCTCGTCGCGAGGAGTGGGTCGAGTTCGATCGGGTTCGACGGGTCGTGCAGGTCGATCACGTGGATGACCGGCACCGTTTCGTCGGCGACGTAGAGCACCGGCAGGTCGGTGCGCATGGCGATCGCCGTCGGGTGCGGTGGTTCGGGCGGTAGGGTGAAGGCGCCCGACCCGGCGGCCCCCGCCTCGGCCGGTGCAACGTCGCCCGTTCCGGCGTCCAATTCCGCGTCGTCCGCGGAATCGGACGCTGCGTCCACCGGGCCCGCGTCGACCACGAATTCCGACGGACACTGAGGTACCGGAGTGGGCCCGCTCGCGTCGGCGTACGGCACGCCGTCCGGCCACGCGGGACCCGCGGCCCACGTCGACGGGAATGCCCCCGACAGCGCCGTCGCGGCGAGAACCGCGCCGCTCAGCGACGTGCACGGCGTCAGCGATCCCGGAGGCACCGATGCCAGTACCGTCGGATCGAGCGTGAGCACCGTCGCCGGCCCGCTGGCCGACCCCGCCAGCAGAACCACCAGCGCGTACGCACTCCCCGCGGCCCCGCCGTCAGGACCGGAGGACGGAACGACCGCGAGTCCCTGCGGCGGCTGCGGTAGCGAACACGCCATGAGATCCGGAAGCCTGAGCGGCAGCGGGGGGCTCGTTCCCGTCGAATTCCCGAGGAGCCGCTTGTTGTCGATGGCGTAGACGGCCAGCTTGTTCGGGTCTCGGCTCGATACGAACGTGAACGGGGCGTCGTAGGGCGCGACCGCGACGTCCGTCGGGTTGGCGCCGACGGGGATGAAGTTGATCCCAGGCGCGTCCTTGTCGTTGTCGACGACGACGCCCGCTGTCAGATCGACCACGGCGAGCTCGCCCGGTGTGGTCTGCGTGACCACCGCGTACAGGTGAAAGGCCAAGATCGCCCCGTTCACGTTGGGCGGCACGGGCGCGCAGTTGGCTTGCGCGACCGGGATTGGTTGCGCGATGGCGTTGCCGTTCGCGTCGTTCACCTGCATGCAGATGAAGTCGACCTTCTGCGCCTGATGGAACGTGTGGGTCGTGACATTGGGCGGCGTCTGGGCGCAGCTCGACAGGGAGGCGCCCGCGATCGACACGCCGGCCGTCAGGGCCGCCGCGGCGATCGCGACCGCGGCGATACGCGCTCGCAGGATGATCATTGGCCCTTCGGCAGCGTCGGCTGGCCGAGCGTGAAGACGACGTTCTCGAAGGTTTCGGCGGTCGGCTGGCTGTTGTCGAGGTCAATCATCTGCACGTACGATTGCGTGAAGCTCGCCACGTAGGCGAACCGGTACGGTCTTGGCTGGTTGGGCGCGGGGGGTGGCGGAGCGGGGTTGTGCTCGCCCACATCTGTCATTGAAAACGGATCGAACGTCATCGCGAAAGGTCCAGCCCCGACGTCGATGACGGTCTCGACGGCCTCGGCATCGGGGTCCCAGACGACGATCTGACTCGCGTCGAAGCACACGATGAAGACCCGGAGCGCGAAGTTTCCATTTGGATCGATGATCGGGGCCAAATACACGTTCGACGGCCCGATGGGCAGCGGCCAGTTGCCCGTGAGCACCAATCGGTCGGGATCGTAGGTGCCGAGGCCGCTCGGCGGCGGCCCGCCGATCTCGCCGATGCCGAGCGCAGGCGGAGTTCGGCTGGCGAAGAAGACCCGCGCGGCGAGCTGCCCGCACGCCGCGTTGCAGGCTGGATCGCCATTGCACTGCGTCTTGCACGCGATGCGCGGCGTAGGGTCGATCACGATTCCGCGCGAGTCGGTTCCGACGGCGTTCGACGTGATCGGGTACACGCCTTCCCTCTGCAGAAAGGGGCGGTGCAACGACGAGCCGTCGTCATCGTAGAGGCGAAGGAGATCGATCTCCGCGGCGTCGCGGCTGGTCTCGAGGAAGGCCGGCCGGACGCAGTGAAGGACGTCGGCGACGTCGACGTCTTCGCAACGCGACGATTTCCCCGTGGGGGGGGGGCCGACCATGCCTGGCGCCGGAGCATCGCGGTCGTGCGGGACCGCCGCGATGCCGATGCCCCCGACGGGCATTCCGCCCAGCACGAATTCCATCGTCGGAGGGACCGGCGGAGCCGCGGGCGTCGAGAGCCCGGTCGTCAGAAGCGACGATTGCGTCGTGGTCTGGCTGGTGACGGCAATGTAAGCCCCGTTCTCGCTCTGGGCCATCCCATAGGGTTCCCCGGGCAACGTGACATGGCGGGTGTTGCCGAGTTGATTGGGGTCGTTGCCCGCCTGATGGCTCGCGGCGCACCTGCCGTCGGCGCCCTGCCCGCAGTCGATCTTCAGCGGGTTGTTGGGGTCGCCCTCGACATCGGCCCAGGTCACTGTGGCGTTGCCCCTCACCGGGATGAAGAGCCGGGAGCTATGGTTCGGAGCGACGGAGAGCTGGACGTCGGTGGCGAAGGCGCCGATCGTCACCGAGTCGCCGATGTAGCTTTGCGACGGATGGACGGGCGCGCACGCCTGTCCGAGAAGGGTCCCGCCTGGCGGCGGACTCCCGGGGCATGTCGAATTTGGGATGGCGAAGGTGGCGATCTGGTTGGCGGCGTCGGCGCGCAGCCGGGCGAGGTCGTAGCTTTGCAGCGTCCCGCCGTTCCATTGCAGGTCGAAGTCCGAGTTGACGGCGTAGAGAACAGCGCCATCCGTGGAGACGGCGAGGCCTACCGGAAAATAGAAGCTGTCGGGAGGAGGAGCCGTACCCCCTCCGGCCGAATAGCAAGACGGGGCTGCGACTCCGACCAGAGCGGCACCGAGCAGTATCTGCCCCGCCCGCGAGAAAAACCCCATGGGGCGCGCAGACTAGTCACCCCCCACGGAAGTGTCGAGCCGCTCGACCCTGGCGCTCCACGCCAGGCCCTCGCCCCGGTCGGCACCACCGCTCGGTCGCCCGAACGCTCAGTCGATATCGCTTGCCATGAGGTCGATGATGACGACCCCTCGGTCTCTGTTCTCGTCGGGCGCCTGCGGCGCGCGCGGGGCCGGCCGCTCGAGCGGGATTTCGAGGTGGGGCTGCTCCGGACGGACGCGGTCCT
Source organism: uncultured Polyangiaceae bacterium (assembly GCA_964628155.1). Lineage (GTDB taxonomy): Bacteria > Myxococcota_A > Polyangia > Polyangiales > Polyangiaceae > Palsa-1150. Next base: position 24,597 of record CAZVPE010000016.1, on the reverse strand, counting down.
GCTCTTCACGCCGGCGAATCTGCTCGATGATGAAAGGAGGCAGCATGTTGGTACCTTCTTTGAGTAGAAGCGAAGCGCGACAAGTGCCGGGGAAGCTCTAGGGGTCCACTCTACTTTGCAAAATAGCAACGCAAGTGCCACGGTCAAGGTGAGGAGCGGGCCCGCTTTGCGTACACGCTGCCCGGGCAAACCTTTCCCGGCCCCGAACCCGGCGAGGATTCTCGCTCGTTCTTCTCGTT
>CAZVPE010000016.1:0-24258 GCA_964628155.1 uncultured Polyangiaceae bacterium | reverse complement strand
TTCTCGTTTTTCTCGTTTTTCGCTCTTTTTGATCTTTTGCGCGTTTCTCGGGGGACAGCCGCACGCCGCACTCGCGGCCCCGTTCGATCCACGAGGCGAGGATTGGGAGGGGCTCTCGCAGCTTGTGCGCGTCGCGCAGAGCGAGCTTGGCACGGCGCGAGTCGCCGTTACGACGACCCTCGCGCTAGGCGACCTAAAGCGCGAGGACGGCATCTTGATGGTTCACCCCGATCGCCCGCTCGACGTGGATGAGCTCTCGGCGTTCATGCGGGCAGGCGGCCGGCTCGTCCTTCTCGACGACTACGGCACCGGCGACGAGCTTCTCACCCGATTCGGAATTCGGCGCGTATCTCTTCCGGCCCGACCCGCGGAGATGCTCCGCGACAATCCGTCGCTGGCGATAGCGGAGCCGGCGAGCGTTCACCCCACGGTACGCGACGTGGCTCACGTCGTGACCAACCACGCCACCGGGCTCGAGCACCAGGCGCTCTCGCCTCTTCTCGTCGTGCACGGCGAAGGGGAGCCCGACGTCCTTCTCGCGGTCGCCGGCGCGGTGGGCCATGGACGCTTCGTCGCCGTCGGCGACGGCTCGATCCCCATCAACGCGATGATGCGCTATCCGGGAAATCGGGCGCTCTCGCGAGCGCTCGTGCGCTACGCGACCGACGACGACGTGTGGGGCAAACGCGGCGGCACGCTTTACCTGGTTTCGAACGGCTTTCGCACGACCGGGGCCTTCGGAGACCCCTCCCACGCGAAGACCACCGCCGGCGAGGCACGGCGCGCCCTCGCACTCGGGCTGGAGACGTTGCGGCGCGACGGGCTGCCGCCGGGCGCCGCCTACTTTGCCGCGCTCGCGGTGGGCATCGGCGTCGTCCTCTGGACGAGCGCGAGGGTGGGCAGGAAGCACAGGGCGGTTTCGCCGAAGTTCGTGCGCGCGGTCCCGGCCGCCCTCCACGGCGGCGTCGCGGGACACGCGGCGGGCTTGGCGTCGCCCCACGCCTCACGAGCGCTCGCGATGCTGGAGCTCAAGAGCGCGCTCGAAGAAGAGCTGGCGACGCGGCTCGGGCTCGACCGCGTGCCGCCGCGCGACGAGCTCGTCGCGAAGGTCCGCGCGGAAGGCCTCGTCGATCCGCTGCAGCTCCGCACGCTCACCGAGCTCCTCGCCGAGCTCGGGCGCTTCGAAACACTCGTCGCGCAAAACGCGGCGGTCGGGCGCCCTGTCGGCCGGTGGTTCGGCGGCGGCACGGTGGGAACGGCCCGGGTCGTCGAGGTCGCGGCGCAGATTCGGAAGCTACTCGATGGGCTCGAGAATCCACATGATAGAGTCGCTCATTCGCCGTGACCGTAGCCGCGACCGACATCGCTTCCGCTCGCGAGCGAATCGACCAACTGCGGCGCGAGGTTTCGCGCGTGTACGTCGGCTCACTCCGCCCCGTCGATACGATCCTCGTGGCGCTCCTCGCCCGCGGACACGCTCTCCTCGAAGGTGTCCCGGGCGTCGCCAAGACGACGCTGGTCAAAGCCTTCGCGACGGCGCTCGGGTGCAGTGCGCGACGAATCCAGTTCACCCCTGACCTCCTGCCCGCCGACATCACCGGGACGTACGTGCTCTCGCCGCGCGACGGGACGTTTTCGCTCCGCGCCGGGCCCATATTCGCGAACATCGTCCTCGCCGACGAGATCAACCGGGCGCCGGCCAAGACGCAGAGCGCGCTGCTCGAGGCGATGCAGGAGCGCCAGGTCACGATCGAGGGCGACCGCTTCGAGCTCCCGGCGCCCTTCCTCGTTCTGGCAACGCAAAACCCGATCGACCTCGAGGGGACGTACCCGCTGCCGGAGGCGCAAATCGACCGCTTTCTCGTGCGGGTCTCGATGGGGTACCCGGCGCCGCGCGAGGAGGCGCAAATGCTCAAGGCCCACGGCGTGGAGCCTCCCGTCGCCCACCCGGTCCTCGACGCGGCAAGCGCCGGTCGACTCCAAACCATCGCCGCGAGTATCCACGTCGACGACGATCTCTACGACTACGCCGTGGGGATGACGACCTTCACCCGCAGCCACCCGCGCGTGGCCCTCGGCGCCAGCCCCCGCGCGTCGCTCGGCCTCGTTCAGGCGGCCAAGGCCTGGGCCCTCATCGAGGGCCGGCCGTTCGTCACGCCGGACGACATTCGGGCGGTCGCGCCGAGCGTGCTCGCCCACAGACTCGTGATGACGGCCGAGGCTGAGGCTGAGCCGAGGGCGCAAGAGCGCCTCGTCGAAGAAGCCCTGTCGAAGGTCAGCTTCCGCCGCAGCATGCGGGCGGTATAACGACCTCGCGATGCAGCTTCACCCGACTCCGCCGACCGTGCACGTCGCGATCGCCGGCGCCGTCCTCGTCGTCCTCGGCGCGGCGACGCGGCTCGCGCCGATCGTCGCCTTCGGGGGTGCCATGCTGCTCGCGGTGGCCCTCGGGCGCGCAATGGCGCTCATGACCGTCACCAATCTACGGGAAGCCGGCTTCGAGCTGGTCTGGGCGGTGTCCGCGCGCGTGCATCGGGTCGCGCGCGGGACACGCCTCGTGCTCGAAGCCGAGATGCGCAACCGGAGCGGCGAAGCCGTGCGCTGCGTCGGACTGCGACCGATCGCATCGAGCATGCTCACCGCTGCGGTCGAGCCGGCCGTGGTCGATCTGCAGCCGTGGGGTCGTGCGAGCCTGGCCGTGACGGTGGTCGCCAACCGCGTCGGGCGCTGGGGGGTGCATGGGCTCGCGCTCGAGGTCAGGGGCGCACAGCTCGGCGGCGAGGGCATGTACGAGGTGCCGCTGCTCTTCGCGAGCCCGCTTGGGATCGAGGCGATCCCGAAGAGCCTCGCGGTTCTATCCCAGTCTCCGCGCGGCGGCCGATCGCGACGGTCCGCCGAAACGGGGCGCCCTGCAGCGTTCGCCGGCGAGGGGGAGGAACTCCGCGAGCTGCGGGACCACGCGCCGGGCGACCCGTTCCGGCGCATCGCGTGGAAAGCGAGCGCCAAGCGCGGGCGGCTGCTCGTCCGCGAGATGGAACGCGACGATCGCGACATCGTCTGGCTCGTGGTCGACGCTTCGGTCGAGCTCTTGGCGGGCGAGCCCGGCGGCGCCCCGCTCGACTGGGTCCTCGACGAGGTGGCTTCGCGCGCGACCCGCTGCCTGCGGCGCGGCGATAGGGTGGGCCTCGTGGTCGCGGCGTCCCGTTTGCGAGCCTGGGTGGCTCCCGAGCAGGGTGCCGCGCACGGCGCCGCGATCGCGTCCGCTCTCGCCACCGCCGCGAGCTGCGTCGACGCCGACCGGTCCGAACTCGACGAGAGCGACGTGGCCCAACGAATCGCCGAACACGCGCGGCCCCTCGATCCGCTGGGCCTCGCCGACCTCGGGAAAGGCGATCTCGACGCGCTCGTGCGACGTGCCGACCAGCTCCGGGCGCGCGCCCCGTTTGCCCCGCGCACCGGGTTCGCCCGCACACCACGCGAGCAGGCGCTCCGGCAATACTTGTCGGCGTTCGGGATCGAGTCTCCCCCGCGGGTCGACGGCGAACGCGACGGCAGCGAAGCGATGCTCGCCCAGGTGCTCGCGAAGATCGCGACCGAAAAGCCCCGTGCGAGCGTCGTCTGCGTTTGGGCGGTGCCGCCTGCGAGGCCCCACGCGACCGCCAAGGCCGTCGCAATGCTCCGGTCGCGCCGGATCGAGCTGCGATGGACCGTACCGCCGCTGGACGCGGCGGTCGGCGCACGGCACGAGCGGCCGAGCCCGATGGCCAGCGCGGTCGACGACGCCGTTCGCGTCCGCGCCCGCGCGATGGCGGTCCGAGGAGAGCGGACGCTGCGCCGACTCGGCGTGCGCATCGTCGCGCGGAGCGTGGCGGGGTCGTCGGCTTGACGTCGCGCGATCCCCGAGCTCTCCTTCGCGACGCCGGGCTGCGGCCGAAGCGGAGCTTCGGGCAGAACTTCCTCGTCGCGACGCCCATCGCTCACGCAATCGCCGCCGCGTGCGTGCGAGACGACGAAGTCGGACGGGCTCGGGTCGTCGAAATCGGCGCCGGCACCGGAGCCCTTACGGGTCTCCTGGCGCAGCGCGCTCGTTCGCTCGTGGCCATCGAGCGCGACCGCGAGCTCGTGCCGCTGCTCGTGCGCGAGCTGGCGCCGGCCAGCACCACGCGCATCGTCGAGGCGGACGCGCAATCGGTGGACCTGGCCCAGCTCCTCGGCGACGCCGATCCGGAGTCGCCGCGCGTTCTTTGCGGCAATCTGCCCTATGCGATCACGGGCCCGCTGCTACGGCGCGCGGTCGAACTCGCAGACCGCGTCGAAAGAGTCGTCTTCCTGATTCAACAAGAGGTCGCCGACCGGCTCACGGCCACGCCGGGCCACGAAAGCTGGGGGGGCCTGTCGGTCTTCGTGCAGGCCGCGTACGACGCGCGGCGAGTGCTGCGCGCCCCGCCGGGAGCCTTCTATCCCTCTCCGGAGGTCACGAGCGCGGTCGTCGAGCTCGTTCCCGCGAACCCGCCGCGCGCCAAAGAGACCGAGGCCTTCCGCGCGCTCGTGCGCAGCGCGTTCCAGGCGCGCCGAAAGACGTTGCGCAACGCGTGGGCGAAGCTCGCCCCCGACAGCGCGGCCCTCGAGCAAGCCGCCGCGCGCGCGGGGATCGCGCTCGACGCCCGAGGCGAAACCCTCGACGTCGTTGCGTTTGCAAGGATGGCGGAGGCGCTAGCCCCAATCCGACAATAGAACGCGAGGGGTTACCGCTCGACGCTGAGCCGCTTGAGCGCGGCTTGCGCGTCGTCCCGATCCGGGGAATTGACCGGCGCGATTTCCATGAACCGGCGGTAGTGCTCGACCGCCTCGGACTTGCGGCCCGACTTCTGGAGCGCCTCGGCCGTCAACACCTCGAGGTGCGCCAGCCATCCCGGCCGCTGATCCGACTTCTCAACCGTCGTCGCCGCCTGCAAGAGCAGCGGGAGCGCCGCGCCGACGTTGCCGCGATCCATCAGCAGCTTCCCGTACTCGTACCGCCAATCCGGATGGGGCACGGTCCCGTCAGGCCCCGCCACGTCCCCGTCGCCCGCCAAGGCCTTGGCCCATTCCGCCAACGCCGCCGCCGGATTGCTGCGGTCTTCGTAGCATTCGGCGAGGGTGGCGTGCGCCTCGTAGCGCGAAGGGCGGAGGGCGAGTGCGCGCTTCTCGTCCTTTATCGCGTCGACGACCGCGCCCTGCTTGCGTTCCATGAGCCCACGTTGCCAGTAGGCGTCGGCATTGAGCTTGTCGATCGCGAGCGTCGCCTCGATCTCCTTGCTGGCAAGATCGAACTTCGTCGCGTCATTGGCAGCCCACGCCAGATAGACGTGAAACTCGGCGCGGTTCGGATCGGCGTCCACCGCGCGCTGCAGATAGCGAATGGCTTCGTTCTGCTGCGTCGGGCCTTTGAGCATGAGCGCACGTCCCATGAAGTGCTGGGCCTCCGCGCTCGCAGGGCGCTTCTGGATTACTTTGCGGAGCATCGGAATCGCTTCGTCCGGGCGGCCGATGGCCACATAGGCGCTCCCGACGCGCAGTTCCAGGTCAGGGTCCTCGGGCGCCTGGGCGAGGGCCGCCTTGAACTGCTCGATCGCCTTTTGTACGTCCCCCGAGTCCTCGAAGAGCAGGCCACGCTCGAGCGCCAGCCCAGGGTAGTCCTTGTCCGCGGTGGCGATCTTGTCGAGCTCGGCCCCGGCGTCGTCGAACCTGCGCATTCGCCGCAGCGCCACCGCGAGCCGGAAATGCGACGAGTTGTCCCCGGGCTCTTGTGCGAGCGCCCTCTTGTACTGCGTGAGGGCGAGGTCGTGGTCTCCTTGCAGCTCGGCGACATCTCCCAGGGCTCGGTCGAGCGCGGCGGAAGAGGCCAGTTTCGTCTTCGCTTCGTCGAGGAGCGCCTTGGCGTCCGCCAGCCGTCCGCGCGACGACAAGAGCTCCGACAACGCGACGTACGGGAGAATCGCGTCGCGGCGCGAGACGTCGACCATGGCCACCGCCGCGCGCATGTCGGCCTCCGCGGCGTCGTAGTTCCCGAGATGGCGCTCGACCCGACCGAGGAGAAGCACGATCGCGACGCTCTTCGGAAAACGGGGCCGCGCGTCGACGAGCTGCTGTTTGGCCTCCGCGAGCCGATCGATCGCGAGCTTCGCCTCGGCGTCGCTCGCGATCGTCTCGGGGGATCCGGAATCGATCTGGAGTGCGGCGTCGAATCGGGCGAGCGCTTCGCTGTAGCGACCTTCGCTGAAGAGCATTCGGCCTTCTCCGCTCAAGGCCAAGACGTTGCGCGGGTCGATCTTCACGGCTTGGGCGAACGCTTCGCGCGCCTCGCTCGCTCCGCCGCGGTCCAGGTTGATCCATGCCCTGACCGAATAGGCTTTCGAGAGGTCGTTCGGGGCCGCCTTTGCGCGCGCGGGGCCCTCCAGCACGGTGGCGAGGTCCTTGAAGGCCTGCGCGTCTTCCGCGAGCGCGCCGTTGGTTCGCGCGCGCGCGACGAGAGCGCCGGGGTGGAGCGGTGAGGCCGCGAGAGTCGCGGCGATCTCGTTCTTGGCGTTCGCCGGGTCCCCGATGAGCTCGTAGGCGCGCGCCAGTCCGAAATGCGCCCGCGCGTCGTCCGACGAGCCGAGGGCGCGCTTGAAGGCGAGGATCGCGGCGGTCCCGTCGCGCGCGGCGAGCTCCACGTTGCCGCGCAAGTTCGCCAGCGTGATCTGGATCGGATCGGCCGGGTCGCTCTTGCTCGCCGCCGCATCGAGCGCGCTACGCGCCTTGTCGAAGTCGTCGTTCGCGGCCGCCTGCGCCGCGAGAGCCACGTCGCGATACTTGACCACCTCCTCGGCCGGCAGCTCGGCCAAGAACTGCTTTGCGCGCGACGCGCGCGACGTGTCCGGACCGAAGCGCACGGTGGTCGCATAGTCGACGACGGCGGCGTACGCGGTCAGCGGCTTCGCCCGCCCCATCGCGGCGTGCGCTGCCGCCGCGGCTTCCACAGCCGCCTGCGCGTCCCCGTATGTATCGGCGCCGAGCACCTTCTCCGTCGAGACGACGGTCGCCGCCGTGACCCGCTGGTAGTCATTCGCGTGAATGCGATCGAAAAGATCGAGATAGCCGTATGCGCCATGAGGCGTGAGCTGGAGCGCCGCACCGGCGACGACCGCGGCGACCAGCAACACGACCGCCACGCGCGCCCCGACCGAACGCTTTCGCGTGGACGCGACGGGGCCTTCGCGCCCGTCTGCGCGCACGGGCGCGGTCGCTGCCGCCTGAGCACCCGGAGAAACGGCGGAACGTTTGGCATGCTGGGTTCGACGCCGCGCGCCGGGGTCGGCCGCCGCCTCTTCGCCGTCCGGCAGGGGCATCGGCCCGACGACGCTGATGGACGAGGCGTCCCTCACCGAAGGATCCTCCTGCGGTGAGGACAGGTCGACCTCGCCGAACGTCATCCCCCCGCCGCCCCGATCGGCGTCTTTGACGGCAGCAGGGGCACGCGACGAAATGCGGCGGGGGCGGGGCTTCTCGTCGAACTCCAGATTTCCGAAGTCGGCGGAGATCGGGGGGGACACGCCGGCCGCGTTTCGCGACCCACCGGCGAAGGGCTCGATGCTGGGCGAGTGCTCGCGCGGCAGCTCGATCTCCCCAAAGCTTAGCGCCCCGGGCACCGGGGTCGACTGCGCGCGCACCGGCAGGTGGTGATCGCGCGGGACCACAGCGGGCAGCACGTCGGCCGCCGCGGGTAGATCGATCTCGCCGAATCCGCTGCCGGCGCTGGAAAGAAAGGCCTTGGGCGGAGAAGCCGCCGGGACGGGCAGCACTCCGGCGACCCCCGGGAGCGACGCGGCCACGTCCGGCAGGTGGGCGGCGACCTCCGGGAGGTCCACCCCACTGCCCCCTTTCGCCATCGGCAAATCCGCGGAGAGCTTCGGGAGCTCGGTCTGGGTCGGCCGCGCGCGGGGCGGCGGAGGCTTGGGCGGGCTTCGCCTGGCTTCAGGGAGAGCAGCCGGGATGGCGGGGAGGTCGAGGTTCGCGCCGCCGAAAGTGCCCGGAGCGGAAAATGCGCCGGGGGGAGTCTTCGCAGCCAGGCCGGGGTCGGTGGCGCGCGGCGCCGGCCGAGGAGGGGGCCTTTTTGCAACCGGCAGGTTTGCTCCCGGAGTCTTGGCGGCAGGGAGGTCGGCCGAGACGACGGGGAGGTCCGGCTCGTCGAGCGAGCCCAGGGCTGCCGGAAAGTCGGAGGGGAGCGGCGAGCGCGACGGCTCACGCTCGGGCGGCGGCGCCGACGCAAGAGCCCCGGGCCGGGCCGGATAGGTTTCCGCGGCCGGAGCCGACGGGGACGCCGAGCTTTTTGGATTCAAGACGAGAAAGGAATGCCCGCACTTCGGACACCTCATCTTGAGTCCCGCGGGCGGAACGCGCCGCTCGTCGATCTGGTACGGCGCCTGGCATGACTCGCACTCGACTTTGAGCATCCCGCAGAGACGGAGCGTACCATGACGAGCCGGAGCTCGAATCGAGAGGTTCATCTCCAGACGACGACCCTTTGGCTACCGTGCTAACCGTTTCAATCCAACGTGGATCGTCTCGTCGTCATCGGCGCTCGGCAGCACAACCTGAAGAACGTCAGCGTCGCTGTGCCGCGCGGCAAGGTCATCATTTTCACCGGACCGAGCGGGTCCGGCAAGTCTTCGCTCGCGTTCGACACGATCTACGCGGAAGGACAGCGGCGGTACGTGGAGTCGCTCAGCGCCTACGCGCGGCAATTCCTCGAGCAGCTCGCGAAACCCGACGTCGAGCGCATCGACGGCCTGAGCCCGGCAATCGCGATCGAGCAGCGACCCCTCTCGAAGTCGCCCCGATCGACGGTCGGCACCGTGACCGAGATCGCCGACTACTTGCGCCTCTTGTACGCCCGCGTCGGTGTCCCGCATTGCCCGAACTGCGGAAAGCGCATCGAGGCGCAGACGGTGCAGCAGATCGTCGATCGCATCCTGTCGTTCGACGACGGAACGAAGCTCTCGGTCATGGCACCCATCGCGCGGGCCCGCAAAGGGGAGCTCAGACTCGAACTCGAGCGCCTCCGCCGGGAAGGCTTCGTCCGCGTTCGCATCGACGGCTCGATCGTCGACCTCGGGGACGAGCTAGAGCTCGACCGCTCCCGCGCCCACGACCTCGACGTCGTCATCGATCGCCTGGTCCTGAAGGAGGGCCTCAAGGGCCGGCTGACCGACAGCGTCGAGCTCGCCCTCAAGCTCGGAGAGGGCCGCCTGCTCGTCCAGGCGAGCGACGGCGAGCCGTTCTGGATGAGCGAGCGATTCGCGTGCATCGACTGCGGCATCTCGCTTCCGCCGATCGAGCCGCGCATGTTCTCGTTCAATGGCCCTCACGGGGCCTGCCCCGCGTGCGACGGACTCGGCGCGCGCGACGTCGTCGACCCCGACCGCTGCATCGGCGACCCGCACCACACGCTCCGGGAAGGAGTCGTGCTCGCTTGGGGGCGCCGGGGGAGCGTGGCTCTCTCGACCGAGACGGCGCGCGCGGTCGAGTCGCTCGGCGTGAGTCCGGACCTGGCCTGGTCGAAGATTCCGGAGGAGCAGCGCAAGGCGATCCTCTTCGGAGGCGCCGTCGAAGCCGGCGGTCGCAAGCGCACAGCCCGAAAAGCAAAGGCCTACGAAGGGCTGGTGCCGCGGCTCGAGCAGCGTCTCGCGTCGCTCGCCGATACGCGGGTCGAGGAGCCCGACGAGGACGATCCGGACGCGAGCGAAGGCGGCATCGCCGACGAGGAGCTCGGGCGCTTTCTCGTCACGCGCACGTGCGACGCGTGCAAGGGCAAGCGCCTACGACCCGAGGCGCTGGCGGTAAAGCTCGGCGCAAAGGACATCGCGCAAGTCGGTTCGATGCCGCTCCGCCACGTGCGCAAATTCGTCGAGACCCTCGGTGACCCCGCGTCCGAAGGCTCGCCTCAGGTGTTCGCCGCCCGCGAGCGCGCGATCGCAGAGCCGCTGCTCAAGGCCGTCGCCGCCCGCCTCGGCTTCCTCATCGACGTGGGCCTCGACTACCTCACCCTCGACCGGAGCGCGCAGACGCTCTCGTCGGGCGAAGGACAGCGGATCCGCCTCGCCACCCAGATCGGGGCCGCGCTGGTCGGAGTCCTCTACGTCCTCGACGAACCGAGCATCGGCTTGCACGCCCGCGACAACGCCCGACTGATCGAGGCGCAGGCGCGCCTGCGCGATCTCGGCAACACGGTCATCGTCGTCGAACACGATCGCGAGGCCATCCTCGCCGCCGACCACGTGGTCGACATGGGCCCTGGGGCGGGGGTGCACGGCGGGGAGATCGTGGCGCAGGGCACCCCGCGCGAAATCATGGCGAACCCCAAGTCGATCACCGGGCCTTGGCTCAGCGGCGCTCGCCAGATGCCGATCCCGAGCAAGCGCAAATCGCGCGGCAAGCCGAGCGTTCGGGTGGTCGGGGCGCGGGCGAACAACCTCCGCGGCGTCACCGCCGAAGTACCCCTCGGCCTTCTCACCTGCATCACCGGCGTCAGCGGCAGCGGAAAGTCGAGCCTCGTCGTCGATACGCTCCTGCCGGCCGCGCGCGCGAAGCTCTACAACGCGACGGCGCCGGTCGGCGAGTGCGACCGCGTCGAAGGCCTCGACAACGTCGACAAGGTTGTTTCGATCGATCAGGCGCCCATCGGGCGGACGCCGCGCTCCAACCCCGCCACCTACACGGGCATCTTCGCGCTTCTTCGCGAGCTCTACGCCGGCTTGCCCGACGCGCGCGCACGCGGATACAAGGCGGGGCGCTTCTCGTTCAACGTCAAAGGCGGCCGGTGCGAGGCTTGCCAGGGCGACGGCGTATTGCGCATCGAGATGCACTTCTTGCCCGACGTGTTCGTGACCTGCGATACGTGCGGCGGGCGCCGGTACAGCCGCGAGACGCTGGAAGTCAAATACCGGGGTCTATCGATCGCCGACGCGTTGGACGTGACGGTGGAACAAGCGACGGAGCTCTTCGGCGCGGTGCCTCGGATCGCCGACCGGCTGGAGGCGCTGCGCAAGGTCGGTCTCGGGTATCTGACGCTCGGGCAACCGGCGACGACGCTCTCGGGCGGAGAGGCGCAGCGCGTGAAGCTGGCGCGCGAGCTTGCCCGCAGGGCGACCGGGCGCACGCTTTATGTGCTCGACGAGCCTACGACGGGGCTCCACTTCGCCGACATCGAGGTGCTCCTCGCAACGCTGATGGATCTGCGAGATCAGGGCAACACGGTCGTGGTCATCGAGCACAACCTCGACGTGGTGGCCTGCGCCGACTGGGTGATCGACCTCGGACCCGAAGGGGGCGAGGGAGGCGGTGAAATCGTCGCCGTCGGCACGCCCGAGCAGATCGTCGAGTGCGCGCGGTCGCACACCGGGCGATACCTTGCCGACGTGCTGGCGAGGAGCGCGCCTGCAGCCCGCAAAGTCGCCCGGTAGAAGCCCGGCGCTTTGCGCCGATGGCTTCGCGATCCCGGCGTCGAGCGTGCTCGCGTACGGGAAGTACGCTCCGCGCGCTCGCCACCGGCCTCGCTCGCCCTCGACGCAAAGCGCCGGGCTTCTACTCCGCGGCTCGGGCTCGTGCAGCGTCCCCCCGCTCCGCGGGGGGACCTGAGGGGGGCGACGCTGAGCGTCGGGTTGGGGCAAAGAATTCGTCGTCCCCTCGCGCGATCGAATCGCGCCCCTTCCGATTAAGGTCGAGGAGAGACGGATGTGCTCCGGACTTCACCGTTCCGGGAGGTCTCGCCGGCGCCTCCAGGAGGTCGACGCGCGGGTGACAAGGACACCGCCGCTCGAACCACGGGAAAAGAGGCTTCTTCGACGAGAAACGTCACGAAACCAGTTGGACCCGACGCTCTTCCAATGAGAAAAGACGCGCGGACGAGTGGTCGCGACGCCTGGCCAATGAGAAAAGACGCGCGGACGACTGGTCGCGACGCCTCTTCAATTGAAGAGGGACTCCGACCGTTTGGACCGGACACCTTTCCAACGAAAAATGACGCGCGGACAGTTGGACGCGACGCTTTGCCAATGAGAAAAGACGCGCGGACGAGTGGCCGCGACACCTCTTCACTTGAAAAGGGACCCCGACCGTTTGGACCGGACACCTTTCCAACGAAAAATGACGCGCCGACCATTGGACGCGACGCTTTGCCAACAAGAAAAGACGCACGCTGACGTCGCGCGCGACATTGTTCAATGAAAGCGTCAACTTGACCAGGTGTGAAACGGGGGCTTTACTCCCGGCCCGGGCTTGCTCGTGCAATGTCCCCCCGCCCGCGGGGGGACCTGGGGCGGGCCTTTAGCTGTAGTCCTTCTCCATTCGCTCCTGGTCTTCCTTGCAGCGGATGCAGAGCGTGGTCTCCGGGCGCGCTTCAAGGCGTTTGACCGAAATCTCTTCGCCGCACTCCTCGCAGACGCCGAACGTCCCCTCGTCGATCTTCTTGAGCGCCTTCTCGATCTTGTCGAGAAAGCTCTTCTCCCGCCCGCGCAGGCGGAACGTGAACGACTGAAGGTACTCGCTCGACGCGAGGTCCATCTCGTCGGGCAAGTCGTCCGTGTCGAGCGCCATGTCTTGCTCGAGGGTCTGCTTGGCCTTCTTCAGGATCTCGTCGCGCTTTTCGGTGAGCAGCGTTCTGAACTTCTTGAGGGTCGCCTTGTTCACTCGGTCGCTCCACTTCGTGGAGCTCCCTCATGGACCTCCGCGGATTGCCGTCCAGCGAGCTGGACTCTCCATCCGCTCCGGTTCACTCGGTGAGCTGAGTTGGGGGTGAGTACGGTCGAGTCTCGATTCGTTTTCCTGTCCGGTGGCAGACACGCCATTGGAGGGGGCCGAGACGTTAAGCAGCGCCTGCAGCTTCGTCAATGTGCAAGCACGCGGCTACCGGCGCCAGGCGGATTCGGCCGTGTAAGGAAGAGTGGCGCGCTCGACCGGTCCGGCGCTCTTCGTCGGCGGCGGGGCGCTATCGCAGTTGTGGCTCCCTGGGTGGCACCCATCGCCGGCGGGGCCCTCGCAGGGCTTTCGAGAGGGTGCGGCGGCGACCCCTCTTGCGTCGGACCGGACGGGGCCAGACGGGGTAGAGTAACCGCCGATGCTTCATCGCATCTACTTCACGCCGGGCATGTTCGGCTTCGGTCGGCTCGCTTCGTACGACTACTTCGGACATCTGGACCGAGCGCTATGCGCCCGCCTCCGCGCCCGAGGCGAGCGAATCGAGACCCACGTCCTTCAGGTGTCACCCACAGCGTCGATTCGCCGGCGCGCCGCCAAGCTGGCGGAGCTCGTCGCGGAGACGTGTGGGGACGACGGGCCGATTCACCTGATCGGGCACTCCACGGGCGGGCTCGACGCGCGGCTGGTTGCGTCGCCGAGCGCCGCGCTCGCCGCACCTCCGGGTGCCCTGGCTTGGCGCGATCGGCTCGCGAGCATCACCACGATAAATACGCCGCACTTCGGCACGCCGCTCGCGAGCTTCTTCACGACGGTGAGCGGAGGGCGTGTTCTCCGAGCGCTGAGCGCGCTCACGGTCCTCGGGCTCTCGCTCGGGTCCCACCCGCTGGCCGCGATGAGCGGGCTGGTCGCGGCGTTCGCTCGGGTCGATCGCGCGCTCGGCTTCGAACTGGCGGTGTTCGATCGCGTCACCGACGCGTTCCTCCAGTTGCTCGACGACGCGCGGAGCAACGACGTGCGCCAGTACATCGACTCGATTCAGAAAGACCAGGGCGCGATGGTGCAGCTAATGCCCGAGGCGATGGATCTGTTCGCGGCCGGAATCGAAGATCGTCCCGGGCTCTTGTGCCAGTCGGTCGCGTCGATGGCACCTCCGCCTGGCCCGGGAATGCTCTTGCCGGCACTCTTCCGGCCGGCGAGCATCCCGAGCGCGGCGATCTTCTCCCTCCTCTATGGCATCTCGGCGCGTTACGACTCGCGCTATCCCTGCAGCGCGCCGAACACGTCGGAAGACGCCGAAGAAATGCTCGGCCGCGTGTTCGCACGCACCCCCGGCGTTCGGGAGAACGACGGGGTCGTCCCTCTGCGCTCGCAGCTCTGGGGCAAGCTCGTGTGGGTCGGATACGGCGACCATCTCGACGTCCTCGGACACTTTCGAGACGACAAACGAGCCGCGACCTCCCCCGGGGACGATGGGGGTCCGCCGCACGTCGACTGGCTGTTCAGCGCGAGCGGCTTCGATCGGGCGCGATTCGGATCCCTCGTCGACGCGATCACTCCGGGGCTCGTCTCGAGCGGGTGCGCGGTGCCGGTGAGTCGGGCGACCGGACCGAGTCTCTGACGACGATGTCGACCTTTCAAATCCTCCTCGGCGTCGACGAAAACGGACTTGGGCCGCGCCTCGGACCGCTCGTGGTGACTTCGGTCGTCGCGCGCGTCGAGGGCGACGGCCACCGGCGCGTGGTCTCGCGGCCCCGCGGTGCGCTGCGCGCGCGCCTCGGCGATTCCAAACGCCTCGTCGCCTACGGGGACAGTGCCCTCGGCGAGGCGTGGGCGCGCGCGATCCTGCGACGCAGCGGACAGGCGGAGCCGCAGGGCCCCGCGGAAGTCGTCCGCCTCCTCTCGCTCGACGGCGCCGAGGCGCTCCGCGCCCGGTGTCCGAGCGACCACGCCGACCAGTGCTGGTCGCCCGGCGGCGACGCCTTCGCCGCCGAAGCAAAGCTCGTGGCCGACGTCGATCGAGACCTCGCGAGACTCGACGGCGCCGGAGTGCGGGTTCTCTACGCCGCGTGCGTCGTGACGTGCGCGCGACGGCTCAACGACGGGATCGCGCGCGGACTCACGCGGTTTCACCTCGACCTCCACGCCATGGAGCGCCTCGCACTCGACGCCCGGTCGCGCGCCGGGGTGGACGTGATCGCCACGTGCGGCAAAGTCGGGGGCTTCGCGCGCTACCCGCCCGCGTTCGGGCCGATGAGCGGCCGGCTCCACGCCGTGGCGGAAGAAGGGCGCGCGCGCAGCGAGTACCGCGTACCGGGCCTAGGCAGCATCGCCTTCGTTCGCGACGCGGAGGACCGGCACATCCTCGTCGGGATGGCCTCCCTCATCGGCAAGTGGGTGCGCGACCTCTTGATGGCGCGCATCGTCCGCTACCACAGAAAAGACACGCCGGACCTGCCCGACGCCAGCGGCTACCACGACCCGGTGACCGCGCGCTTCGTCGAGGCGACGCGACTCGCGCGAAAGAAGAGCGCGCTCCCGGACGACTGCTTCGAGCGCCAGTCGCGCGATGACGTGGCCGGACTCGTGGACGTGGAAGCGTGACGCTGGGGCGCGTCCCTGGAGGCCGCTCATCATTCGTCACATCGCGCTCGGCCTTTACCTCACCCCCGGCCCCTCTCCGCAAGCGGAGAGGGGTGTCTTCGGGCTCGCGATAACGGAGCTGCTCCGGGTGGTGAGGTTTAATAGCCGGACCAGCCGGTTCACAACACGATGTGACGAATGCTTAGCTCGAGGCCGGGGCGCTCACTTCGCGGACGACGCGAGCCAGTCCGTGAGCCTTTGAACCTTCTCGTCCTTCGTGAGCTTGAGCGGCGCGAGCTTTTCGCTCGGGGTGGCTGGATCGAGCACGAGCTCCTCGTCGCCTACCGCGACGACGAGCCCCCCTTTGCGCGCGACGACGTACTCCGCCTTGGCGCGGTCGGGCGCCTCCTGCACGATCGACAGAACGGCTTCGTCGCCCAGGCCCTTGAGCGGCAGGCTTCCGGGCTTGAGTTTGAAGGCGCGAAAGGCCTCTTTCGCGCTGTCGGCGCCATCGCGCACGATCGCGACGTCGCGCCAGCGCTTCGGACCCTCTCGGTAATACCCGACGGCAGCCGGACCGATGGCCGATAGGCCGAGGGCGTCCTTCGGGTAGTACGCGACGCCCAGCGGGATTCGCGAGGCGACGGGCAGCGCCGCAGCCGACGGGAGGAGCGCCGTGCCGCCCGGGAGCTTGTCGCCGATCTGCTTGGCGACGGCCCCGGTCGACAGCTCGTTCGCGCGCGCCATCTCCGCCGGGGTCATCTTCGTGTCCTCCGTGACGAAGGTGAGCTCGACGAGGTATTGGCCGCGCCACACGTAGGCGTTGCTGCTGCTCGCGGCGCCCGCGGCTCCGGCCGCAAGCGGCTTGACGGTGGCCCGCGCGGGATCGCCATCGGCGACGACGCGCTTCGTGAACATCCCGTACGCGCCGTGCTCGGTCGCGAAGCGCGACAGGTTGACCTCGACGCTGTTCGGCGCGCCGCTCCCGTCGACGTACCGGAGGACCACCACGCGGTCGAGGCCGAAACGCTTGTAGAGCTCACATTCGCCGTCGAACGCGGTGGTGCAGACGTCGTCCATGGAGAGCTTGCCCTTGTCTCCGTACGTCTTCGGCTCCCCTTGCGGATCGAGGCAGAACGTTCCGACCGTCCTCGGAACGAATGGGGCGCTGACGGTGTCGGTGTCCTGTCCGCCGCCTCCTGCGCATAGGTCAGGGTGCGCGGGCCCGGCCGACGGCGCGGCCGACGGCGGGGGCGGCCCGCGATCGTCACGCGCATCGCCCTTCTTGTCGCACCCCACGAACACACCCGGCAGCATCGCGAGGAGTACGGTCGATCGCATCGCAGAGAGCATTGCCGCCGCGTGTAGCACGAGAGACGCGAGAAGGGAGACGCTCCCGGAACCGGACACCCACCAGCGGGCGCGGTCCGCAGGTTTTGCAAGGCGTGGAAATCGTTGCTGCGTAGGAGGAAGGCGCATCCTCGTCGAAAAGCGCGCGAACCGCAGGAAAAGCAAAAGGCACGACGTTTGCTGATGAGGGCGTTCGAGGTGGCCGGCGTCGTGTCGAGGCTCTTGGGGATACGCGCACCCTCGCAGAAGATGCGACAGCGGGGCTTCTCGCTCATCGAGCTCCTCGTGGTCGTCATCATCATCGGCGTCATCGCCGCGCTGGCGATGCCCTCGATGACGGTCGCACGCTTCGACCGCCTCGCGTACGACGACGCCGGGCAGATCATGCAGCTGATTCGCTCCGCGCGCACCCGGGCCATAGCGCGCGGCGGCGCGGTGCTCGTCACCATGAGCGCCAACGGCTCGGCCGACCGCGGGACCCTCGGCATGTACGAAGCCGTCGCTCCGAACGCGCTGGGCGGTCTCGCCCGGACCCCCGTCGCGACCTGCAAATCGCCGACCGATTGGACGGTCCTCAACGTCGCCGGACTGACGAACAACGTGCTCGGACTCGGCGGCGTGAACCTCAACGGAGCGCTCGAGGCCCAAGCGGACGTGCAAACGCAGATCTTCATTTATCCGAGCCCGGCGGCGCCCCAGCGCGTGGCCGTCGCCAACGGCCTCGCGAGCATTTGCTGGACGCCCATCGGCCGGTCGTACGTCGCCCAGGGAACGACGACGAAGACGATGTTCGACGGGCTACTGCCGACCACCAGCCCGATCGAGCTTCAGGTGCAGCGCGCGAACGGAGGCACCTATCGGAGCGTCCTCGTGCCTCCGAACGGGATGGCGCGCCTCTTTTCGTCCACCTGGCTGCCATGAGCGCGTCCGGGAGAATTCCCAGCCCCGCCGCCCGGGGTTACACGGCCGTCGAAGTGCTCATGGCAATGACCGTCATGGCCGTCGGAGCCTCGGCCGTCATGAGCATGCAGAAGGCGAGCGTGCTCGGCAACCTCGACGCGCGAAAAGCCGACGTCGCCAATTCCATCGCGCGCACTTGGGTCGAACGCCTCCAGCGCGACGCGATGCAGTGGACGGCCCCGGGCCCGACCGCTGGAGCGAATTCGAACATCGCGACCGCCGCGCTCCTGGCCAACGGAGTCGCGAACGCGGGCACTTGGGTTTTCCCCAATCAGTACATCGCCTCGAACCCGCCGTTCAGCCCGGGGTTCGACATCCTCGGGCGCGATCTTCCGGCGGCGGACCTCGGAAACACCGTGTTCTGCGTCAACGTGCGCCTGACCTGGTTGACGGTCAACGAGCTTCTCCGCGCCGACGTGCGCGTCCTCTGGCCGCGCGGCATCTCGAACGCGCCGACGCCCGACTGGTGCAAAGCCGCCCTGGGCAACGCGCCCGATCCGCAGATGTACCATTCGATTTACGTCACGACGGCGGTGAGGGGAAATCCGCAATGACGCGATCGCACGGCCGGACGGCTGGGTTCACGCTGGTCGAGCTCACGGTCGCCCTCGTCGCGGGGCTCATCGTGGCGATCGGGATCGTCGGGCTGTCGCGCGAAGCCACGGCGACGTTCCACGAAGAGATGCGGAGCTCGGCCGCCGAAGCGACGTTGCGTGCCGCGGTCGACCGACTGCGCGCCGACCTTCAACGCGCCTCGTACATGAGCACTCCCAACATCGTTTCCGACCCGAAGGTCGCGAAGTGGATGGGCGACCCGAACAACGTCTTCCGCGTGAATCCGACGACGGGCGCGGCCATCGTCCACCTCGCGGGAATCCACCTCGTCAGCGGCGGATCCGCGGCCAACGCGCCGCTGTCGACCGCCCAGACTCCCGCGCTCACGCCCGACATCATCGAGATCGGCGGCAACATGACGTCCGCCGAGCAGTTCGACGTGCAAACGATCAACGTCAACCAGGGCGTATGCGCGCGGATCACGATATCGGGCGCGTCGCCGGCGATGTACCGACTCAACGCCGCGGGGCCGAACGCCCAGGCCGCCGAGTTCAACAACATCTTTCAGCCGTATCCGGGCCACCAGTTCATCGTTCGGCTGCTGGACGACACGGGGCGCTCTCAGTTCCTGGCGACGTGTCCCGGTACTCCCACCGGCATCAACAACACGGCCGTACCCCCGACGGCGTGGGTGGACGTCGCGCTCGGCGTCGCGCAGCTCCTCACCCCCCAAGGGACGGGAAACGTCGGCGGCGTCACTCCCATTCCCGCGGGACGCGCATGGATCAACCCCGTCCAGCTCGTGCACTGGGAAATCACGAGCGCCGTTACGGAGCCGGCCCAGTACACGAAGGCCCTCGCGAGACAGTCGCTCGTGGCGGTCCCCGATCCGAACAAATACGACCTCGTGCGGTCCTACGTGGACGCCGCCGGCGCCGTCATCCCCGAGACGTCGGAGGTCGTCGCCGAGTACGCGGTCGACCTCAAGTTCGCCTTCTCGGTGGACAACTCGCTCGTCGGCGCGCGGCCGCCGCAGCCGTCGATGCTCACGTTCGCGTTCGACGATCCGGCCAACCAGGCGTGGGCCGACGACGTCTACAAGGTGCAGGGCGCCGCGAACATGCCCCAGCGCATCCGCATCGTGCGCGCGAGAGTCGCGACGCGGACGGCGCAGCCCGACCGCGCCGTGAACGTGCCCGTCGCCAACTACGCCCCTCAGGCCTTCATGTATCGCTACTGCATGACCCCCGGAGCGTGCGCGATCAGCAACGGCACGATGCGCTGGGCGCGCGTGCGCACGATGACGACCGAGGTGGCGCTCGCCAACCAGGCAGGAGCCTTCTATCCATGACCCCCTCGCTCGCCACCGCCCGAGTCCGCGCCCGGCGTCGCGCCCGTCAAGACGGCGCTGCGATGTTCATCGTGGCGATGACCCTCGCCGTGCTCGGTTCCGTAGGCGTCTTCGCGCTCGCCGCCGCCGCGACCGAAGTGCGAACGAGCGGCAACGAACGCCAGAACACCCAAACCCACTACATGACCGAGTACGGCATCATCGGCGCCGCGCACGAGATTACCGGCGCCGTCGCGAAGTGGCAGCTCGGAGTCATGCTCGATCCGACGCACCGCGACGGCCTCAAGGCCGGCTCGACCAACGCGCCTTGCCTCGCGCTGCAAAACGTCCCCTCCACCGCCGACGCGATGACGCTCGCGTGCCGGCGGCTCGGCTCGGCGGAGCTCGGAGGAGGGTGGTCCCCGGCCGCCATCACGGTTCCCTACGCGTCGACCACGCCACTTCAGTCGAACGTGACGCCGGGCAGCCTCGGACCCATCCCGATGCAAGGGGACTTCTTCGTCGAGCTGACCGATCCGTGGAAGGCCAATACGCCGTCGCGGTATGCGCTCGACCTCAACTTTTGCTTCATCGAAATGACGGTCACGGCGGGTGGAATCACCGAGCCGATCTTTACGGACAACACGGCGGTCGTCGCCGGTGAGGGGATCGAGATGCAGCGCGCGCGGCTCGTCGCTGGCCCGATGCAGTGCCCGAAATGAAGAGGAGTGAGAGAACCGACATGAGTCCGAACATCGCCCCGCGGTACGCCGCCGCCACCGCCGCCGCCTGCGCGCTGGTCCTGGCTTCCGCCGGAGCGCGCGCTCAGCAAGTCGACGTCAACCCGCCGCTGCCGAACGTTCTCTTACTCATCGACAATTCGGGATCGATGGAGCGGATGATCGACGGGACTCTCCCCGAAAGCAGCCCGCAGAACGCCTGCAACTGCGACCCGGTCAGCGGCGCGTGCAACTGGTCGGCGCGGCCGCCGCCGAACCGCTGGGGGGTGCTCGTGCAGGCGCTCACCGGATCGCTCCAGAACGGCTACAACTGCGCGGCCATGCCTCGAACGGCGGGGGGCGTCTTCCAGAACGAGTACCAAATCGGAGGCGTCTCGCCGTACGACCTCAACTACTACATTCCGTACCATCGGCCGATCGCGGAGGACACGGGGACCAATCCCTTGCAGCCGCTTTCTTGCGTATACGCGCCCGGCGCCCTGCCGGGCGCTTCCACGCCGAGCGGCGTCGGCCCGCAAGGCATCGGCGCGAACGGCCTCGCGACCGATTTCCCGTCGAACGCGATCGTCCAGCACACGTACGGCACGAGCAACACCACGTCGTGCGGCTTCGGGCAAAATCAGGACGGCGCGCTCGACACCGAGCTCAATCTCATGCGCTTCGGCCTGATGACGTTCGATCAAGACCCGAGCGCCGCTACCGGGGTGACCGCTCAGAACACGGTCTTGAGTCCTGCTTTCAACGGGATGTGGAGCTACTTCCCCGGCTGGAACACGGGCGCGGGGTGCACGTATTACGGCAACCCCGCCAACTGCGCGACGCAGACGCTCATGGCCGTGGGCGCGCGCAATCCCGCGGCGCCGCCGTGGGAGGGCCGAATGGTGCCCCTCCCCGCGACGACCGACCTCGCGACGCAGGAGACGCAGAACGGCAACATCCAGCAGGTGCTCCTCTCGTCGCGGCCGTACGGCGCCACCCCGCTCGCCGGGATGTTCGTCGGCGCCCAGTATTATCTGCAGGCGGATCCGACGGGCCCGCAGGCGACCGACCCGTTCGTCCAGGGGGGCTGCCGCAAGCAGTACATCATCCTCCTCACCGATGGCGCCCCGAACCTCGACATGCAGCCGTCGTGTGCCGCGTCCGGAAACCCGAGCGGCGTCTGCCCCTTCCCGCTCCCGGAGACGACGGCGCAGTCGCTCTACCAGCCCACGAACGGACAGACGCCGGTCATCACGTACGTCATCGGGTTCGCGGTGTCGTCGTTCCAGGATCAGGGCACGACGGTCTACTGCTCGAACCAGGTCTCCAACGGACAGCTGGCGGCCAACTGCAGCAGTAGCGACCCGCGGATCCAAGCACTCTACGGTCCGTGCTGCGAGCTCCAGAAGATAGCGTTGGCCGGCGGGAGCTCGTCCGCCTATTTCGCCGACACTTCGGGCGATCTGCAGAAGGCTCTCGGTACGATTCTCTCGCAGATCGGCAAGAACGCGACGACGCGCACGACGCCCGCGTTTTCGTCGGTCGTCACGAACGTCCTCGCCGACCCGAACGCGCCCACGACCAACGAATCCGTGTTCCTCGCGTCGTTCTACGCGACGCCGGGTGCCCCGTGGTCGGGGGACGTGCAGCGGCAGCGCTATCAGTGCACGTACGGCGGCGCGGGAGTGGGCTACTCGGTCAACGCGCCCAGCGTGCAAATATCGTCCGGGGACGACTTCGCGGCGAACCTCAACTCGGGGGTCGGGGCGCGGACGGCCGTGATGCTCAACCCCGCCGTGAACTTGAACGGGTCGGTCGACGCGACGACGACGATCCGCCCCTTCGTGGCGGCGGCGGTGGGCGACGGCCTGGGCAAGTACAGCGCGACGACGGTCGCGGGAGACCCGGGCACGGTCATCGCGGGAATTCCGCCCGCGGCTCTGAATCTGCAGGCCAACTCGTGCACGTACAACCCCGCCGGAGGCGGCACGCCGAAGAAGCTCTCGCTCAGCCAGTGCCGCGACATGCTCCTCGACTACACGTTCGGCCTGCAAGCGTTCGGCACCAACCCGGGCGACTTCCCGTTCGTCTCGCGCTACGGCAACGCCTTCGGCGACGTATTCCACTCCACGCCGGCCATCGTCGGACCGCCCGCCTCGCTCCTGCGCGACGATTCGTACATCGGGTTTCGATCGACGTACGCCGCGCGCAAGCAGATCGTGTACGTCGCAACGAACGACGGACTGCTCCACGCGTTTTGGGCCGACGAGACCAAGCTCGAAAACAACGAACTCTGGGCGCTGATGCCGCCGGCGGTCATGCCCAACGTCTTGTCGTCGTATCCGTCGAGCCACGAGTTTCTTCTCGATGGAGCGCCCATCGTGAAAGACGTCGTGTGGGACCGCCCCTTGTCGAACCAGGGGGACCCGACCACGTGGCACACGATGCTCGTCGCGGGGTTCGGGCCGTCCCAAGCCGGGTACTACGCGGTCGACGTGACGAACGCCGACGTGACGACCGGTATGCCGAACGGCAGCGTGCCCAGCGATCCGCCGCCCAAGGGTCCGGTCTTCATGTGGCAGCTGACCAAGATGCCGGCGACCAACGCGCAGCTCTTCGGCGCACACTCCGCGACGCCCGCGATCACCAGTGTGTACTTCGATCCCGGCGACGGCTTGGGCGCCCGCGAAATCGGCGTCGCCATCCTTCCGGGCGGGCAAAACTCGGGACCGACCAGCTCCGGAGGGGGCGTCGCGTCGTGCGGACGCCTGCTGCCGAAGCCCTCGGACGCGGCGCCGGTCGGCAAGTACATGGCGCGGTCGTCCGTACGCTGCTGGGGAACGCCGGCGCCGGGCAAGGCCCCGAGCACGTCCGACCCGGTCATCGGGCGCTCGCTCACGATTGCGCGCCTCGACACGGGCGAGATAATCCGGACGTTCATGCGCAAGGCCGACGTTCCCGCGGGCGACACGCTGGCCGCCGCAAACCCGCCACGCATCCTCGATACCTATCTCGACTCCCCGATGACGGGGACCCCCGTGCCCTATCCGAGCGACGTGGGCTCCGACGCGACCAAAGTGTTCGCGGGCGACGCCGACGGGACGATCTGGCGCTTCGATCTCTCGAACCCGGACCCGACCAAGTGGGTGGGCGAACTCTACCTCGATCTCTACAACCAGGACGTCGACAAGAACACGATGACTTCGTGGGGCGACGGCCAGCCGCTCCAGGTCCCGATGGTCACTTCTCTCGACCCGACGGGCAATCTCGTCATCAACGCGGCGACCGGCAGCACGGAGTCGTTCGATGCGACGGGCACCTACTACGTGTATTCGATCACCGAGGCGGTCGACGCCAACACGTCGAAGCTCCGCGCCAGCGTCAACTGGTGGCTCAACCCCGCCACGGTGACCAACCAGCCCGGCGAGCGCGTGTCCGGACCCATGACCGTTTTCGACGGCGTGCTCTATTTCGCCACGTACTCGGCGCCGAATCCGGGCCAGCAGTCGTGCGCGAGCGGGGACGCGCGGCTCTGGGGCCGCGACTACGTAACACCGGCCTACCCGTACGACCTCTCCCAAGGTGGAATCCTGCGACTGCAGCCGCCGCAAGGCCCGGTGAACCCTCTACCCTTGTACGTACAGCCGGACAAGTACGACGCGACGCTGGCGGGCGCGGTGATTCCCGGGGTGTCCATCAAGGCAACCCCCGCCTGCGCGGGATTGGGCGCCCCCGGCGCCGATTCGTACGTGTACGGGGCTCAGCACCAGTCGGCGTCGGGCTTCACCGCGCCCCAGAGCCAGTTCTCGCTCTACACGCAGGTGGGCGCGAAAGGGAGCGGCGGATCGAACACGAAGACGTACGAGCTAGAACTCCCGACCCCGGTGTCACCGACGATGATCGACTCGTGGGCGGGAGTGCTCGAATGAGCCGGCGCTCGGCCGCTGTCCTGGCCCTCGTGGCGCTGTCCGGCGGCTGCAAGCGGCCTGCGCCCGCCAGCGATGCTCCACCCGAGCAAGCGAGCGCGCCGATCGCGGCGGCGCCCGA
>CAZVPE010000015.1:8317-51974 GCA_964628155.1 uncultured Polyangiaceae bacterium | reverse complement strand
TGCGCGTTCGCGAGGACAACCCGGCCCGCGAAGTTCAGGGGCCCGACCGGGGTGTCGAGCGCGCCGGCTCGTACCTCTTTCCAAGCGAGTTTCTGGCGCTCATGGACTGCGAACGGGTACCCGCCCGCTGGAAGCGTCTCATCATGCTCGCCACGTACCTGTACGTGCGCGTGGGAGAACTCGAGGCGCTGGAGTGGGACGCCGTTGACTTCGAGCACGGTTACGTGCTCATTCACCAGAGCGCCCATGCGGATACGGGGGTCGTGAAGCCCACGAAGACGAAGGACGTGCGCAAGGTGCCGATCGAACCAAACTTGCTGCCTCTCCTGGAGCACATGCGCGATCAAGCATCAAGCGAAGGTAGGGTTCTCACCGCCTTGCCGCCGCGAGAGTCGCTCGCGAAGCGGCTGCGGAAGTACCTGTCCTGGGCCGGGGTCACACGAGCCGAGCTGTTCGCCGAGGACGAGACCCGCCGCGCGCTCAACTTTCACGACCTTCGCCATACTGGCATCACGTGGCGCGCGGTTCGAGGAGACGAGCCGCTCAAGGTCCAGCGTGCTGCAGGGCACGACGACCTGGCGACGACGCAGCGCTACATCAATGAAGCGCAGACGTTCGAAGGCGTGCGCTTCGGTCAGCCGTTCCCGCCGGTAGCCCTTTCGGCCCTGGTGGGTTTTGGCGTGAGTTTTGGCGTTTTGGCCACAGCGGAGGCCAATGGCGGGTTTTTAGCACGAATCGTTGCGTCCCCAGGGGGAGTCGAACCCCCGTTAGCGACGTGAAAAGCCGCGGTCCTGGGCCTCTAGACGATGGGGACGTAGACGGCCGCTCTTACCCGGGCGCCCCTCATTTGTCCAGGGCGTCGCCCCTCGCCCCCTGGCGAACCGTCACGGAGACTTCACATAAGCGCCTTCATGAGGGTGCGTGGCGAGCGGTAAAGGTAAGCGCCCAGGCACATAAGCCCCGGAGGTTCAATGCGCGCGCGTAGTGCTCTCCTTGCCCTTTCAATTCCAGCTTTATCGGCCGCCCTTCTCACGGCTTGCGGCACCGGCGATGACAACACGGTCGTCATCGCGCCCAGCAGCGACGCAGGGGGCGAGGCCGCAAAATCAGACGGCGGCTCCTCCGACGGGAGCGTGTCGGATCACGACGCCGCCACAACCGACGGCGAGGCCGGCGAGGCGACGAACGACGCGACAGTCGACGCCACGACCGACGCGACTACCGGGGACGGGGGAGACGCCGGCGATGCAGGAGACGCGGGCAATGCTGTGGACGCCGCCGAGGCCGGGGACGCATCGCCCCCCGCCACGCTGAAGCACATCTTTTACATCATGATGGAGAACCACGGATACGCAGAGATCATCGCCAATACGGGCGTGAGCGATGCAGGGGGATCTGCTCCCGACGCTGGCGGTACCGGTTCAGACGGTGGCAAAGGCAGCGATGGGGCAACTTCCAGTGAAGGGGGCGAGCCGAGTGAAGCTGGTGACGAGGGCGAACCGAGCGAAGCCGGCGACGAAGGTGACGTCGGTGACGCGGCGGATTCCGGTGTTCTTGCAACTGCAACCGAGGCGGGCACCGCGGTCAATCCTGCGCCTTATATCAACTCGCTGGCGACGAAGTACGGACTTGCCCAAAATTACTACGGAGTCACTCATCCGAGCTTGCCCAACTACCTTGCGGCGATTTCGGGGGACTTCCAGGGAATCTGGGACGACTGCGCGGCCGGCCCCAACGTCACATGTGCGCCGGAGGAGTTCGTTCCAAACGCCGGCGACAGCACCACGATGCAGCTCATGACGGCCGCGCAGGCAGCCAACGCCGCCCTCCTCCCTCACTGGTTTCCGAGCCGGAACATCGTAGACCAACTCGAGGAGAATGATCTGACGTGGACCGCATACATGCAATCTATCGCGGCCGTAGGCGACACCAGCGAGTATTGGCCATATGACACCGTGGTAGGCTCCGACGGCGGCGCCACGCTCGTGCCTCGGAAGCTCTACGCGCAGAAGCACGATCCCTTCATGTACTTCACTGACATTCGGCAAAACAGCAATCGGATGCAGCGAATCGTTCCGTTCACGCAACTCGCGACCGACCTCGCCGGCGGGAACGTCCCCAACTTCGTGTGGATCAGCCCCGACCAGTGCGACGATATGCACGGCGTTTCTACCGACAACGCCAGCGCCTTGGGGAACGCCGCCTGCGGCGGAACCGATTCGCAGGTCATTGCCCTCGGGGACGCATTCCTGCAGGTCACGGTACCGATGATCATGGCTTCGCCGGCGTGGACCGAAGGCTCGGCGATCGTCATCGTTTGGGACGAGGACGACTACTCCGGCACCGCGGGCTGCTGCAAGAGCCCGACGGGCACCGGCGGAGGGGTGCTTGGCGGTGCACACGTCCCCGCCATCGTGATCTCCTCGAAAGTAGGGACCCACCTGACATCAACAGCTCCGTACAACCACTATTCGCTCTTGGCGACCATCCAGCACATCTGGGGTTTCGACTGCCTCGCCAATACCTGCGGGATGGCCGACGGCGATCTCATGACGAAGCTGTTCTTGCCGTAAGGTCCGGCCTCCGAGTTCCCCCGCCGCCTGTGCCAGCGGCGGGGGCGAGAGCGCGGCGGGCCCTTCAATCGCCTTTCAAGATGTGGTCAGGATCGCCCAGAAACTCGAAATGCATCGTGTCGCGCAGCCGGTCATGACCAAGCCAGTAGAAGCCGTATCGCTCGAAGGCATGCACCCAACATTCGGGCATCGCCATTCGGTCGTACTCGGTTTTGGACGGACGTGTGCACGCCGGCACGTCGCTCCAAGGTTTGACGCAGCCGCAGCATGAGTTTCGCGCGGGATCGATGTCGATCGCAATGCCGAAGATGTGATTGGTGACTTCGCCGCCTCGATATGTGTTTCGGAAGCGAATGCCGGCCAGTGCCTGCGGCTTGTACGGGTGATCCGCGCACGCGCGCTCGATCTCGTCCTCGACGCACCGGAGCGCCGGCACCACTTTTCGGTGCATCTTGATTGGTAGCCCCCTGAAGGTCGTCGAGACGAGGTATGCGCTCGGGGGTTGCGCGTCCCGGCCGGCGTGACCGAAGCCCTTGAAGTAGCCGTACGTGTCAGTGCGGTACTGGATGGCGCGCTCCAGCGCGTCCTTTCCGCCTTTGAGAAAGTTGGACCGCACGAGGAAGTCTTGCGGCGCCTGTTCGTTGCATGCCGCCGAAGTAAACGACCGCGCCGACGGTGGAGGAGACGCGTCGCTCCCGTCGGCGGCAGAGGCTTCGTGCGGAGCTTCGGACGGCCCAGGAGCAGCACTCGCGACCGCATCGGTGGTCGTCCCCGCGTCGGGGGCCGTGAATCGAGTCTCGGCCTCGAGCGCCGGGATCGCGCCGGTCCCGGCCGCGGCGCGCGCCGCGGAGGACGGGGCGGGCGCAGCGGGAGCTGAAGCGGCGCACCCCGAGGCGGGAAGGGACAACGCAAGCGCGGCGTAAAGAAACGGTCTCATGTCGCCTGGCACTTCTTAGCGCCCGGGGCCCTGGGCGCGTGGACTTAAGTTTCGCCGAAACGCGTGAGGCTCGCGGTGCGATCCGCCACACCCAAAGGAAAGACGCCTGGGCTCGATCGGCCCCCGCATTGCAAACTATTCAGTCGCAATCACAAGCGGCAGGAGGGCACATGCGCACATCGTTGGCTAGGAATGGTGTCATCGTCCAAGTTTGCGTCGCACTCGGTGTTGCCGGGAGCATCGTCGCTCAGTCGCGGGTCAGCCGCGCGGCGTTCGAGGCGCCCGCGCCGAGTGGCCCCGGTACCGAGCAAGTCGACCAAGAAGGACAGCGAAAGGGCGTCCTTCCCGGATGGGAGGCGAGCGGCACGCTGGGAACGGGGTTCTCCGACACGTACGGCGTCGGCATCGGAGGCCGCGTCGGCTACACGCTGCCGGTCGGCGTTTATCTCGGCGGCCAGATGCAGGCGTATTGGGGGCAGAACAACGGCGGCCAAACGGGGCACGCGACGTTCGTCGGCGCAGAGGTGGGTTACAAGATCTATCCGCTGCAGGCGGTCAACGGGCTCGAGTTTCGGCCCTACGTCTTCGGCGGTCCCGCATTCATTTCGCAATCGACCAGCGACGCGCCCTACGTGCGCAGCAAGACGGGGTTTGCCGTACAACCGGGAGCGTTGACCGTGTTTCACATCGGCCAGGCGTTCCTCGGGGCCGACTTCCACTTTCTCGCCACGCCCTCTCCGTTCGGCGCCGCCCTGCTCGGTAGCGCTGGCGCGGGGTTTTGAGGATGCCTAGACGTCCTTCTCGTCGCGCACCCGCGCAGCCTTGCCCGCGAGGTCGCGCAAGTAAAACAGGCGCGCGCGGCGCACTACGCCGCGACTGACGATGTCGACTTTCTCGATGCGGGGGGAATGGGAGAGAAAGATGCGCTCGACGCCGACATTGAAGCTGACTTTGCGAACGGTAAAAGTGCTTCGCGCGCCCGCCCGGTGGCGCTTGATGACGACGCCTTGGAAAACCTGGGTGCGCTCCTTGTCGCCTTCCACGATGCGGTAGTGGACGCGCACGGAGTCCCCCACCCGGAAGTCGGGGAGGTCCGTTCGCAGGAGCTTGGACTCTAGCTCGGCGAGCTTGGGGGATGTATGCATGGCGACTTGTGCGAGGGGGCGGCCTTAAAGCACGCTCCCAGGCTCGTGTCAAATGCCGCGGCTCTCTAGAATGGCAGCTTGACGGGACGCTTGCGGCTCGTATTCTCCGGCCCCCCGCATGAATCTCCAACCCGGCATCTTTGGCCGCAAGCTCGGCTGCACGCAAATCTTCCTCGAAGACGGAAGCGTCTCGCGTGTCACTGTGCTCGAAGCAGGCCCGGTCGTTGTCCTCGCCAAGCGCACAGTCGAGAAGCATGGTTACACGGCTCTCGTGCTCGGGCTCGAGGAGAACAAAGAAAAGCACACGAACAAGCCGACGATGGGCTTCTTCAAGAAGGCGGGCGCCACGCCCAAGCGGTTCGTCAAAGAGCTGAGGTGTGCTCCGGAGTTTGCCGCGAAGTGGGAGGTGGGTCAGACGCTGAAGCTCGACGAAATCTTCCAGCCGGGCCAGCTCGTCGACGCAAGGGGAACGACGCGCGGGCGCGGCTTTACGGGCGTCGTCCGGCGGTGGGGCTTCGCGGGAGCGGTCACGACGCACGGCACGCACGAATACCGGCGCCATCCCGGCTCGATCGGAACGAACATGACTCCGGGCCGAACGCTACCGAACCTCCGGATGGGCGGGCAGTACGGAAACGAGACCATTTCGATCCTCAATATCAAAGTCGCCCGAGTGGATGCCGAGAAGAACATGCTCCTTCTCGAGGGCGGCGTCCCGGGCGCGCGCAACGGCTTCGTGCTCGTCCGCCAAGCGGTCAAGACGAAGAAAAAGTCGGCGAAGCGCTAAGCGCCGCCGGCATCATTCTTCGCTGCACCAGCAGCGCACACGCTGCCAGAACTCCGCGCTCGGCATTCTCGTGGCCGGTGGTTCGGTCTTCGCATCGCCTCGCGCATCGCGGCCGGGTTGTTGCTCGGGGCCGCCCCGAGCCTGAGGCAGCTCATTGGAAGCGAGTTCGAACGGATCGACCAGCGTGTGCATCGCAGCTCCCTGAGACACCCGGCGCGACAGAACCCTCCGCACCGGAACGAAACCTTACGCCGGATCCCAATGCGCGATCGAGCCCCGTCTCGCGGACTCTGCCGGGGAGTCGTTTGCAGGCTACGTTCGTGACTACGGCGCAATGTCCCGTCGCAAGAATCCCTACGCCAAGCCAGACCACTTCACTCGGGCGGCGAAAGACGCCGGCTTCCCTGCGCGCAGCGTCTTCAAGCTCGAAGAGATCGACCGGCGGGCGCGCCTTTTTCGCAGTGGCATGCGCGTTCTCGATCTCGGCGCCGCGCCGGGAAGCTGGTCGCTCTATGCGCTGACGCGCATCGGTATGACGGGCAAGCTGCTCGCAGTGGATCTCGAAGCCCTCACCGTGCCGCTCCCGTCCAACGCGGTTTTTCAGCAGGCCGACGTCTTCGCCCTTGCAGACGACGACGCTTCTCGGTTTGCCCCCTACGACGTGGTTCTCAGCGACATGGCACCGAAGACGACGGGAAGTCGTCCCACCGATCAGGCGCGCAGCTTCGAGCTCTTCATGCAGGCGCTCGCCGTTGCGCTTAGACTCGGTGGTCCGGGCGGCGCATTCGTGGGGAAAATCTTCATGAGCGACGATCTCCCTCTCGCGCGCGCCGAACTTCGGCGCCACTACGCGACCGAGCGCCTCATTCGGCCCTCGGGGACGCGCGCGGTCAGCACGGAGATATTCGCCGTGGGCCAGGGGAAGTTTCGATGACTGGCACGCGCGTCTCGCAGCTCTTGGCCGGTCGCTTCCTCGTCGAGCGGGAGGTCGGGCGAGGGGGCGTCGGCGTGGTGTACCGCGCGCTCGATCAGGTGAGCAAACAGACAGTCGCCCTCAAGGTCATCGCTCTTCCGGGGGTCGACGGTGGGGAGGAGGCGCGCTTTCGTCGCGAGGGTCGCGTGCTCGCCGGACTTCACCATTCGGGCATCGTGCGCGTCGTGGCGTTCGGGCAGCTCGACGACGGGGAGCCCTACATCGCGATGGAATGGCTCGACGGAGAAGACGTCGCAAAACGCCAGCGGCGCTCGCCTCTCTCGCTCGGGCGGAGTCTGTTCGTGGCCGCCGACGTTTGCGACGCGCTCGCGGCGGCGCACGATGCGGCAATCGTGCATCGGGACGTCAAGCCGTCGAACGTATTTCTCGTCGGAAGCGGCGCGGGGGAAGCAGGCTCTTTCGAGGTCAAGCTGGTCGACTTCGGTGTCGCGGCGGTGGAGGACGCAAAGCTCACGCGTACGGGCGCAATCGTCGGCACGCCCGCGTATATGGCGCCCGAGCAGGCCCGCGGCGACAGCAGGATCGACGGACGCGCCGACATCTACGCGCTCGGTGCGACGCTCTTCGAAATGATCGCTGGCCGCCCGCCGCATATCGGGCCGACCCCGATCGCCGTTCTGGCGCGCTTGGTGACGAGCCCGGCGCCACGGCTCTCGGAGGTGCTCCCGGACGTGTCTCCGCGACTTGACGACTTGCTGGCTCGCTTGCTGGCAACGTCGCCGGCGGAGCGCCCCGCCTCGGCGGGTGACGTGGCCCGCGAGCTTCGAGAGCTTGCCGCCGACCTCGGGAGCGCGTCGAGCGACCGCCCGACGCGAGGCCAACCTCCAGATGGTTCGACCGCGAGCTTCACCACCGGCCGGACGGGCGGTACGCGCCTCGTCACGTCAATCGTGGCCACTTGCGTCCCCAAGGGCCCCGCGCGCGCAAGGCTGCTCACCCACCTTCGCTCGCGCGGTGCCGAAGCGACGGAGCTCGGCGGCGACGCGATCGTGGCGCACCTCGGCGTTCACACGGCGCTGGGCGACGAGGCGACGCGAGCGCTCGACCTCGGGCTGCGCATTGCGAAGGTCAATGCATCGGTTGGGATCGCCACCGGTCGTACTCGCGTCGACCGCTCGCTGCCGACCGGAGACGTTGTCGACCGAGCGTCCGCACTCGCCCGAGATGCAACCCGGGGACAGGTGTTGGCGGATACGACGACGACCGAACTGACGCGCGGTCGATACGAGCTGCAGCTCCGCGGCGACGGGAGCGCGGTCGTTGGCGGTGCGCTCCGCGGCCGTCGCGAAATCATCGGCGGGGCCCCCTTCGTCGGGCGCGAGGCCGAGTTGGCCCAGATCGTGGCGGCGTTCGAACGGTGTGTCGACGACAAGACGCCCATTGTGGTGACCGTCACGGGCGCCCCTGGAATCGGCAAGACCCGCCTTCGCCGCGAAGCTCTTTCGCGCATCGCGAGTCACCCAAGCGCCCCTCGCATCGTGCTCGCGCGATGCGAGTCGTTCGCAAAGGGCCACGCTCTGGGCGTGGTCGGGGACGTGGCTCGCGCGCTCAGCGGGGTGGCCAAGGGGGCGCCGCCTCAGGAGGCGTTCGACGCGACCGACGTGCTCGTCGCCCTGAGCGAGGCCCAGTGCTCCGACGGCGCACGGGAGCTCCTTGCGCGCCTCATCGCGAACGAGGCGCTCCCCGAGTTCGACGATACGCGCGGGGCCCGCGATGCGCTCTGGCTGGTGCTCACGGACATGACGGCCGGACTCGCTCGCCACAACCCTCTCGTGATTGTTCTCGAAGATGCCCAGTGGGCGGACGTCGAGAGCCTGTCATGGCTGGATCATTTGCTCGCCCGCGGGGCCGGGCGGCCGCTCTGCGTCCTCGCCGCAGCCCGCCCCTCGCTATGGCGCGACGCGCCCACCCGCTTCGAGGGGCGCGACCACGTGCGCATCGAGCTCCGGCCGTTGTCGCGAAGATACGCGCGTACAATCGCTTCAGCGCTCCTCGGCGAGAGGGCAGGGGGCGCGCAGGGAGAGGCGTTGATCGACTCGATTGCGCAACAGTCGGCTGGGCTGCCGCTCTTTGCCGAAGAGCTCGCCCGAATCGCGGCAGCTGGGCGCGACAGTTCGAAAGCGGCGACCATCGAGGCGGCGATGCAAGTGCATCTCGACGCGCTCGAAGGGCATGGGCGCGACGCGGCGGCCAAGCTCGCTGTGTTCGGTCAGGTGGGATGGGACATCGGGCTCGAGGCGATCGGCGTGCCTGCCGCGGCCGATGCGTTGCGGGAGCTCGCGGCGGCCGAAGTGTTGGTCGAACAGGCCCACGCCAGGTTCGTTGGAACGCGCGAATTCGCCTTCAAGCATGCACTCATGCGCGAAGTGGCCTACTCCTCGCTCGGCGACGACGCGCTTCGCGAGTACCACGCTCGGTGCGGTCGTTGGCTCGCGAAGATGGGAGAGGACGACGCCATTGTAGCCCGTCACCTCGATATCGGCGGGGACGGCGCCGCCGCGGCGGTGCATCTGGAGAAGGCCGCGCGGCGCGCACTGGCAGCCCACGCTCTGCCCGAGGCCGTGTCGCTCGCCGAGAAGGCGCTTGCCTACGCCCAAGACAAGCCGACCCAGTTTGCGCGGGCGCAGCTCCTCGACGAGGCGTGGAACCGGCTCGATGCGCGCGCCGGCGAGCGAGACACGGCTGTGCGGGCGATGCAGGACGCGGTTTACGACGAGTCGAGCGACGTGCGCGCGCGAGGGGCTCGCGTGCGTTACGAAGACGCGTGCGGAGGCGACGCCGAGACCAGTGCGCGCCTCGACGAGGTCCGGCGCTCCGCCGAGGGTGCCAACCTGTCCGACGAGGAGGCTCGTTGCGGTGCGGCGCTCGCAGCGCGCTTTGCCTACGCGGGGGAGTTGGACCGTGCCGAAGAGGTTGCCGACGGACTATTGACACTGTCCCGGAGTCACGGCATCGCGGCAGCCGCAGTGGACGCGTGGCAAACGCTGGCGGTCGTTCGTCAAGCGCGTGGAGAAGTAGGCGCAGCCCTCGATGCGAGGCGGAGCGCAGCGCGCGCGGCGAGCGCTGCGGGTCTGAAGGCGCGCGAAGCAACGCTGACGATCAACGTGGGCTTCGCGCTCACCACGGTCGGCGCCCGTGGCGAGGCGCGGCTCGCCATCGAGAGCGGCATCGCCCTGGCCCAGGCGATCGGTTCGCCGGGGGTGGAACGGCACGGAAAGATGGTCCTTCTCTGCTGGGCGGCGACGTTCGGCGATGATGCTTCACTCGAAGGTCCCCTCGCCGAACCGCGGGCCACCGCAGGCGCCGCGCTGGCCGGAAGCTGGGTTCCGCACGATCGAGCGACGCTCGGCGTTCTCTTCTATCGCGGGATGGAGATGCTCCGCTGTGGGACCGGCGAAGGCGACGCGCGGACTCTCCTGAAGATCGCTGCCCAGGGTTATCGCGCCACCAAGATGCTCGACGTTCTGCCTGTGGCGCTCGGGCTTTGGGCCGAGGCCGAGCGGCGATGCGGCGATGCCACCCGGGCGAGTGCTCTCGCGGCCGAGGCGGCCATGCTTCTCGAAGAGGGCTCCCCGAGCCTGCTCAACGAGGCCCCGGTGTTTCTTGCGCTCCACGATGCGTGCACCGATCGCGGCCAGCTCGAAGAGGCGCGCGGCGCCATCGCGCGCGGTGTGCCAAGCCTCGTCAGGCGCCTCAAGGGCCTCGGCGGGACGCCTTACGCACGGACCTTTCTCACGCAGCTCGCGTCGAACGCCGGGCTCCTCGCGGCGGCCGAGGCCTACGGGCTTTTGCCGGACGACGCCATCGGTGCTCTCTCCGCCGACGTCGCCTTGGAGCCCGCCGTGGCATAGAGCCGCCCGTGGTAAGCTCCGCGTCGATGAGAACGACCATCGCGGCGCTCCTCCTCCTCCTCCCGCTCGCGTCGGCGTGCGACGAATCCAAGAATGACAAGCCGTCGGCCGCTGCGCCGAGCGCATCCGCGGCGGCGCTTCCGAGCGCGACCCCCCCGGCACCACCTCCGCCGCCGCCGCCGCCGCCGCCCACGATAAGAAAAAAGCTGGCTTCTGAATGCAAACCGCATCCAGCGGTCGTCGACTTTTCCGATCAGCCCGATCTCGAACGGGAGGTCCGCCGCAAGCTTGGCAAGGACAAGGGAAACATCGCGCCTGGCGACCTCGCGCAGATCAAATCCATCAATCTTGCCAACAACGTGAAGGTGCACCAAATCGACCCGTGCATCTTCCCGATGTTCATTTCGATGAAAGATCTATTTCTTGGTTCGGGTGAATACGACGATCTCACGCCGCTCCAGAAGCTGACGACGCTCGAGTCGCTTCGGATTTCGTTCAGTGTCGTGAAGGACTTGCGGCCGATCGAGGGCCTCAAGCGCATGGATCGCCTGGACATCTCCCACACGCTCGTCGGCGACGATGAGTTCAAATCGGTCGCGTCCTTCGTGAATCTAACCGAGTTGATGTTCGACGAGACGGCCATCGGCGATCTCACACCCGTCGCCAACCTCAAGAAGCTCGAGCGCATCAGCATGAAAAAGACCCAAGTAAAGAGTCTGGCTCCTCTCTCGCAAATCAAGACGCTCAAGTTCATTTACATCGCCGACACGCCCATCACCGACATCACCCCCGTACAACCGCTCTTGTCCAATGGCACGAAGCTCATCACGAACTAGGATTTGACGACAAAGGGCGAGGTTCTCGCGTGCGCACCCTCTATCACTTCCGCCAGTCGCCGTTCTCGCGTCGCACCCGCCTGGCGCTTGCGCACAAGGGGCTCGACGTGGTGCTCCGCGACGCGCGCGAAAACCAAGAATGGCTGGTCGAGGCTCGCAGACTCGTGCCGCTCAAGACCGTCCCAGTGTTCGTCGATGGAGAGCACGCGCTCGGCGATTCGAACGCGATCGCTCACTGGCTCGAGCGCGCGTATCCGGACGCGCCGCCACTATGGCCGGAGGACGCCGACGGCGTCTTCGCAGCGTATGAGACCACGACTCTCGTCGACTTGGCCCTGACCACGGCGACGGATCTGGGCACACGATACTTCGCGCTCCGGGATCATCCCGCATGGGGACAGGTGACCGGCGAGCCGCTCGGCCGCGCGCGCCTCGCGCTCGATGCCCTCGCCGCGCGCGCCTCCTCGCTCGGCCGCTCGACGATCGCGAAGAGCGGGTGGTCCGCGGCCGATATGTGGCTCTTCACGGCCGTGATGTGGTTCGAAGGACTTCCGGCGCGCGCGCCGACAAACGCCAACATCGCGCAAGTGCTGACCCTGGGTCTGACGCTCCCACATGCCCTTTCGCGCTGGGCGGACGCCCACCGCAACCGGCCGGACGTGGTCGCGTTGGGCTGAACCGTCAGCTGTCAGAGGCCATCGGACCACGTAAACCGGTAGAGCGTGCCGGCGGACTCCAGGTTCTGGAAGAGGTTGCGGCTAGGCTGGTTGTAGCCCGGTGAACTTGGCTCGTCGCTGAAGACGTAGGTGCCGTCGGCGCCTGCTTGAAGTCCGCTGAAATCCACGTTCGTGAAGAGCGCTCGCGGGTCGATGCGCACGAGGAGCCCGCCGGTCGATTTCACGGTTACGTCCGTCGGGACCGACACGATGCGCTGCTTGCAGATTGCGCTGTTTCCAGCCGATTGGCCGCCGGTTGCCTGACGGTTCGCTCCAATCGTAATGGTGGCCTCGAAGGAAATGGCGGTTGCGTTTCCCATTCCTGCAGTTCCGGCGACGACCAAAATAGGAGTCGTGTCGTCCGGCGAATTGACATCCCCACCCGTGAGCCAGACCTGTCCGACAAGCGCGGGCGGTATCGTCGTTCCCTGTCCTGAGACGGAAAACAATTGTGGCTCGGGTGACAGCAGGTCGACGTCACGGCCCGACGTGACCTCCGCGACGTACGTACCAGGGAGGATACAGTTGGTCCCCTGCGATCCCGACACGGGCGAACTTTGGTCGAGGTAAACCGCCCCGACGTGCAGCACCGCTTTGGTGAGGACGACGTTCCACCCGCGGCTTGTCACGAACTCGAACGCCCGCGTGGGGTCGGCGTCGGCCGGGCCGGCTGCGGCCGCGGGGAACGAGACGAGCTCGCCCCCGGTGGAGCCGACGCAAGCGATCCCACCAAGCGCAGCTGCGGAAACAAACCCGAGGGGGCGCATCAGGTCCCGCCGAAGTTGATGGCGAAGTTGCCGAAGATGCCTCGCGGGGCGCCGGCGCTGAACGCCCGCTGGGGCACGAGCGTGGGCTGCTGCTGGCTATGGAAGTCGGAGGCATAATTGTACTCGCCGAGGCGATATTTCGTGTCGAGCAAGTTGGTGATCGTGACGCCGACTTCGTAGTGCGACCACGTGAGCCGAGCCGCGGTGTCGATCGTGAAAATGTCTTGGCTCTCCTGCCCAAAAGGAAGCGGTCGAGGACCGACATAGGTGATCCCGCAGCTCAGCGCACCTTTTGGCGTCGAACCGGCAATCCGAAACGGGAGGTCCTCGAAGAGCGCGGTGTCTGAGCGGAAGACGGCGCCAGGAATGTAGGCGACAAGGAGGTGGTCGTCGTCGTACGTCGCGCGAACGAACGTCAGGTTGGCCGACTCGTCGAAGAAAGACCCGGTCAGGCGCAGCGCGCCGACCCACCCGACCCGGTGCGTTCCGACGCCGAGGACGTTGCGCCCCACGTTTTGGTCGAAGATGAGATCCTTGTCGACCGTGGTCTCGAAGAAGATGGAGCGGGCCACGAGCGATACGCTTTCCGCCACTTCGCCCGCGTACGAGACGCCACCGTCGTATGCGACGATGTTCGCGAACGGGGTCTTGACGTCCTGGGTGATGTAGCTCGGGTCGATGGACCGAATTCCCTGTCCGTAGTTGGCAGAGAGGATGAAGTGAGCAAACGGACCGACGATGAGTGAGGCGCGCGGCAGCACCGCGATGCTCGACGTCGCCGTCTGCTGATTCGGCTCGCGAGGGCGCCCCATGTCTTGCTGCGTGAGACAACTCTGATCGATGGGAGGGTTGGTGGTAGACGGGTGCGCGACCGTCTGGGCCGCGCAGTTGTTGAGGACGTTGTACGTGAGGGCGTCTGCGCGCGCGCCGCCCCGGACGTTGAGCCATCGTGTGGCGCGAAGATTCGCGTCTCCGTAGAGGCCTATGTCGCCCAGTTGGGAGTCCAGATTCGTGTCGGTCTTGTACGGAACTCCGGTGTTCGCCTCGATGCGCTGCTGCGTCCCCGCTGCGTCGTCCCCGCGCGCGTAGTAGCCGAACTCGAGCTCTTGCTGCTGCCCCAGCGCTTTGCCGTGGAGGCGCGCTGCGCCCCGGGCGCCAATGGTCACTTCGTGGACGTTGAGGTCGAGCATGTCTCCGCGTTGGGAGTGGACGCTCTGGAGCGGTTCTTGGACGTCGAGCAGAAAGCCCGTGAAGTTCTCGAGCAGGCGCATGTCTCGCTTGATGGCGAAAATCTGCTGCGTCAGCGTCGTATCGCCGACGCGCGTCTCGAGATCGGCCGCGAGCGAATAGCGGGACGCGTCGCCCCCTTCGGGCACCTGTTCGCGTGCGAATTGACTGAGATCGTAGCTATCGTAAAAACCGATCTTGCCGGACTGATAGTCGTCTTGTCGTAGGAGGCCCGCCGAGTGAAAGTGCGTCGAGTAGCCTTGGGCGACGACCCGGTAGGTTCCGTTCGAGCCGAGTCGGCCCTCGTACTGTCCCATGGCCGAACCGCGCTGTGCGTCGCGATTCTGTCCGAAGCCGTCGGTCGAATAGATCTCCGCGCCCGCAAACGTGTGCGTGCTCTCGCCCGCCGGCCCCCACATGACGAGGGCGCGTTGCGTGTTGAAGCTACCCGCGGCGTACTTGGCCGTGAGGCCCCTCAGCGGAAGACCGAGCTCGTAGTCGGCGCTCCCCGCGACCGCGTAGTTGCCCTGACGGGGATCGAAAGGCCCTTCGACGACGCGCAGCCGCTCGACGAACTCGGGAATGATGAAGTGGGTGTCGGCGTAGCCGTTGCCGTGCAAGTTACCGCTCTCGTTAATCGGCACGCCGCCCACTGTGAATTCGATGTCCTGGCCTTCCCGAGCGTCGAAGCCCCGAAGGAACACTTGCTCGGCGTGCCCCTCTCCCCCCTCGTTGGTCAGCAGAATGCCCGGAGCGAGCTTGAGGAGATCGCTTGCGTTCGCGTGGGGGACGAGCGCCAGCGCCCCGATTTGCACGTTGAAATCCGATGACCCGACGTTGGGAGGTGCCGCCCGACCCCGGATATTCACGACCTCGGGCGGACCGGCTGGCGGGGAAGTCACGGTCGACGGGGCCTTCGCCGGCGTCCCGGTTTGCTGCGGAATGGCCGGCGAGACCACCGTCTCGGGCTCGGAAGGAGGTGGCGGCGCGACGAACTCAGGCGGCGCCGCGGGCGGTGCGAAGTGAAACGGAACCCGGATGCGACTCGCAATCGGCTTACCGTCTCGGAGGGCGGGTTCGAACGTCCACTGTCTGGCCGCGACCACCGCCGCTTCGTCCAAATCCACTCCCCCCCCGGACTGGAGTACGTCGACCTTCGAGACGTGCCCATCGGTGTCGACGGTGACGGCGAGAACGACGTCGGCATGCTTTCGTTCGGAGAGTGCGGACGGTGGGTATACAGCGTCGACGTGCTGAACGACGACCGGCGGCTTCACGTCGGCGGTGGGTTGCGCGAGTGCGCTGGAGGCGAATGCCGGAACGCACGATGTGCCAAGCATGGCGCAAAGGGCGAAGCGGCGGGACATCAAGACGCGGCCGAGAGTATAACGATGTGCGAACCGCTTCAATCGCGAAGGGCGGCGCGGACCGCAGGACGAACGAGGCGAGCCCAACGAGGCGAGCCGGAGACGAGACGCCGACCAAGCGTGCGGAAACGACGCGCGTACCGCGCCCCGCCGGACGCCTACAGCGCTTGGCGGACCAGTCGCTCGAGCTCACCGCCGTCGGTGACGCCCGTCCTTACGGCGACGACTTTCCCGCTGCGCGAAATGACGACGAGGGTGGGCAACGCGTCGACGCCATAGGCTCGCGCCGCGGCTCCGCCCCTATCTTGCACGATCGGATAGGTCAGCCCCCGCGACGCTGCGAATGCCTCCGGGTTACCCTGCTCAGGACCGTCCGTGTCGACACCGACTACGACGAGCCCTCGATCGCGCCAGCGGCGCGCCACCTGATCGACGATCGGCGCCTGGATGCGGCATGGCTCGCACCAAGTCGCCCAAAAATCGAGCAACACGGCCTGGCCCCGCAAGTCGCCGAGGCGCATCTTTGCATTGGCTTCGACGGACGAGCTGCCGTTTGCCACGAGGGGAAGCATCCAATCCGGGGCGTCGCGGCCCACGCCCGCCGGGCGAAGGGGCTGCAGCACGCGCGGAAGAAGCGCGAATCCCCCGATCAGCATGAGCACCAGTCCCAGCGCACCGATCGTCGATCGAGACGACGCTCCTCCGCCCGGAGCCGGTTGAGCTCTGCCCAAGATCGAGTCGCCGGTCATCGTCGACTGGGAATAGCACGGACGGAATGCGCAACCCGTTCATCGAGGTCGCGCGCGGCAGCGATCGCGAGCGAGTGAACGAAAGGAAGGGCCACGACGAACGCGGCGCCGCCGAAACGGGCACTTCGGTCGACGGCGATCGAGCCATTGTGCTCCACCACGATCTTCTTGACGATGGCGAGGCCGAGCCCCGTGCCCTCTGCCTTGGTCGTGAAGTAGGGATCGAAGACTCGCTCTCTCGCGGACTCGGGTACGCCCGGCCCGTCGTCTTCGACCACGACCGCGATGCCGTCGACGGCGCGCTCCGCGCGCACGAGCACGTGTCCTCTCGTCGACCCGTCCCCGAGGGGCAGCCGGGCATCGCGGATCGCCTCGACGGCGTTTCGCACAAGGTTGACGAGAACGCGCCGCAACATTTGCCGGTCGATGGCGACCGGCAGAGGCTCGGTGGGTATCTCCCAGCGAACATCGACGTCGTGCGCCACGATGAGGTCCTCGGCGCCGCCCTCGGTGAGCTCTGCGCCGAGGTGCCCGAGTTGATCGGAGCACTCGCTCAGGAACTCGCGCAGGTTGGCTTCGCGGAGCTCGGCGTGCGGCAGTCGGGCGAAGCTCGAGAAGTTGCCCACCAGGCGCCGAAGCGTTCCGACCTCCTCTTCGACGATCTCCAACGTCGTGTCGAGTAGCGCGCGAAACCGCGTGTCCTCGCCGGGGTACTTGCGGTGACATTCCTGCACGGCCAGCTGGATCGGAGTGAGTGGGTTCTTGATTTCATGCGCGAGCCGTTGCGCCATTTCTTGCCAGGCCCCAATCCTCTGCAGGTATTCGATGCGCGCCCGCGACTGCTGCATCTCGCTCAGCATCCGATTGAACACCCTCGCAAGCTCCGTCAGCTCGTCGGAGCCCGTTACCGGGACGCGCACGTCGAGGTTTCCCCGGGTGACCTGATGTATCGCATTGGCAATTCGGTAGATGCGGCGGGTGATACCGCGCGCCAGGAGAAAGCCGAGCGCGACGGTGGCCACGACCGTGATGCCGAGCAAAACCGCGAAAGCTTCGTAGTAGCTGCCGTACACATGCGTGCGCTCCTTTTCGAGTCGCGCATACGCGTCGTGAATTCCGCCGGCTCGCTCCAGATCGCGCTCGTAGCGGCGGTCGAAGGAGAACGTGGCGACAAGCGTCGCGCCCTCGCCGTTCGCGCCGAGGGGCCTCCTCACTTCGAGCTTTCGTTCGGAAGCCTCGTCGAGCTGGTGTCCGCGATCGTATTCAGCGAGCTCGTGGTTGGCCTCGTCTTCCACGGCCAGCGAGACGAGCTGCGCGTACGCGGGGAAAAGCTCCCGCAATGCCCTCGTGCAGGCAACCGAGTCACGCTTGCGAGCGGCTTCGCGGAGCACCTGGCTTCCCGCCATCGCCGCTGCCTGGTCTTTCATGTCGTCTTTGACGGTGTGGATGTACGTCTTGTAGAGGTCGATCCCGTGCTCGAGCTCTTGCTCGACCTCCGGCCTCAGCCAGACGGACGAAGCGTAGTTCAGGAGCGAGTATGCGAGCAGCATCGCGCTTGCGAGCGGGAGCAGTGCGGTCGTCAAGATAACGAGCGCGAGGCGACCTTCGGTATTGCGAAGCATGTTCGCGGGGACGTGGCCCGCCGGTGACAGCATACGCCATGACGCCGAGGAGGGT
Organism: uncultured Polyangiaceae bacterium; assembly: GCA_964628155.1. Taxonomy (GTDB): domain Bacteria; phylum Myxococcota_A; class Polyangia; order Polyangiales; family Polyangiaceae; genus Palsa-1150. Next base: position 34,348 of record CAZVPE010000015.1, on the reverse strand, counting down.
GGGAGCGTGCCGCCGGATGGCGTATGCTCTCGTGTATGAGCACGTCGCTGTTCGATCAACTCTTCCAGATGACCGTGGTCGTGGCCGACACCGGTGACATCAACGCCATTCGCAAGTTCAAGCCCCGCGACGCCACGACGAACCCGTCGCTCATTGTGTCCGCGGCGCAGATGAAAGAGTACGCGCCGTTGGTCGACGAGGCGCTCGTCTGGGCGAGGAAACAAGTTGGCCCGGGGGCCTCGAGAGACGCGATCGTGCGGAGCGCGATCGACCGGTTGAGCGTGGTGTTCGGACTTCACATTCTCGGCATCATCGAAGGGCGGGTGTCGACGGAGGTCGACGCGAGGCTGTCGTTCGACACCCAAAAAACCATCGAGAAGGCGCGAACGCTGATCGCGCAGTACGAGGCAGCGGGGATGCCGAGAGGACGCGTCCTCATCAAGATCGCTTCGACTTGGGAGGGAATTCGTGCGGCGGAGGTGCTCGAGAGAGAGGGCATTCATTGCAACTTGACTCTTCTCTTCGGCATTCATCAGGCGATCGCGTGCGCGGAAGCCGGCGTCACCCTCATCTCCCCGTTCGTCGGGCGAATCCTCGATTGGTACAAGAAGTCGACGGGCAAAACCGAGTATTTGCCGCAAGAAGATCCAGGCGTTCAATCGGTCGTTCAGATTTACGAATACTTCAAGCACTTCGGCTATAAGACCGAAATCATGGGGGCGAGCTTCCGCAACCTCGGGGAAATCATTGAGCTTGCAGGATGCGATCTCTTGACCATCGCTCCGGCTTTCCTCGAAGAACTGTCCAAGTCGCAGGGTACCCTCGTACGAAAGCTCGACCCCGCGCGCGCGCGTTCGCTCTCGATCAAGCGCGTTCCGATGGATGAGGCCACTTTCCGCACGATGCACGCAGCGGATCGGATGGCGACCGACAAACTCGAAGAGGGGATCCAGGGCTTTACCAAGGCCATGGTCTCGCTGGAAAAGCTCGTCGAGGAGAAAGTGTAGCCAGCCGGGCAGACGCCCCAACCACGCCGCTTGGCTGCCGATTCTGAACCAAGCCCGAGTTACGCCTGATTTGAGGCTCGGACGGCGCCACGGGGTTAGTATCGGACCCAGCCCCGATGCCCTCCGTGATCCTCGGTGAATGGACGCACAGACGCGGCGATCCGGGTGGAGCGCGCGCCGTGGCAGCGGAGATCGACCGGCCAAGGCCAACAATCGCGTGGTGGTGGCGACCCGAGCACGGTGGACGTATCGATCAAGTCCGGGTCGTCGCGCAGAACGTCGTGGTCGCGACGATGATGCCGCGCGACCCGAACGCTCACGGATGGGAGCACGCCGTGGTCTACGCGCTCGATTGTAAAACGGGGGTCGAAGTTGCACGGCGCGTCCTGCCCGACCCGGTTCCAGTGGCCGCGCTCGCGGTCGACGGCGGTCTCGTGCACGTCGTTGCTACACGGAAGGGAGAACCGATATTTTGGTATGCGCTCTCGTCGACCGACCTGGTCCCGCGTCATCGGCGCATCATCGCGATACCTCCGGCCACGCGCCACGACGACGTGCTCGACGCTTGGGCGTCGCCGGACGGTGGTCTGTGGTTCGAACTCGTGGCCTCGATCGGGAGGGCCGCGCGCAACGTGCGCTCCTACGTCTTTGCGGACCCCGCGGGCGCCGCCCACGAAGTCGCGACCCATGAGGTGGAGGCCACCGGTGACGGTCCAGCGTCAGCCCGCAACGCCTGCGCGGGCGGTCTCCAGCTGTTCGCCCCGATCGACGGCAAGTGGACGGGGGGCGACGGACCGCTCGCGCCGGCGCTGTCGCTCCTCGATCCGCGTCCGCCGGAACAAAGTGCGAGCGGCGAACCGCCCTGGGCTCGCGCGACGCTCGTGGGGCCACGCGCACGAATCCACGCCGTCGGCGGGGAGGGGGTCGTCTGCGGCGTCGCGGCGGCCGAGGATCCCGACAAGCCGGAGCGAGCGCGCATCGAGATGTTCGCGGTCGATCGTTTGTCCGGTGTCGTTCGGTGGCGCGCGCAGGCCGATCGAATCGCGATCAAGTCGCACCTGGGTGACGCGGTGCGCGTCGCTCGCCGGCCGAACGGCGAGCTCCTCTTTCAGAGTCTCGGATCGGAAGGCAGTCCTCGCACCCCGCTCTTATGCGCGCGTCCGGAGGGGCGGATCGACGAAATTCTGCTGGGTGCCCGCGGTCGTTGGGTCCTCGACGCGGCGCTCGGCGACCTCGTCTTGGCGCACCGCGAAGAGTCGGATGGAGGCGTGGAGGTAGGAGGCTTCGCGATCGACCAGGAAGGAAGGCTCTTGGGACGGCGAGCGGTCGCGCGCTGGTCGATCGACGCCGGCGACCTCGGCGGCGGAACGACCGTCTACGCGGGCGCGGGGGCGGTGGTCGTCCGCGGGGCAACTGCCGTTTGTGCCGTTTGGCTTTGACGCAGCGCCGTTCTAGGGAAAACACTTCCCGGCGTCGCACCCGCTGTAGCCGTTTCCCGTGCAATCGTACGTGTCGTTGATTCCTTCGTTGCAGAAGCGCACTTGGGTCATCTGCCGATTGCAGCTGTCGGTGGCAAGCGACGGATCGCAATCCTGGCCAATCGCGCAGACGGGAAGCCCGCCTTCGGCTGCGAAACATGTGAAGTTGTCGTTGTAGAACGGAGCGCAGTCGACGCTACCGAGGAAGCCGGCCACACACGCGACGATTGTCGTGCCTACGCACGTCCCTCCCGTGTTGCACATCGACCCGCCCGCTCCGTCGCAGTGTGCGGCACCCGGCGGACCCGCGCACACCCCGCCAAATGTCGCGCAGTCGACGGCGGGTACGTAGCGGCCGTGCGAGCACTTGGCGACGTAATTGGGGCCGACACAGTAGCTCTCGCCCTCTTGCGACGCGGCGCAATCGCCGAAGCCGCAGCCCGCGTTGGCGTTTCCGCTCGAACAGACGAGCCCGACGCTGCTGCAGTCGAACTTCATCGCGAATCCCCAGCGACAGGTGCGCAGGGTGTTGCCATCGCAGTTGTCGGCAGTCGCGCCGGAACACACCATCCCTCCGCCGACTGCTTCGGCCACTTGTTGACAGTCGGGTGCGACGTTGTTGACGTCGTTGATCATGTCGGTCGTCGGGAAGAGCAGGTCCGGTGACGAGGGCTGGGGCTGCAGGGCGACGCACTCGCTGACGCCCGTCATTTCGCCGCAAGCGACGAGAGCCACGCAGAAAGACGCCCAGTCGTTGTTGTCGAGCTGCGGATCCGGGATCGCTCCGCCGTCCCACACGATCGGCAACGGCCCGGTATCGGATCGTGCGTCTTTGGCCGCGTCCGTGTTCATCTCAGTGTCAGGGCGCGCATCGGAAGGCGAAAGAGCGTCGGTCGGGAGGCGGCCCGCGTCCGGGTGTGCGCCGAGGGTGGCGTCGATAGAGCCGTCTATCGACGGGTTCTCGTCGCCCGTCGGGGCCAGCGCGTCCGTGACGACCACGGCGTCCGGATCGACCCCTACGCGGACGTCGTCGGATGCGTCCGGGTCTTGGCTTCCTTCGTCCGTCGAACCCTGATCCGGAAAGGTCGCGTCATTGGCGGCGCTGTCGTCGCCGGGCGGCTTCGCGTCGGGGTCCTGAAGACCGCCCCTGTCCAGCGCACAAGCACAAGCTGTGGCCAGGGTCAGCGCCCACAGCGCTCGCGCGACCTCACCCTTCACATCAACAATGCTAGCTCAGCCATCCGCAAGCGCCATGAAGGTCTGGCGCAGTCGAATCATCGAAACGTGCGCCCGCTCCATCGCGGTCGGTACGGCTTCGTCGCCTCGGACCTCTTCACGGACGTCGAAATAGAACTTTACCTTGGGTTCCGTGCCGCTCGGCCTCACGACGACGCGACCGCCAGACGCGAGCTCGTAGGCGAGAACGTTGCTACGCGGTAGGACGAGCGGCGACGGCGCCGCCGCGCGAGAATCCGTGTGCACACCCGTCTCGTAGTCGGAGACCGCGACCACCTCGTCGTCACCCACGAATCGCAGCGGCGACGCCCTCAGCCGAGCCATCATGGTACGGATAGCAGCGGCGCCGATCTCCCCTTTACGGGTCACGGCGAGCTGGGTGCTCGTGTATGCGCCCCAGCGACGCGCGATCGCTTCGAGCTCTCGGCTCAGCGTTCCTCCCCGCTCGCGCAGAACGCCGGCGAGTTCGGCGACGAGAATGGCAGCGGAGATTCCGTCCTTGTCGTAGACGACATCACCGACCGCGTAGCCGAGCGCTTCTTCGTATCCAAAAACGAACTCGTACCCGTCCCGGCCGAGCTCGATCGCGCGATTGGCGATCCACTTGAACCCGGTCAGCGTCTCCTCGTAGTGCACGCCAAGCGACGCCGCGATTCGACCGAGGAGCGGCGAGGACACGATGGAAGCCAGGACAGCTCGCCGACGCAACGCGGGTTTCTCCGTCAAGAGATAGTGTCCAAGGAGCACGCCCACCTGGTTGCCCGTGAACAAGCGATACCCGCTCGGCTCGGCTGCTTCCGCCTCCGCAACGGCCAGGCGGTCGGCGTCCGGGTCATTGGCCAGGAGCAAATCCGCGCCGATCCTACGACCGAGCGCAAAGGCGAGATCCATCGCCCCGGGTTCTTCCGGATTCGGGAACGCGATCGTCGGAAACGCTCCGTCCGGCATCTGCTGCTCGGGCACGGTGGTGACGTCGGAGAAGCCGGATTCCGAAAGGGCACGGCGCACGAGCGCGTCGCCGACACCGTGCAGCGGAGTGTACCCGATGCGCAGCGTGCGGTCCCCTTGCCGTGGGTGTACCGATAGCGTGCGAATGGCATCGAGGTATCCACGTTCAATCTCGACGGATGCCTCCGAAACGAGACCGCGCGCGATGAGCTCGGGTAGATCCGGGCGCAACACTTCGCGGGCGGGGGGCGCGCGATTGATGGCATCGGCGATCCTCGCATCGATAGGCGGGATGATCTGCGCGGCGTTCTCCCAGTACACCTTGTAGCCGTTGTATTCGGGAGGATTGTGGCTCGCGGTGATGACCACTCCCCCGGCGGCCGACAGAAGCTTTACCGCGAAACCGACGAGCGGCGTCGCGACCGGCTTTCTGAACAGCACGCACCGGATCCCCGCGGCCGCCAGAATCGCCGCCACGTCCTCGGAGAGCTCGCGACTCAATCGTCGCCCGTCGGCACCTACGATGACGCCCCGCTCGCCCGCCCGCGGCACGCCGGCGAGGAGCTCCTGGGCGAGCGCCCAGGTGGCGCGAGCAGCGACAGCGCGGTTCATTCGGTTGGAGCCGGCGCCGATCACTCCTCGCAGTCCGGCCGTACCGAACTCGAGCGAGCCCGCGAAGCGGTCCGCGAGATCCGTCGAGGATAGGTCCGGCTGCGTGAGGAGCGTCCGGAGCTCGTCGCGCGTCGACGGGTCGGGGTCGTCGGCGATCCAGCGTTCGGCCCGCGCGCGAAGCTCGTCAGAGTCCATGCGAGGGGCGTCTTGGACGAGGAACGGGTCCGGCGCAAGGGAATCGAGCGGCTGCTCTAGGGCGTCAGCCTCTCGGACGTGCGATATTGGGCCCCGGCGATGCTCCGTTACGCGCTCCGCCGCGTCCTATGGGCCATTCCGACGCTCATCGCGACCAGTCTCGTCCTCTTCTTTGTGACGACTCTCGCGCCGGACCCAGCTAACATGCCCGGCCGCACGGCGGCCGGGCGCTTGCTTCCCGAGGAGGCTCGGCGGTCCCGTTTTCTAGACCTCCCGAGATTCCTGAACCGCGAGCCGCAGGATGTTCGAACGCTCGCTCGACTCGCGCTGGCCGGACTGGCCGTCGGCGGCGCCCGCCAGGCCGGCGCGGCCGACCAGCTCCGCGCGCTCGGGGGCGCAGCCTTTCCGTACGTACTGCCGCTTCTGGAATCGCTCTCGCCGGACGCCCGCGGGCGTGTCGCGGCGGCGCTCGCTCCAGTCGCGGCACGTATGGGTGTCCGCGACGTCGGTCAGCTCGAGCGCCCGGAAGCGGCGGTGCTCTTCTGGACGCGCTTTTGGGAAGACCGGGCGCTCGACTTCACGCGCGGTGCGGTCGACCGGGCGGTCGGACGGCTCGTAGAGCATGGAAGCGAGTGGAGAGAGCACGACCTGGTCGTTCTCGACACGTTCGCTTTGCCCGAGATCGCGGGTGCGATTTCGACGACTCATGATCGAGTGACCCTGGAGCGGCTGACGCGACTCGCCCAACACGCGAGCGGCCGCGGTCAGGTGGCGTTGGCCGATGCCACCGCCGGCGACCTCCGCCGGATCGTGGGCGACTGGAAGGAGTGGTGGTTCGTGCACGGCGCGGACTTCGTCGCGCTCGACGGAGCCGAGCGCGCCGTCGCTTTCGTGACCGACACGCGATACGGAAAATGGCTGGACCGGGCACGAAGCGGGGAACTCGGCGTAAGCGTCATCGACGGCGAGCCCATCGCGGACAAACTCCTGGCGCGCGCGCCCGTCACGCTCCTCGTCTGCGCGCTCGCCATGTTGCTGAGCTGGGCGCTGGCCGTCCCTTTGGGCGCCCTGGGCGCCTGGTTTCAGGGCCGCCCCTTCGACGTCGCGACATCCGTCGTCCTGTTCGTTCTGTACACGACCCCGACGTTCGCTGTCGCCGAGCTTTTGCGCCGCGCGGCCGTCGGCCACTCGGTCGAGACAGCGCGGGTGGGGCTGGCTGTCGGAGCGCTGGCGGCGGGCTCGCTCGCGACCCTGTCTCGCTGGCAGCGAGCCGCGATGCTCGAAGTGGTCCGCCAGGATTTCATCCGGACGGCACACGCGAAAGGGCTCTCCGCTCTGCGAGTAGCCGTCATGCACGCGCTGCGCAACGCGCTCCTGCCGATGGTCACGCTCGCGGGACTGCACCTTCCGACGGTCCTCAGCGGCTCCTTCGTGGTCGAAGAGGTGTTCGGCCTGCCGGGGGTTGGCTTCGAGACGCTTCGAGCGATCGAGTCGTACGATACCGGATGGCTCATGGCCGTGCTGGTGGCCGCCGCAGTCCTCATCACGCTCGGGCTCGTCGCGAGTGACGTCGTTTGCAGCACGCTCGATCCTCGCGTGCGCGACGTCTTGGCGGGACGACAAGGGGGGCGCGCGCCATGAGCGAAGACGAGCGCTCCGGGATCGTCATCGACCTTGCGCGGCGCAAGCAGCGCGGACAAGAGAACTCCCCGCAGCACGCCAACCGCAACGTGCTGCGTCACTCGCTCGTCGAAGCCCGGCAAGCCGCCGCTCCCTACGTGACGATGGCTCGCATCGCGATGACGCGACTCGCGCGCGACCGGCTGGCGCGAACGGGCGCCCTCGTGCTCACCATGCTCGCGTTCATCGCCGTTTTCGCAGATGTTCTCGCGAGCGATCTGCCCGTCGCCTGCCGTTGGCGCGGGGTGGTCTACGTCCTGCCGAACATTACGCGCCCGAGCGCTCTACGCGACGACGACTGCGTTCAGATGGAACGGGACCGAGGTCCCGGCGACTGGCTGCTGACGCCGTTGGTCAGCTACGGGCCGGCCAAGGCGGGGCGCGATCGAGAAGTCCTGCTCGCTCCCCTCTTGCACGGCCATCCCTTTGGAACTGACGCGCTCGGGCGCGACGTATTCGCAAGGGTCGCGTACGGCGCCCGGACGGCGCTCGGCGTAGGCCTCGCGGCGTCCGTCCTCCTTGTGGCGCTCGGCGTCGGCCTCGGAGCACTCGCAGGCTTTGCGGGAGGGATTGTCGACGCGCTGGTCGCGCGCGCCGTCGAGTCGCTCACCGCGATCCCAACCCTATTGCTCGTCCTTGTCGTCGGGGCGCTCGTCCCGCACCCAACGACCACGACGCTCGTATTCACGATCGCACTGACGCGATGGACGGAGCTGGCGCGTCTCGTTCGGGGAGAGGTCCTCGTCGCACTTGCCGCCGACTATGTGACCGCAGCGCGTGCTTTGGGGGTCTCGCCGCCCCGTGTGCTCTGGCGGCACGTGCTACCGAATGCGATCGGTCCCGCAATCGTCGGAGCGACATTCGCCATCGCGTGGGTCGTGCTCGTGGAAGCGACGGTGGACTTCTTGCGGGTGGGGACGCCCGATACGATGGCGTCCTGGGGCGAGATGATGGGGGAGGCTCGGGCGTACACCCATGCCTGGTGGCTTGTCGCGTTTCCGGGCTCGGCGCTGCTCACCACGCTGGTCGCACTCTTCCTCGTCGGCGAGGCTGCTCGAAACGCCATCGACCCCCGTTTGCGTGGAGACGAGTGGACCAAGCGGGGATGACGAAGGCGCCTCGACCGCGAGGGCCTTCTGGGCTACCCCTTGCGCCGCGATGAAAGCGTCCGTGCGCTGGCTGCGCGAGCTCTGCCCCGACCTCCCTGACGACGCGAATGTCCTTGCGGCGAGGTTCACGGCCGCAGGACTGGACGTGGAGGCGCTTCACGAATTCGGATCCGGGGCCGACACCTGTATCGTCGCGGCAGTCGTCTCGATCCGCCCCCATCCGTCTCGCAGTGGCCTTCGTCTGGTGACGGTGAACGCGGGCCCATCGCGCCATGAGGTCGTGTGCGGGGCGCCAAACGTGCCGGAGGTCGGGGGCCTGGTGGTACTCGCGCCGCTTGGCGCTCACCTGCCGGCCAAGGGAATGACGATCGAGCCTCGTTCGATTGGGGGAGTGACGAGCGAGGGAATGCTGTGCAGCGAAGCGGAGCTCGGCCTCGTCGCCGTCGCCGACGACGGTATCCTCGTGCTCCCCGAGGGGAGCGCCGTCGCGGGCACGCAGCTCGGACAGGCGTTCCCTGCGGCCCGCGACACCATCCTCGAGCTGGGTCTGACACCGAACCGCGCGGACGGGCTGGGCCACATAGGGCTCGCGCGAGAAGCGGCGGCGCTGTTCGAGGTCCCGTTTGCGCCGCCCCCGTCCCCAGTGCCCAAGGGAGTTCGCGACGGGGACCTGACCGCGCGGGTGTCGATCCGCCTGGAGGACCCCGAGCGCAATCCCCATTATGGGGCCAGCATCTTGGAAGGTGTGAAGGTCGGTCCCTCGCCGCTCACGATGCGGTGGCGATTGGCGGCGCTCGGAGTGCGCCCGATTTCGAACGTCGTCGACGTGACCAACCTCGTGATGTTCGAGTTCGGTCATCCAATGCACGCGTTCGACCTCGACAAGCTGCGCGGCGCTAGCGTGGTCGTCCGGCTCGCGAGGGAGGGGGAGCGACTCGTAACGCTCGACGGGGTCGAGCGCGAACTCTCGCGGGACGATCTCGTGATTTGCGATGCGGAAGGTCCCCTCGCCATCGCCGGCGTGATAGGGGGCGCAACCAGCGAGATCTCCCCCTCGACCTCGCGCGTACTCTTCGAATGCGCGTATTTCGATCCGCGCGGCGTGCGCCGGGCGGCGCGCCGTCACGGTCTGCACACCGAGTCGAGTCACCGTTTCGAGCGCGGCATCGATTGGGGCGACACGCGCGCCGCGCTGGCGCGCGCGACCACGCTCGCGTCGGAAGTGGCTGGAGCGACCGTCTTCGGTCAGCCCCGGGTCTTTGAGGCGCGCGCCCTGACGCGAACGACCGTTGCGCTTCGCCAAGAGCGCTTGCGCGCACTCCTCGGCGCCGACGTGAAGCCGGGTGACGCTCATGCTGTCCTCGACCGGCTCGGTTTCGTGTGCCGTGCGACGCATTCCGGGGTGGAGTCCTGGGAGGTACCCAGCCATCGCCCGGACGTCTCGCGCGACGTCGACCTCATCGAGGAGGTCGCTCGCGTTCGTGGCTTCGATACGATCCCAGCGGAGCTCCCCGCGATCCGGCCCTCGCGCGACGCGGGTCCCCGCGAAGCTGTGTTGCGACGCGCGCGCCAAGCGGCGGTTGCCATGGGCCTGAGCGAAGCGATTACGTACGGGTTCGTTGCCGCGGCAGACATGAAATCCGTCGGCGCGCCGCCGCCGACCGTCGTCCTCCGAAACCCGCTTCGCGACGACCAGTCGGTGATGCGGACGAGCCTCCTTCCCGGCCTCCTCCATGTTCTGTCGCGTGCGCGCCGCCACGGCGAACGAGACGCACGCCTTTTTTCCGTCGGCACGCTCTTTCTGGCCTCCGCGCAGGGCGACGTTCGGGAGCGGATGGCGTTTGCCGCCCTGCTCGCCGGCGAGCGGTCATCTTGGCTCGGCAAGGGCCAGACGATCGACGTCTGGGATGCGAAGGGAATCGCCGAGGGATTGGCCGCGAGGCTGCTCCGGCGCGGCGCGTCCGTCACGCGGCCGAAGTCAGAGGAGATGCCGCCGCACCTCCACCCCCGCGGCGCCGCGTGGATCGCGGTCGAGGGGACGCGCGTCGGCACCCTCGGCCCCATCCATCCGAGTGTGGCCGACGCGTTCGACGTCGGCGAGGGGGTCTTCGTCGTCGAGTTCGATCTGGAAACGCTGGCTGCGCTCGGGGCGCGGCCCACGACCTTCGCGGCCCTGCCGCGTTTTCCCGCGACGCTCCGCGACATCGCTGTCGTCGTTCGCGACGACGTTTCCGCAGGCGATCTCGAGCTCGCGGTTCGCCAAGCGGCGGGCGAACTGGCCGAGCACGTCGCACTCTTCGATCGTTTCGTCGGTGGAGGCATTCCCGCGTCGCACGCAAGCCTCGCCCTTCGTGTGGTGTACCGAGCAGCCGACCGCACCCTGACCGATGCCGAAGTCGACGAGCGCCACGCGACGGTCCTAGCCGAGATACGGACGCGGTTCGGCGCGCAACTTCGGGCGTAAAAGCGGCGAATGGCCACCGCTCCGACGCGCACTCTGGTTGGCTCGGTGCTCTCAGGTCGGTGGCGTCTCGTGAGGCGTCTGGGCGCCGGAGGCATGGGTGAAGTCTACGCAGCCGAGCCCTTGTCGAGCGGTGCGCCAATGGCCATCAAAATGCTTCGACCGGAGTTCTTGACCGACCCGCTCGTGCTCGCTCGCTTCGCCGAAGAGGGTCGCACGTGTACTCGGCTGATTCACCCGAACATCGTCCGCGTGGTGGAGTGCGCCACGGCGGAAGACGGGTCGCCTTACATGGTGATGGATCTGCTCGAGGGTGTTCCCCTCGCCGCGTATACGCACCATGGCGAGCGTGTGCCGACCGCTCAGGCCGTGCCAATCCTGCACGGGATCCTCTCGGGGCTGGGGGCAGCTCATGCCCAGGGGGTCGTCCACCGCGACCTCAAACCCGACAACGTCTTCCTCGTGCGGCACGCCGCCGGGACGTTCGCGATCAAGATCCTGGATTTCGGCATCGCGAAAGTCATGGACGTTGCCGGTGGCATGGGTAGTCGCACCCGAAGCGGCGTGCTGCTCGGGACGCCGGCGTACATGAGTCCCGAACAAGTGAGAGGCGCCAGCGATGTCGATCAACGAGCCGATCTGTGGAGCGCCGGGGTCATCTTCTACGAGATGGTCACGGGCCGGGTCGCCTTCCCCGCCCCCACGGAGTACGCGCGGCTCATGGCGGTCCTCTCCAACGAGCCCGAACCGATAGAAGGGGTCGATCCCGCGCTCGCCGTCCTCGGTCCCTTCGTCGCGCAGGCGCTCAGCAAGGACCGGGATCGTCGCTTCTCGTCGGCCTTGGAGATGGGACGCGCGCTCGCTGCGGCGACTGCGGGCGAGACGCTGCGGCATGCTGGGCCCGACGGCCCGGCTGCTCCGTCCGGTACGCTCGCCCGATTGCCTCAGGTGCCGTCCGAGCTTGCATTCTCCGCGGACGCACCGTCGCTGGGCACCTCGGCGCTTGCGCACACGTCGCCCGCTGCGCTCGGGCCCCCGGAAGAGGCGCCGGTTGGGCGCCAAAAGCCGGGCGGAACGCTCGCGAGCCCCGGAGCCCTGAAATCGGCCATGGAGCCGCCGCAGAAGGTCACCATCGCCGCGGTCGGCGGCACGCTTCCTTCGAAAGACCTTCCGGTGATTTCGAGCACGGCAACAATCCCGGGGAGAGGCGTCCCTCAGGCGGTCGTTCTTTTGCTCGTCGCGCTTTCGCTTGCCGCCGGAGTCTTGCTCGGGTGGCTGCTCGCGCACTTCGCCTGATTCAAGAGGGCGTTCGACTCTCCGGCTTGGGAGGCGCGTTGTACGTGTAGGCGTGCATTGCCGAGACGAGCTCCTGGAGGAGGTCGCGCGCCTCGGGTTTGCCCTTCAAGTGGTTGAGAAGGAGTGCCGAAACGTCGCTGAACGCCTTCTCGTAGGCCACGCCTTCCCGCGTGCGCGTAGCCACTTTTTCGCGGCCCGTGGTCAGATCCTCCTCGAGCGCTTCCGCGTATCGTGCGAGCTGCGCGCGCAGCTCCTCGATTTGACGCCGGAGGTCGCGCGCCTGCGCGTCCTTTGCCAAGGCTCGTTGCTCGTGCTCTTTCAAGAGCTCTCGCTTCGCCTCCACGAGCGCGGCGGTCGCCCCCGCCTTCTCGAAGACGGCCCGCACTTGCGGCGCCGACCCGCTGGCATGGTCGGCAGCCTGCTTGGCCTGCGACTGGGCCCGCTCTGCCTGCTGAAGCGCTTCGCGCAGCCGCGCTACCTCGACCTGCTCCGCCGACTGCTCGCGCAGCGCACGAGACTCCTCGTGCGCAAGCTCCTCCACCTTGCGCCCGATCTCCGCTCGGAGAGCGCGGCCACGCCGCTCGAGCGCTTCGAGCTTGCGGGTGTGACTCGCGACTTCACCTTCCAGGCGGGTGGCGCGCGCTGCGAGGTCCCAGGCCTGCAATCCTGCGGCTTGCACGTCCGCGGGCGCGTTGCCGCCGGGATACGCGCGCGAAAGCATGCGCGAGAAGAGTGCGGCGCGGCTCGCCCACTCGATGACACCCTCCGATTGCGGCGGCGGAGCCGGCGGGGGCATGGCGTTTTCGCCGGTTGCGGCAACCTCCCACGGCGTGCTCGGGAGGCTACGCTGCACGGATTTCAGCTCCTCGTGCAGGTGGTGGGCGTCTTGGAACCGCTTCCGTCTGTCCTTCTCGAGCAGTTTGACGACGATGGTTTCTGCCGCCGGCAAGACGTCTGGTTTGATCGTGCGCGGACGCGGGGCAACCGCGGTGCGCTGCATGTCGAGCAGCGTTTCCCGGTCGTCGCTGCGGAAGGGGAGCTGGCCGGTGAGCATTTCGAAGAACAGCACGCCGAGCGCGTAAAGATCGCTCTGCGCGTTCGCCTCTTCGCCGCGCGCCTGCTCCGGGCTCATGTACTCGGGCGTCCCGAACACCGCCCCCCTTGGTGCAAGGCGCGGATCCATCGCGAGGTGCGCGAGACCGAAGTCGAGGATTTTCACGAAGTCTTTCCGACCGCCGCGCGTGGTCAAGAGGATGTTGTCGCTCTTGAGATCGCGGTGGACGACGCCGAGGTCGTGGGCGCGCGCCAGCGCGGCGCACATCTGCTCGAGGATGTCGACCCCTCGAGCCAAAGGCATCACGCCACGCGCGAGCTCGCTCGAGAGCGACGTCCCGACCAGGTATTCCATTACGAGATAGAGCTCTCCGTCCTCGGTCTCCCCGATGTCGTGGATATCGATGATGTGAGCGTGGTCGACGCGGTTCGCCGCGCGCGCCTCTCGGAGCATCCACGCTCGGAGGTGCGTCTCTCCGCGCAGATCGGGCCTGATCAGCTTCACCGCAACCACGCGATCGATGAGGACGTGGCGGGCGCGATAAACGACGCCCATGCCTCCTTCGCCGATACGCGCTTCGAGACGGTAACGGCCCGCGATGACGCGGCCGAGCATCGGATCCGTCGGCTTGGACGGTTGAGCAAGTCGCTGTGCCATGACCCTCCGTGCCGCTCGAGCCTTCCCGCTCGCGGCTCCAACAGAGGATGATACCAGGGCGCCCAGGCCCGTGTCGTCAGGGAACGGAGGCCCTAGAAGATCAATTCCAAGACCGGCATGCGTAGCTCGGTCTCGGCGCGCATTCCGTACTGGCGCTGCTCGGCGACCGAGAACACTGGGCGTACATCGGGGACAGGAACGCCGAGCCGCACCCCTTCGTCGCTCACGCCGACCAGGGAATCCCGCGGCGGCGAGGACCCCGCGGGCCTCGCCCGTGGTCCTGCTTTGGACTGGGGCGGCGTAGCGGGCGACGACGGAGGGGGAGGAGGAGGTGGTGCGACCACGTCGGTGGGCGCACCCGTTACGCTTTCACCCGGCACTCCCGGCTCGGCGGCCGGCGCAGTCGGAGCTCGGTCTTCCGTCGCGCCCTCCTCGGGGATGTAACGGGTTCCGTTGAGCGTCAGCACGATCGCGGGAATGACCATCGCCAAGCCGAGCGCGAGCACGTACGTCGGAGCTTTGCCGTCGCTGCTGCCGTTGCCGATGAAATAGCCGCCGACACCACCGCCGCCGGCGCCGACCAACGCACCGACGCCGTATGCCCATCCCGCGTGGACGCCAACGAGCGACTCCACGCTCGTAACGAGGCCGGCGCCCACGAGGGACCCGCCGACGATTCCTTTGCCGATCGCCGCGTTGTCGGCCCGGGCCTCGCGAAGCGGCGCGCCGAGGATCGTCGCACCGAATAGCGCCGCGGTCGCCAAGGCGGCGGGGCGAAGCCTGTTATGGGGGAGCGCCATCGCGGTTTCCTCTCGTCTGGTCCTTGTGGGCAGTTCGACCCTAACACGACGTTCACAGTGTAGCGGCGCCAAAGGTCGGCAACCATGCTACCAGGCCCGTGTGAGCTGGCTCTCGCTCCCGTTTGCGCTCCTCGCAGCGCACGTCACGGCCAACGTGGTCTGGATTGGCGCGATCCTCGCCGTCGCCGCCTTCGGTGCCGGCGCTGCGTCGTCGGCGGCCCCGGCCGAGATCGGCGGTCTTGCTCGACGCGTCTACACCCGGCTCACGCTGCCGGCGTTCGCGGTGAGTTTTCTGGCCGGGCTCGGTCGCATCCTCCTCGACCCCCGCTCCTATGCGCACATGCCCTGGATGCACGCGAAGCTCACGCTGGCCCTCGTCGTCATCGCCCTCCACCACGTCATCGGGGCCCGCGTCCGTCGCATCGCAAAAGGACAGGCCGATGCCGGGAGGGGCCTCGGTCTGCTGGCGCTGGCAACGCTCGTGTGCGCCGCCGGTGCCGTCATGCTGGGGGTAGCCAAGAGTCTACCGTAGAGGGCCTATCCCCATGTGCTCGCAGGCTGATCGACGGCATTCGATGGGCCGCGAGAAATCGGAACAGGCCCCTCGGGTCTACTCTCCTGCCGTCCGACTTGCGGTGTACCGGAGGCTGGCGACGGCCAGGACGAGCTCGGCTGGGTCAATCGGTTTCGGCAGGTGGGTCTGAAAGCCGGCCGCGAGCGCCTGCACGCGGTCCTTGGCCCGCGCGAGCGCCGTGAGCGCGACAGCGGGTGTGCGGCCGCCCGCTTCCTGAGCCAAGGCTCGCACGCGGCGAATGAATGCGTAGCCGTCCTCGTCGGGCATCGCGATGTCTGACACGATCACGTCGGGTTGCCAGGAGCGCATCGTTTCGAACGCGCTGTCCACGCTCCCGACCGCCCGAAGGTCCGCGCCCGCCGAACGGAGCGCCGTCGCGAGAAACTCACGCGTATCGCGATCGTCGTCAACGAGGAGCACGCGGGCTCCTTCCAACCGCGCGCTGGTGGGCCCAGTCTCGGAAGGTGGCAGCGAAGGCATGCTGGGAGCCTCGAGAATCGGGAGCTCGATGACGATCTCCGTACCCTTGCCCTCGCCCTCGCTGAGCGCGTGGACCCGCCCTCCGTGCGCCTCGATGACGTGGTGCACGATCGACAGGCCCAGACCGAGGCCGCCATACTGCCGCGTGGCGCCCCCGTCCGCTTGCTTGAAACGCTCGAACACGTGAGGTAGCGCGTCTTGCGGGATGCCGATTCCGTTGTCTTTGACCGTGATGCGGGCGGTAGTGGCCGCCCGCTCGAGACCGAGCTCGATGCGGCCGCCGGCGCGCGTGAACTTGATCGCGTTCGCCAGGAGATTCCAAACGACCTGCTGGAGCCGTCGCTCGTCGCCGAGCACGGTGACCCCTTCCGGGGCGAATGACAGTCGCGTCTCGACGCCCTTGGCGAGCAAGGTCGGCCGAACCGAATCGAGTGCGGCGTCGATCACCGAAGAGAGATCGACCGCAGACGTCTCGAGGTCGAGCTTTCCACTCACGATGCGCGAGACGTCGAGCAGGTCGTCGACCAGACGCGCCTGAAGTGTGGCGTTTCGCTCGATTGCCTCGAGCGCCCGCTCGCGCGCGTGGCTGCTGCCCACCATGCCGTGGCGCAGCATCCGCGCCCACCCCAAGATGGCCGAGAGCGGGGTCCGAAGCTCATGGGACACAATCCCCAGAAAGTCGTCTTTCAGCCGATTGCTGCGTTCGAGCTCCTCGCGGCGGAGTCGCTCCAAGGCGTAGAGGTGAGCCCGCTCGAGTGCTTGCGCGCATTGGTCAGCGGCGGCTTCCAGGAGCGAAAACCGCTCGTCGTCGACCGCTTCGTCCGGGGGCAACTCGAGCGAGAGCGCGCCAATGGCGTGGCCGCGAATGAGGAGGGGGAGGCACAGCCGGTGCGAGCCCGGGCGCACCGCGCGTCCGGTCCGTGCGCACATGACGACCGGCGCTTCGGAGTCGAGCGGCAGCCGCGCGGCGCGGGCGGGCACTGCCTCGTCGCACGCTCTCTCGAGAAGAACGTACTCGCCCCCCTCGTCGGCGATCATGAGGAGGGCCCCCGCGCGTGCCCCGAGTGCGGAGAGGCCCATCTGCATCAGGACGTCGGCTACCTGATCGGGAGTCATCGTTTTCAGGAGTGCGGCGGTCAGCTCGAGAAGCCGCGTCATCCGTTCGATCGCGGAGAGCTCCATTTCGTTGAGGCTTGAGGTGGAGCGCTCCACGCGCGCGGTCAAGCAGCCACGGGCTTGCAGCTCAGCGCGCGGGGGGAAGCGCGATATCGCCGCCCGGGGGTCGATCTTGTCGCTGGATGGGCGGGAGGTCGGGAGCCTGCGGCTGCGTGGCAGCCGCCGACTGCATCGCGCGCCGAAGGTTCGAAGCGTCGGCCTCGAGGCGAAGCGACTGAGGCGTTCCGAGGTCTGCCAAAACGGCGTCACGGTGGCGAGAAACCGTCACGATCTGTCGATCGACCGACTCTCTTGTCGGCCGATCCGTCGATGCGGCGCGGATGTCCTCCAAGTCGCGGATCTGGATCTCCGCGGCACCGACGAGGTCCTGAGCTTGCTCCCTGGTCGTCGGTGGAGGCGGCGCTCCTTGCGATTCTTCGACTCCGCTGGAGGGCCCCGGCGGAGAGACGGCCGGGGGCGCCGTCGAGTTGGTGTCCGAGCAGTTGGCGACGCCGGCGAGCGCGGCCGCCCCCCAGCACGCAAGAGCGACGACTCTCATGTGTTACCTCCGGCTCCCCGAAAAGCACCGTTCGTTCCCGGCGGGGTCATGAGGAGCCGGATGCAGGGCTGAGCCGTCCGTGCTACTCGTAGCAAGTTGGAGGGTGCTCTAGCGATGACCGAGCTCGGTCCGATCCCGGTTCGCGAAGGGGAACTCGTTGCGGGCAAGTACCGGGTCGGCGGGGTGATAGGCGTCGGGGGCATGGGAGTCGTCGTAGAGGCTCTGCATGAGCAGCTCGACAAGCGCATCGCCATCAAGTTCGTGCGCGGCGAGGTGCTGGGGAACGAGGAAGCCGTAGCGCGCTTCCTGCGTGAGGCGCGGGCCGCGGCCAAACTCAAGAGCGAGCACGCCGCGAAAGTGCTCGACGTCGGCCTGCTCGAATCCGGCGTTCCCTACATGGTGATGGAGCTTCTCGAAGGCGCCGACCTCGCACAAGCACTCGCGGAGCGCGGACCGCTGCCCGTCGAGGTGGCGGCCGACTGGATCGCCCAGGCTTGCGAGGCGGTGGCGGAAGCGCACGCGGCGGGCATCGTTCACCGCGATCTGAAGCCGCAGAACCTCTTCTTGGCGCGCACCGTCGGCGGAGCGGTCAAGGTGAAGGTGCTCGATTTCGGGGTGGCCAAATCCGCCCAGACCATGGCCGTCGGGCCCGGGGCGCTGACGCATACGCGCGCGATGCTCGGATCACCGCTCTACATGGCGCCGGAGCAAATGCGGTCGGCGCGCGGCGTCGACTGCCGCGCCGACGTGTGGGCCCTCGGCGTCGTGCTCTTCGAGCTGCTCACGCAGCGCATGCCATTCGAAGCCGAGACGCTGCCGGACCTGTGCCTCAAGGTAGTCGGCGACGCGCCACTGTCGCTGTCCCAGTTCCGGTCCGACATCCCGGACGCCCTGGCGAGGGTCGTCGAGCATTGCCTCGAAAAAGACGCCGAGAGCCGCTACGCGAACGCCGCAGACCTTGCGTCGGCGCTCGAGCCCTTCGTGCCGCCGGGGTCGCGCATCGTGGTCGAGCGCGCGCGGTTGGCGATGTCACACCTTTCGGAGACGCCGCCCCCTGGAGCACCGGTTGCCGCCCGCGAAGGGACGGCGATCCACCAAACGCCGCCGGCTCGTACTCCTGTTCCGCGCACTCCGGCTGCGTGGGGTCCCGGGAAAAAGCCGCTTCGGACGTCGAAGGCAAGAGGCATCGCGTTATGGGCCGGGGCCGGCGCGCTGGCTCTCGCTATCCTCGTACTCGGAGCCGCCTTCGGGCTTCGCCGTCAAACCGCAGGTGTTCCGCGGGTTGCGACCGCAACGAGCTCCCCACCGGCCTCGAGCGAGGCGTTTCCCCCCGAGCTTCCTGCCCAGCCTTCGGTTGCCCTCGCTTCGCTCAGCGCACCTGCGAGCCCGCCGAGCGCGAGCGCCAAGCTCGACCCCTCCGTCGCACCCGTCCTCCCGGCGGCGCCCTCGCCCTCGCCCTCGTCGCGTTCGGGTTTCGGCACCCCGCAGGCGAAGGGGGTCCCCCAGCCTCCCCATAGGGAGCCCCTGCCTTCCGACGACGACATTCCCGCCCTGCGCTGACCGTCCTTCGAGTAAAAGAGGTGCATGCGGTGGAAGGCGGTTGCGCGTTCTTCGCTTACCTCCGTTCTCGTGACGGCCTCGGGCTCGACTTGGGCCCAGTCGTCACCTCCGGAAAGCGACAAAGTGGCGGCCCAAGCCCTGTTCGAGGATGGGCGCAAACTCGTCGCCGAGGGGAAGTTCGGGGACGCTTGCCCCAAGTTCGCCGACAGCGAGCGCCTGGATCCGTCGCCCAGCACGCTCCTGAACTTGGCCAGCTGCTGGGAAAAGGCCGGCCGAACCGCGACCGCGTGGGCCACGTACCGCGAGGCCGAGAGCGCGGCGCAGGCGGCAAGGCGCGCCGACTACAAGGCCATTGCGCAGCGGCACGCCGAAACGCTTTCCCCGAAGCTCGCGCGGTTGACGATCACTGTGCAGCAAGCCGTTGCGGCCATGCAACTGAAGCGCGACGGCATCCTCGTCGCGGCCTCGGAGTGGGGGGCCGCGATTCCCATCGACAAGGGCACGCATTCGGTCGAGGCGAGCGCTCCCGGATACAAGGCCTGGACTGCTCGAATCGATGTCTTGCAAGATGGTGCTCAGTTGGTGGCGTCCGTTCCGCTGCTCGAGGAGGCGCCCGCATCGCCATCGCCGCTCCAGGGGTCGCCGCTCCCCGCCTCGCCGATCGCCACGCCGGCGGGCTTCGCGCAGCAACCCTCGCATCCCGAATTTGAACCCCCGCGCGCGAGCTCACAAGGGACGGTCGGCCTGGTCGTCGCTGGCGCCGGCGTCGCCGGCCTCGGTGCGGCCGGGGTGCTCGCGTTGCTCGCGAATGGCAAGAAGAACGACTCTTTCTCACATTGCGAGACGAGCAACCCGAACCTGTGTAATGCCCAGGGAGTCTCTGATCGAAAAAACGCCCTGGGGCTTGGCGACGCCGCCACGGTGGCGTTTGCCGTCGGCGCCTCAGCGCTTGCGACGGGACTCGTGATTTGGCTCACGGCACCCGGGGGCGGGTCGGGGCGGAGCGCCCGCATCGTGGTCGGCCTCGGTGGTGGCGCCGTGGCAGGAGTCTGGTGATGCCAGGGGTCAACGTGCGTCGTCGGATGGTGAATCGCGAGCTGCCGATCGCCCTAATCGCTTCTATGGCCGCGGTCTTTGGAGGGGGCCCCATCCTCGGTTGCAATTCGGTGCTCGGCATCGAGCAGGCCACCCTCGAGAGCCCCGAAGCCGGGACCGACGCGAACCCCGAGGCCGGGACCGACGCGAACCCGGAGGCCGCGATCGACGCGGGCAGCGATCCGACCGGTGGAGAAGGCCCGCTGACGTGCGACAACTACTGCTCGGTCATGGCGCAGAACTGCACCGGGGAGTATCTGGAGTACCTTTCGAACGACGTTTGCATGACGCTTTGCGGGTACATGACCCAGGGGCAGTTCTACCCGCTCGAGAACGAGCCGGACAACGTCGACACCCTGAGCTGCCGTCTCTGGCACGCGCACTCCGCGGCAGCGCATCCGGAAGTCCACTGCCGGCACGCCGGGCCGCTCGGCGCCGATCTGTGCGGGGGTCCTTGTGAGCCGTTTTGCAGTCTGGACTGGCACTATTGCACCGACGACAACGGCTTGACCGTCTACAACGGTCAAGTGGCCGGATGTGAAGCCGTCTGCGCGAGCGACGGCGGCCTTCCCTACGTCGAAGGGGATTCGGGCGATTTGGTCGACCCATCGGGGAACATGATCGTGATGGGCGACACGCTCAACTGCCGTCTTTGGCACCTCGAGACGGCGATCAGCATCGCCATGCCCATGACCCATTGCCCGCATACCGGACCGCAAAGCGCCACTTGCCAGTGACGAAGGCGTGGCGTCCGGGCCGACCCGGGGAATAAATTCGCGAGGTCTCGCGTCGCTCGCGGTCGGCGGGGCCGTGATAGAACCGCCGCACCCTTCCCGCTGGAGCGAAAAAGCCATGTACGACGTCCGTGCCCTCAATGAGCTGGTCGCCAAAGAAAGCGCATTCGTCGACCGGCTGATGAACGAAGTCGGCAAGGTAATCGTCGGCCAGCAGTATATGGTCGAGCGCATCCTGGTCGGCCTTCTCACGGGCGGCCACGTGCTGCTGGAGGGCGTTCCCGGCCTGGCCAAGACGCTGACCGTACGAACGCTGTGCGACACGATCCACGCGAAGTTCGCGCGCGTCCAGTTTACCCCCGACCTTCTGCCGGCAGACCTCGTCGGCACCGTCGTTTACAACCAGCAGCGGGGCGAGTTCACCTCGAAGTTGGGCCCGATCTTCGCGAACCTGATCCTCGCCGACGAAATCAACCGGGCTCCCGCCAAAGTGCAAAGCGCCCTGCTCGAGGCGATGCAGGAAAGGCAAGTGACGATCGGCGACAAGACGTACCCGCTCCCGCAGCCGTTCGTCGTCATGGCTACGCAGAATCCGATCGAGCAGGAAGGAACGTACCCGCTTCCCGAGGCGCAGATCGACCGGTTCATGCTCATGATCAAGGTCGGTTATCCGACACGCGACGACGAGCGCAAGATCATGGATCGCATGACCCAAGCCGAGCCGAGCCATGCCGACCCGGTGGTCACCCCGGGTGAGCTTCTGGAAGCCGCGAAGATCGTCAAGCAGGTGTACGTCGACGAAAAAGTGAAGGAATACATCGTCGACATTGTCTTCGCCACGCGCGAGCCCGCGAAGCACGGACTCAAAGACCTCGCCCCGCTCGTCGAGTTCGGGGCCAGCCCCCGCGCGAGCATCGCGCTCAATCTCGCGGCGCGCGCGCACGCGTTCTTGCGCCATCGCGGCTACGTCACGCCAGAGGACGTAAAGGCGATCGGACCGGACGTCTTGCGACACCGTCTCGTGCTCACCTACGAGGCCGATGCCGAAGAAGTGACGAGCGAGCAGATCGTCAAACGCGTTTTCGACGTGGTCGAGGTGCCGTGACGAGGCGGTCGTGATCCCGAAAGAGCTTCTCCACGCCCTGCGCACGATCGAGATCCACACCGCGCGGCTCGCCAACGAGCAGCTGTCGGGGACGTACTCGTCGAGCTTCAAGGGCCAGGGTCTGGCGTTCCGCGAGGTGCGCCCGTACCAGCCGGGCGACGACGTGCGCACGATCGACTGGAACGTAAGCGCGCGCATGAGTGAAACCTTCGTCAAGGTCTTCGTCGAAGAGCGCGAGATGACCGTGATGCTCGTCGTCGATCTCTCGGCCAGCGAGCGCTTCGGAACGCGCAGGGCCCCCAAGACAAGGGTCGCGAGCGAGGTGGCCGCGCTGCTCGCATTCAGCGCAATCCGCAACAACGACCGCGTAGGTCTCATCATCGCCACAGACCGGATCGAGCGGGTGGTCCCCCCGAAGAAGGGGGAGAAACACGTGATGCGGGTCGTCCGAGAAATCCTCGGGTTCGAGCCCACCCAAGCGGCGGGGGCGCGAGCCCATGCCCATGCCCGTGACGACAGTGGCAACATGCGCATCGGCGCCGGCACGGACCTCAAAGCGGCCCTCGAAGCGCTCGTGCGCATCTCGCGCCGGCGGAGCATTGCCTTCGTCGTCAGCGACTTCTACGACACGGGTTACGAGCGTGCGCTTGCGCTCGCGTCGGCGAAGCACGACGTCGTCCCTGTGGTGCTCGTCGACCGCCGTGACGCCGAGCTTCCGGACGTGGGCATCGCGACGTTCGAGGATCTGGAGAGCGGCGAGAGCGTCGTCGTCGACACGAGCGATCCTCGGGTGCGGGCGTGGCACACGGAGGCGGTCGAGCACATCACCTCGTTCCGGCGAGGCGTCTTCCACAAGCTCGGGCTCGATTCGGTCGACATCGATACCGGCGGATCGTTCGTCCGTCCGCTGCGCGACCTCTTCGCGCGCCGCGCCCGGAGAATCCGCCGATGAAGTCTTTTTGGCCGCTCGTTTCGGCGTGGGTTTTCGTCTTCGCGGCTTCGTTGCTCGCGTCCCGCGAAGCGCGCGGAGAATGCGTGGAAACGGCGCCGGCAGGCAAGGAAAGGCCGCAGCTCGTCGATTCATTCCCGCGAAACGGCAAGAGCGGTTACGCAGCGACGCTCCACGTCGTCGTCTCTCACGGCAAAGGGGAGACTGTCCTGCCACGGGGGCTCGAACTCCAGACCGAGAGCGACACGGCGCGCACCCTCAAAGCGGCGGGGTTCGTTCTGCCCGATCAGGCCGGTGAGGCAGGCGCGCGGCTCTCGAGCGTCGATCTCGACCCCAAGACCGGCCGCCGCCAGACGACTCTCGACCTCCTGCTCGTTGCGCTTCCCGCGGAGCCCGGTCGGCGGACGTTGGTCTTGCCCGCGCTGCCAGTCTCGATCTCCCGCGCCAACAGCGACATTTTCACGCTTTGTACCAAGCCGCACACCATCGTCATCGAAGACCCGACCGCGTCGACCCCCGACGCTCAGCCGAAGCCAAACCCCCCGCCGCGCGGACAGCGCGAAGAGTGGGTCGCGCTCGAGCGGGCCCTCTACTGGGGAGCAATCGGCGCCGTGATAGGGAGCGCGCTCCTCTGGCTCGTGTATCGATGGATGAAGCGGCCGAGGGCGAGCCCTCCGCCTCCCCCGCCTCGCCCGCCGTGGGAGGTCGCGCTCGAGCGCCTCGACGAAGTGCGCCACGCTGGCCTGCTCGAGACAAAGCGTTTCGCCGAGTTCTTCGACCGCGTGAATGACGCGGTTCGCGAATGCCTGGGTGCCCGCTTCGGCTTCGACGGGCTGGAGTCGACGACGTACGAGATGTTGACGGCGCTTCGCAAGGTCCCCCAATTCCGGATGCCGCTCCCCGAAGTTGCCGCGTTCTTGCAGGACTGCGACCTCGTCAAGTTCGCCGATGTGACGCCGACGCTCGAAGAGTGCGAGCGCGCGCTGGTCGATGCAGAAAAAGTCGTGCGCGCCACGATGACACCGGCCGGGCCTCCTCCCGTCCAAGCCGTGGAGGTCCGCCCGTGATGCGCGCCCGCTGGATCCGGGGCGCGCTCGTCGCGCTTGGCACGCTCGCCACCCTTGCCCTCGCGCTCGTAGCGCCCGTCCTGGCTCGTGGGGACGCCTGGCGAAGCGCGAAATGGGCTACATGGCCGGGGCCGCTCGGCGATCACCCGTCGACCGCCGATGCGCTGGCGTGGGTGATGCGGGCCGGTTGGTGCCTCGCGCTGGTCGCGGCGTTGCTCGCCGTGCCGTACATCGTCTATCGAATGACGCTGGGCGCCGACGCCCGCGTTCCACGCCTGGGCGTCCCGACAATCGCACCGCTGGTGCTTGGCCCTCGCGGCTGGCGCACGCCGCTCCGCGACTTGCCAGGGGTCTTGAGAGGCGCTGCGCTCGTGCTCGCGGCGCTCGCGCTCGGGCGTCCGCAGAGCGTTTTGCGTGGTGAGATGCAGGAGGAGCGCGGGATCGACATCGTCATCGTCCTGGACCTTTCGGGATCGATGTCAGCGGTCATGGACGCCCCGGTCAGCGCAGGAGGGGGGGCGGGGGCACACGGTTCGCGTCACCGTCCGACGCGCATCGACGTCGCCAAGGACGTGCTCGTCGAGTTCGTGCGGCGCCGCAAGACCGATCGCATCGGCGTCGTCGTCTTCGCCAAGCAGGCGTTCGTGCTGTCGCCGCCGACGCTCGATTACGCGCTCATCACGCAGCTGGTTTCGAAGATCGAACTCGGGGTCATCGACAGCAGCAAGACCGCAATCGGCGATGCGGTCGGCACGGCCGTTGCGCGCGTTCGCAGGAGCGACGCCCGGAGCAAAGCCGTCGTGCTGCTGACCGACGGCGACTCGAACGAAGGAGTGGTCTCTCCCGAGTACGCCGCCCACCTTGCCCAGAAAGAAGGGGTACGCATCTACACGGTGCAAATCGGCAACGGCGACGACGTCGATGTCCAAACCGGCACGGACCTCTTCGGCCAGCCCGTGTATCAGCGCCAACATTTCCCGGTAAACCCCGAGCTTCTTCGAAAGATCTCCCACGAGACGGGCGGCGAGGCGTTCATCGCCACCGACAAGTCGGGGCTCGAGCAGAGCATGCACGCCATCCTAGACCACCTCGAAAAGACGAAGTTCGAGGCGCAGGCCGCGACGATGGAGGACTTGTTTCCTCTCCTCTTGTTGCCGGCCGCCGTCCTTGTCGCGCTCGAGGCGCTCGTACGCCTCGCGCTGGTCCGGAGGTTCCCGTGAGGTGGGGGTACGATTTCGGGTCGGCTTCGGGGATGCTCGTTGCGGGGCTGTGTGTCTTGGCCCTCCTTGGATACGCCGGGGCGATCGTTTGGGCGAGCGTCCGACAGGCGAGGGCCGCCGAGACATTTGGCGAAGCGGGGCTCCTGGCCGCGCTGACGACGTACGACTCCGCAGCGCGGAGGGCCACCAAGTCCGTGCTGTCGATCGTGGCGATGATTCTCGCGTTCGTCGCTCTCGCTCGCCCGGAATTCGGGAGCGGTACGAAGATCATTCCGGCGACCAACCTCGATGTGGTGATCGTCCTCGACTATTCGAAGAGCATGTACGCGCGCGACATCGTGCCGAGCCGCATCGCGCGAGCGAAGGCTGAAGTCGCGCGGCTCATCCAAGATCTGCCGGGGGCGCGATTCGGCGCCGTCGCGTTCGCCGGCGAGCCGATGAGCTTTCCTCTGACCAGCGACGGCGCCGCCATCGCGCAGTTCTTGCGACAGCTCGAGCCGAACGACATGCCGGTCGGCGGTACGGCGACGGCGCGGGCCCTCGAGCGGGGACGAGAGGTTTTCGCGCGCGATCCGAAATCGAAAGACCACGTACGCGTGATGGTCCTCGTCACGGACGGCGAGGACCTCGAGGGCGATCCGGTCAGCGTCGCCGAAGCCTGCCAGCGCGAGGGAACGCGCATCGACGTCGTTCAGATAGGCGGCCGAGCACCCGAGGTCATTCCGGACGTGAGCGCGGACGGCAGGGTCACCGGAGTTCGGCGCGACGAGGACGGCAAGCCCCTGACGACCGCGCTGTCGGCGGAAGGCGAGGCGCAGCTCGCGCGGGTCGCACAAACGAGCGGCGGGACGATCGTGCGAGCCGAGCACGGAGACACGGGGATCGATCAGGTCGCGCGCGCCTTGAAGAAGATGATGCGCGAAGAGCTGAGCGAAAAGGTCGAAACGGTGTACGCCGAGGAATACGCGTGGCCGCTGAGCGGAGCCGTTCTTATCCTCAT
>CAZVPE010000015.1:0-8217 GCA_964628155.1 uncultured Polyangiaceae bacterium | reverse complement strand
GGGAGCATCGGCACTCCCGACGAGCTGAAGCGCCGAGCGGACGGCACGTTCGATCTGGGTCTCTCGCTCTTTCGGATGGGCGAGCTTTACGGGCGACGCTTCGGCGAGGAAGACATCGACGCGGGCATCACGGAAGAAGCTCGGGCGCAGCGCCACGCCCGCGTGGAATGCGCGAGGCAAGTGCTGGAAGCGATTGGCGGAGCCGAGCACACACCGATCGACCTTCGCGCCCGAGCGCTCTATCTCCAAGGCAATCTCTCGTTCCTGGACGGGGCCTACGAGGAAGCCGTTCGTGCATACGACCACGCCCTTGTGCTCGCCCCCGGCGAGGTCGACAGCGGCGATCCCATCGGTCGTGACGCGGCTTGGAACCGCGCCATTGCGCTTCGCCGGATCGAAGACGAGAAGAAGGACGCCGGGAACGACGCGGCCTCCGACGCCGCCCGGGACGCAGCGAGAGACGGAGCACCGGAGTCGAACGACGCGGGCCGGGACGCCGCGCACGAAGCGGGGCACGACGACACGGGGCGGGACTCCGGCGCCGAGCCGCCGCCGGAACCGCCGGACGCGGCGCCGCAGCGTCCCGACGCCGGGATCCAGCCGCCGCCGAGCACCAACGAAGACGAGCGAATGCTCGACCAGCTCGAGAGCGCGCCGACCCTTCAGCAAGAGGAGGCCAAGCGCGCTGGCAAGAAGCGGGTGCGCGGGATGGCCGACAAATGACCAGTTTCGTCCTCCCGGTCCTACGCGGCCTTCCGTGGATTGCAGCCATTCTAGCCTTCCTCTTTCTCGGGAAGGCCGCCTCTGCCCAGTCTCCTCCTCAGCTGCAGCTCCGAGCGAGCGCGACCACCGTGGGGGTGGGCGACGTCTTCGAGATAGAGCTCAGCGCCACGAGCGCCGACACGATGCCCGCCGACGCGCAACTCGGAGGGACGCACGGCTTCGTCGTGCGCGGCCAGAATCCGGCGCCGTCGCAGACGCACATCAGCATCAACGGCAACCGGATGGACCGCTACACCCTCACGATGACGTGGCAGCTCGAGGCGCAGCGCGTGGGTACGTTCCACGTCGGTCCGGCGACCGTGCTCCTGTCCGGCGCGCGCTACTCCGTGCAACCCCTGACGATTTCAGTCGTCCCCGCGGGGCAAGCGCCGCGCCCGCGCGCCTCCGCTCCCGCGCTGCCGCCTGGAATGTGGAGTCCGTTCCGATTTTCTCCTTTCGACCCCTGGAAGGGTCTCCTTCCTGGAATCGACAACGATGATCCGGGGCAAGCCTCCACGCCGCAGATCCCCATCGACCCGAAGCTTTCGCTCGAGCCGGCTCGCGGTCAGTTCTTCTTTCTGCACGCCACCGTCGACAAGACGACGGCGGCCGTCGGCGAACAAGTCACCTACAGCGTCTACGCGTATGCCGACACCGGGGAGCGCGCCGACGTCGACGGGGAAGCCGGGCACGAGTCGACGGCGGCCGACTTCGTCAAGCATCCGCTGCTACGCGAAGATCAGGACCCGCCTCGGGTGGGGTATGCGATCGCCGGCGGCCGAACGTGGGAGGTCAAGCTCCTTCGTCGCTGGGCGCTTTTTCCCTTACACACCGGTGACCTGACCATCGGCCCGATGCGCTTGAACGTCGTTCGCCCGCAGAGCGCGTCGGGACCGGCACGCACCGCGGAGACCGTCG
Organism: uncultured Polyangiaceae bacterium; assembly: GCA_964628155.1. GTDB lineage: Bacteria > Myxococcota_A > Polyangia > Polyangiales > Polyangiaceae > Palsa-1150. The sequence continues at coordinate 6,537 of CAZVPE010000015.1, read as the reverse complement.
TCGTGCACGTCACCGAGCCGCCTCTCGCGGGGCGCCCTCCCGGTTACACGCTCGGCGATGTCGGCCACTTCTCGCTGACCGCCCAAGTCTCGCCTCGTGAGATCGAAGAGGGCGGTGCAATCGGCGTCCACGTCGAGCTGTCGGGAACGGGGAACATGCCCGCCGCAATCACGCCACCGGCGCGCGCCGGCGTGGAATGGCTGACGCCCGAGGTGCACGGAGAGCTCGCGGCGATGGGCCACGACGCGTGGGGAGGCAAACGGACCATCGACTACGTCGTGCGGTTGCGGCGCCGCGGCGTCGTCGATCTCGGCGAACTTACGCTACCGTTCTGGGATCCGGAACAGCGGGGATACGGTGTCGCACGGGCATCCCTCGGGGTCGTGCGCGTCTTACCGTCGGCGGCCGGCGCGAACGCGTCCGCCGATCCCGCGCGCGAGACACTGCCTGGCCTCCCCGCGGTGCGCGACCGGTTGGAAGGGCCCCGGGGTCCGCGCGCGCACGCCGACGACTCCCCCGTCTTCTGGATTGCCGGCGTCGGCGCGTGGCCGCTTGCGTTTGGTGCGGTGGTGGCGGGTCGGGCTGCGGGCCGGCGCGCCCTCGCCGCATGGCGAAATCGGCGCGCCTCGCCGGAAGCGGAGCTGCGAGAGCGCCTGGAAGCCGCCATCGAGGCATGCGGCCGCACCGACGCGCGAACTGCGGATGCGGCCATCGCGCGCGCGCTCGAAGCGGCGGCGCTGGCGCACGCCGGGGTGAACGTGCGCGGCGCGGTGGCCGCCGAGGTGATCGCGCGCCTCGAACGCGCAGGAGTGGCGCGTGCCTCCGCATCGCGCGTAGCGGCCCTCCTGCGCGAGTGCGAGGGGGCCCGCTTCGCCCCTGAGGCCGCAGACATCGCGTCGGCGCGGGATCGGTGGGTGCGCGCCCAGGGAGCCATCCGAGGCTTGGAGACCGGGGGATGAGGCGGCTCGCGCGCGCCCTTTTCCTCGCTCTGGTCGGTGCTCTCGCGGTCCTCTTCGTCGCCGCACCGGTGCGTGCGGACGACGAAACGGACGCGCTCTTCGCGTCGGGAGCCGCCGCTCTGAAAGAAGGCCGCCCGCAAGACGCGATTGTCTCGCTCGAGGCGCTCGCCGACCGAGGGGTCATCGACGCCGTCGCGAGCTTCGACCGCGGGCTGGCGTATGCGAAGCGTGTCCAAATTGGCGCCGAGTCTCCCGGCGATCTCGGGCGCGCAGCGCAAGGTTTCGAGGAGGCGCGCGAGCTCTCGCGTTCCCCGCAGCTCGTCGATGACGCGTCCCGCGCGCTTACCGTGATTCGGTCGGAGATTGCGCGACGTCGCGTGCACGCGGGCGAGCCCGTGGAGATCGATCCCGGGAAGTCGCTCGGAAGGACCGTCGCGGGCCTGCTCTCCGAAGACACCTGGAGTGGCCTTGCCGTGGTCGCCTCGGCGACGCTCTCCATAGCTCTCTTTCTGCGCATCCTGGGCCGCGCGCGCCGCGCTCGCATTTCGGGTGGCGTCGCGGCCGGGATCGCGACGCCGGTCCTCGCGCTCGCTGTGGCGATGGCGCTCGCTGCGCGCCACGATCGCATCCACCTGCGCGAGGCCGTGGTCGTCGTCGAAAATGCGCGGCCCTTGGACGAGCGAGGCATCACGATACCCGGCGCGACCCGCCTTCCCGAGGGCGTTCGCGTGGAGGTGATCGAAACGAGCGGATCGTCGAGCCGCGTGCGTTTCGGCGCGGTCGAGGCTCGCGTCCAGTCGAGCGCGCTGCGCGAGCTCGCACGCCCGGAGTAGCGTTTACCAGACGCTTGCGACGGAAACTCCCCCGTAGGCGGGCGCGACGACCGGCACTACGCGTATTCCAATCGAGGTTGTCCGCGCGGCCGGTGCCGTTAGCCACAGGACGGCCCCGCCGACGACGGCCGCGGCGCCCGCGGCGAACCCGATCGTCGATACCGTCGCGGCGTCTTTGGCGTCGCTGGTCAGCGAGAGGCCCGGCGCGAAACACTTGGTCGACGTCGAGCAATTCTTTGGTTGGAGCGCCTCGTTGTTCTTGGAGATCGCGACGAGGCCGAAGACGGTCCCGACGGCGACTCCCGCCACGCCCACACCGAGCGTGGCGATTCCGATCGCTCGCTGGGTGGACCCCGTGGTCGACGCGGGCTGTTCGGGGGTCGCCGACGACTCCAGCGTTGCGGGCCGATTCGCTTGCGGCGTTGCGACCGGCGACGGCGGTGCGGGCGCCGGTGCGTCCGCCATGGCGACCGTCACCTTGGCATCCGCCTGCTTCGCCGCCACCTCGGTGTTCGTTGTCCATGGCACTTTGCCCGGCGCCCGCGCTTCGATGACGTGCACCCCGGGGTCCACGGGAATCGCCGAGCCGTACTCGGCGCGGCCCACGACGATCCCGTCGCGTTTGACTTCGAGGCCGGCCACGTCGCTCTCGGACGGCACGGCGATGGTCAATCGCGCGAGTGCGGTCTCCAGCGCTGCGGCTCGCGCCACTGCTTTCCTCTCGACGTCCGTCTTTCCGGCGGCGTTTGCACGCGCTGCCGCGTCTTTCCAGGCGGCCCAAGCGCTTGCCGACTGACCCGCGTGCTCGTAGCACTCGGCCAGGTTGAGCAGGGTTCCACCGCTTGGAGCGAGCCGTTGGCTCTCGGCCAGTTTCGGACACGCGTCGGCGTAGCGATGCTGCGTCATGAGCTTCCGCCCTTCGTCGAAGAGCGCGGTTGCCGCGGCATCGCTCGCCTGCGCGAACGCGCTGGCGGGTATCAGGAGGGCGAGGAATCCCGCCGACAAGCTGGAAGCGAACGTTCCGGGCTTCATCCAATCGAGTCTCTCGCGGAGTCGACAGCGAGGCCAGCAAAAGCGCCTTCTTCGATCGGTAGCGCGTCGTTTCTTATCGACGCAGCGTCAAGTTCACTTGGCACAGCGGCAATTCCCGTCCGCACACGTCGTGTTCGGTCGGCCCTGCGTCTTTGTCATCGAGGAAACCTGCCCCTTCGATTGGCAGAGCGTCCTATCTCATTGGCGATTCGCCCCGTTCGACTCGCTCAGCGTCTTTCTCGTCGGTGAAGCGTCTCGTTCAAACGGCGCCGTGGCGCCGTCGGCCGGCGAAGCGACTTTTTCAGATGGCAAACAGGCTTTTCCAATCGGCGCGGTCACTTTTCCAATCGGCGATGCTTCTTTCTCAGTCGAGCGTGCGTCTCCGTCCATGAACCAGCGACGACTCGCGGCAAGGACGGCAGTGTGGGAGGCCGAGCTTCGCTCCATTCGCGTTCTTAATCGGGCACGATGCGATTCGATCGCGCAAGAAGGGTCGAGTCTTTCGTCGAAAAGGATCGAAAGCCCATCCGGCCAAGGCCATGGCGAGGCGCGCGCTCACCAAGTCGTCCGATAGGCGGGCGGCTCGTTCGCGGAGCTACTTGCCGGCGGGGGCGGGAGGTCGCGCCGAGGGCGCCCGGGCCGTCCACCGCCGGCATCTGCGTTCGGGGCGGACGCGCGGGGGTTTGCCGAGGCGGGCGCTGGCCCGACCCCCGTTGCCGCCATCGGAGGGGCGGCGTGTTCCTCGCTCGGGGCGACAGCGACTGCCACACTGGGGGCGACGGTGGGGGCCATGGTCGCCGAAGCGGTGGTGGATGCTCGGGGTTGGTCCGCGTTCGATGCCGCCGGCCGGCCTACCAGCTTCATCGAACCGGCGACTACGACCGCGGCGCCCAGCGCCGCGACAGCGACGACCGCTCCGACGGCGACCGTCCTGGATCGCGACGAACCGGCCATTTCGCTCCGGGCCCACCAGTTGCCCGTCGTCCCCCCGGACTTCCGGCGTCCGTTGGGAGACTCGGGCGCGGCGGGGACCGGCCGCCCGCCGGAGGCGATCCGGGCGATCCGGTTCGCGAGCCCACGGCTCTCCTCGGGTGCGAACGGTTCGAGCGCTGCGGCGAGCGCCGCGACCGACTGAAAACGAGACGACGGTTCCTTGTGGAGACATCGCTCGATGACATTGGCCAGTTGCGGTGGCACATCGAGGCGAATGCCGCGAATCGGTCGCGGGTGCTCGGTCAACACCTGCGCGACAAGCTCGGTGACCGACTCGGCGGCGAACGGAAGCGCGCCCGTCAAGAGCTCGTACAAGATGACTCCCAGCGCCCAGATATCGCTGCGTTCGTCCGCGAGCCGCGATGCCCGAAGCTGCTCGGGAGACATGTAGTACGGCGAGCCGAGGACCTCGCTCGTCTTGGTCAGCGCCAGATCGTCTGCCGCCGTGCTTTGTTTCGCTATGCCGAAGTCGAGCACTTTCACGAGCGGTCCGCCGTCGTTGCGCTGGGTCAGAAAGAGGTTCCGCGGCTTGAGGTCTCGGTGAATGATTCCGATCGAGTGAGCCTCGGCGACCGCGTCGCAGGCCTGGAGTACGAAGTCGATCGCGGTGTCGATCGACACCGCGCCGCCGCTCTCGATGAGCGACCCGAGATCGCGTCCGTCCAGATACTCCATCACCATGAAAGGCGAGCCGGACTCGAGGGTTCCGACGTCGAGCACTCGGGCCACATGGTCGCTCTTCAAGCGGACCGCGGCGCGGGCCTCGCGCGCGAAGCGCTCCACCAACGCCGGGATGCGCAGGGCCTCCGGGAGCATGAATTTCAGCGCGACCTTTTGGTCTAGCGTCACATGGGTGGCCGCCACGACGATCCCCATGCCTCCGACCCCGAGGATGCGATCGACTCGGTACTTACCCGCCAGGATGTCGCCGGCGCTTACGGGACCCATTCGGAAAGGGTATCGTTAATGGCCAGCCACCGCTCCCCCCAGGCGCGCCTGTCCCGCCGGCTTTGCGGATCCGCCCTGAGGCCATGCGGTCTCCCTTCGCTCACCTGCCAATCACGAAATACTTCCGCCCAGTCGCCTCGTGAACACTGACGTCGATGTGTGCGTCGAACGCTTGTCCCAACCGTTCGGGGGTCATTACGTCGCCCGGCGTGCCCGAGGCCACCGGCACTCCGCGGCGCAAGAGGACCGTCTTCGAAGCAAGGTGCGCGGCGGCGTCGAGCTCGTGCATCGCAACGACGCAGGTAACCCGACTGCGCGCCGTCACATCGAGGAGCAAATCCTGAAGTTCGAGCCGATGTCGAACGTCGAGGAACGCCGCTGGTTCATCGAGGAGGAGTACGGTCGGCCGCTGCGCAAGCGCCCGTGCCACGGCCACGCGGCGCTGCTCCCCGGCGCTCAACGTTTCGACGCGTCGATCAACGAGAGCTTCGAGGTCGCAGCGAACGATTGCCTCATCGGTGGCCGCGCGATCCTGGGGTCCCTCTCGCATCCACCGGTCTTGGTGCGGCGCGCGGCCCATGGCAACTACCTCGCGCACACGGAACCCGATCGCGACCGCTTCGCTTTGAGGCACGAACGCCACGAGGCGCGCAAGCTCTCGGCGGTCGAGTGCGGCCACGCGGCGGCCCGCGACGAACACGTCACCGGAGTCCGGACGGACGATGCCTGCAGCGACTCGGAGGAGGGTCGACTTGCCGGAGCCGTTGGCTCCGAGCAGCACTACGAGCTCACCAGGCTGAGCACGCAGGGTCACGTTCTTCAGCGCGAAGTCGGGCATTTTGCGATAACGCGCCGAGACGTGCTCGACCAGGAGCATCTGGGGAGGGAGCGTTTTTTCAGGTCCGGCGTTGGGCGCTTCTGTCACGTTTGGCGCTGTCCTTAGTGTATCCTCTTATGTGCGCGGCACGGCGGGCGACAGCCCCCCCCAGCTCCGTCGTATCAGGAGGAGAAGATCTTGGACACGAAGCCCGAGGCAGCCGACCCGTCGTCCCCCGCTCGACCCCGACGGATCATCAAGCGGTACTCCAACCGCAAGCTCTACGATACGAAAGACAGCCGGTACGTCACGCTCCTCCAGATCGCCGAGATGGTGCGGTCGGGCGAAGAGGTGCAGATCATCGACAACAATACGAAGGACGACCTCACCGAGATCACGCTCGCCCAAATTATTTACGAGGAGCAGAAGTCACACTCGCGCAACGTGCCCCTCCAAACGCTGAAGGAGCTCATCCATACCCGCACGGAGAAAGTGCTCGCCGATCTCCGCGAAGGTCCAATCGGGCGTCTGATTCCCGGCGCCGCTGGACCCGCGACCAGCAAAGGGAGCGAGGAGAAAGCCGAGGCGGCTCAAAAGGAAATGAAACCTACGCTCGTCGACCAAGCCAAAGAGAAGCTTGAGGAAATGCAGCATCAGCTCGACGACCGGATCAAAGCGATCTTGGCGAGCTTTCGGCCTTTGCAGCAGCTCCAGCAGGAAGTGCGCCGCCTCGGCGAGCGGCTCGACGAGCTCGAGCGCAAGCTCAACGGGGGCGGGCCGCCGAATCCTTCGTGAGGGCGGCCACGAGTGGCCGTCGCGCAGGGAAAGAATGGCTACAGGAATAGGACCAGGCCTTGTCTGTTCGACCTAGCAGTGGAACCTGAGCCAAAAGGTCTACCGATGCCCCTCTCCGCGACTGTGGATGCTTCGAAGCGCGACCCGTTTGCCGACGAGG
>CAZVPE010000014.1:0-55827 GCA_964628155.1 uncultured Polyangiaceae bacterium | reverse complement strand
GTTGGCGATCATCGAGTCGACCTGCTTGACGCCGTCTTGGATGGCCTCCTCGACCTTCTTCTTGGCCCGTTCCACCTCATCCGCGCTCGCCTGACCCTAGGTCTCGAAGGTGGAAAGCATGTCGAGCGCATCGTGGCGGGCCTTGCGGATCGCGACTTTGCATTCTTCCCCGTATTTGCGCGCGATCTTGACGAATTCCTTGCGGCGCTCCTCGGTGAGGGGCGGCAGCGGGATTCGGACGACGTCCCCGTCCACCTGTGGGTTCAAGCCGAGGTCGCTCTCGCGGAGCGCTTTTTCGACGGCCTTCACCATCGATCGATCCCATGGCTTGACCATGAGGAGACGTGGCTCGGGGATGTTGACGTGTGCCATCTGGGCGAGCGGGGTCGGGGTCCCGTAATAATCCGCTTTGATGCCGTCGAGAAGGGCGGCGCTCGCCCTACCTGCGCGTAGCTTCGTCAGCTCGCGCTTGAGTGCGTCGTGCGATTTTGCGACAGAGCTGGCGAGCTCTTTCTGCAGGTCGTTGATCATGGGGGTCTCGCGGGAACTTAGCGCCGCAAGTCCAGGCGTGAAAGGAGGTTGCGGCTCGGTAGTCCGTTCCGAGTAAAATGGGGCCTTCATGTGGCGGGACGGAAAGCTCCGGGCCAGGACGGGCGCAGCGTGGATCGGGGCCGGGATGGCACTCGTGTGCGCGGGATCGAACGAGAGGCCCGCCGAGGCCGGACCGATCGGTACCGACGGCCGAGCGCCTTCGCCGTTCGCCGTCCAAGCGCGGCGTGGGGAAGTGGCCGTTCCGACCCTGGACGAGGTCGAACGCATGTGTGCACTGCTCACCGGGTGCGACAAGCTTCCCATCCCCGCGTCGCTGTTTCCAGCGGACTTTCAGGAGTGCGTGAAAAAGATGGTCGACGACATGTCGTCGCCGGCCGCCGTCAACTTCTCGCTGACGATGCGCGAGTGCGGGCTGCACGCGGACTCCTGCGCGAGTCTGCGCGCGTGCGCGCTGCACGGGGCGAGCCCCGATGCATGCAAGGGGAGGGGCCGGCAGGCAGTGGTGGGGTTTTGCGACGTCGATGGACGAGCGATGACCTGCTGGCATGACGACGTATTGGCCGTCCGGGACTGCACGCGCGGCGGAGAACAGTGCATCGTCGTCGACGGCAAGGCGACGTGCACCCTCGGTCCGTGCCCTGCGGGCGTCAAGGATGGCGACAAGCCGCGTTGCTCGGCTTCGAGCACCCACTTACTCCGTTGCGAGAAAGGGAAGCTCGCCAGCCTCGATTGTTCAGCCTTTGGGCTGACGTGCGCGATCGCGTCCGACGGCACCGCGGGCTGCGCCACGAGCGGACCGACGTGCAGCCCGGACGCAAAGCGGTGCGACGGAAACGTCGCCGTCGGCTGCTTCAACGGGCACGAAGTGCGGGTCGACTGCGACCGGGGCGGTCTCGCTTGCCCGCAATCTCCTGGCGCAATCTCCGTCGGCGCGTGCGCCGCCCCGCGCACTACTTCCGCGTGCAACCCGGGCGACAAGGGGTCCTGCGACGGCGTCGCCATTCGTTATTGTCACCTCGGGCGGTCGCGCTCGTACTCGTGCAAAGCCCTCGGGTTCACCAAGTGCGACGCGGGCAAGAACGGCGTGCGCTGCAGCTAGCACCGAAGGGTGGAATGCTCCTTCGTTGCTTGCAAGTCGCGGGCGAAGCCGGCGCAGCCATCGGCTGCGTTTCCCCGGCTGTTCTTCCCGCCGGCTCGAGAGTAGAAATGCGCCCGTGATCGACGACGCGGTTCTCCTCACCGGCTTTCCGTCGCCCCTGGCGCGCGCGGTTTCGTCGGAGGTTTTGCGGGCCGATGCGGGCGCAAGCGTCTTCGCCATCACGCGCACCACAGCCGTCGAAGAGGCGCGCGCGTACGTCGAAGCCCTGCCAGTCGAGCAACGCAAGCGCGTGCAGCTCATCGAGGGCAACGCGGGTGCGATCGATTTCGGCTTGGCGGGCGTGGAGTTCCGGTCGCTCGCGCGCCAGGTCACGCGTATTCACCACTGTGCGCAGGTCACCTCCGTGAGCGCCGACCGCAAGACCTGCGAGCGCGTCAACGTCGGTGGGGCCCGCGAAGCGCTGGAATTCGCCACGAGCTGCGCGAAGCTCGACTGTCTCGTCTTTCACTCGACCGCCCACGTCGCCGGAGATCGGCACGGCCTCGTTCTCGAAGAAGAGCTCAAGGCCGGTCAATCCTTCCGGAGCGTCGTCGAAGAGACGAAAGGGCGCGCCGAGAAGATGATGAGAAGCCGGATGGACCGTCTTCCCATCGCCGTCGTGCGCCCGGCAACGGTCGTAGGCGACTCTCGTACAGGCGAGATCGAGCGGTTCGACGGTCCGTATCTCCTCTTTCTCCTTGTCGTCACGTCGCCGTCTGACCTTGCACTCCCGCTGCCGGGCCGCGGGGACGATCCGCTGAACCTCGTCCCGATCGACTGGGTTGCGCGCGCGGCCGTGGCAATCGGGCGAGACCGGCGTGCGCGGGGACGCACCTTTCATCTGGTGGATCCTCAGCCGCTTTCGGTGCGTCGGGTGTTCGAGCTGGTCGCGCGCGCTGGCGGCCGGCGGGCACCCCGAGGATCCATTCCCGCAAATCTGGCCAAAGCGCTCCTGCGCGCACCAGGACTCGATCGGATCGTGAAGAGCCCGCGCGCCTTCGTCGAGACGCTGACGACGCCGGTGACGTACGACTCGAGAAACGCCGACGAGCTACTCGGATCGCTCGGTGTCGACCCGTGCCCTCCGCTCGAGACGTACGTCGACAAGTTGGTCGAGTACGTGCAAGAGCGCACCCGCGAGCGACGTGCGATCAAGACTCCGCCCGCCGAAATCGAAGATCCTCTGGTCTGAGCCCATGGCACGAAAGCCGGTTCCGTCGTGCGTCGGGGAGGGCATGGTCGTGCGGCGGTTGGTCATGCGCGCGCGCGACGTCGTGTTCTTCAAGGGCTTGGTCGAAGCCAGCGAGGGGCTCGCGGCGGTGTTCGCCGAGAGCGGGGGAGATCTCACCGTGGCTGCGCCGGAGGCGCGCGCGGTGGAGCTCGACGCGTTGCTCGAGGAAGTGGCCGGCGAGCTCGGCGCGATACGCATCGACCGTCCGTAGTTGAGTTAGGAAGGGCCGTCCTCGTCATCATGGCGAGGATCCGCGCCGGACGGCACGCTCGAGCTCGCGAGCGCCCGTTTCTCTTCGAGTACGCGCAGTAAGTCCACCTCGCCCATCCGTTCGAGGACCGCGCGCAAGTCGCCGGGAAGGGGCGAGTCCACGACTTGCCTGGCGCCGGACCCCGGGAGGTCGAACTCCAACCGGCATCCGTGCAGAAACGGACGATCCAGGCCGTTCTTTTCCTCGAAAAAGCGATTCGTCGAAGCGTGACCGTGTCGGTCGTCGCCGAGCAAAGGGTGGCCAATCGCGGCCAAGTGACGCCGGATTTGGTTCGCTCGACCCGCTTCGGGGACGATCCGCAGGATGCTGTGTCCGGAGGAGACCGCCAGCCGCCGATAGCGCGTGCGCGCCACGTAGGGCCTACCGCCGTCCTGGGATTCGCGCGCGACCGTGCCTTTCGACGGAGTGATGCCCCGCACCGCACCCAGGTAAACGCTCCGCGTCGACGGATCCGACAAGACTCGCTGCCAAGCGCCGGCGTGTTCGCTCCGGCGCGCAAAGACGACGAGGCCGCTCGTCCCGACGTCGAGTCGGTGGGCAGGCGCCGCGTTCTCCGCGCCTGGGATGGAGCGAACGCGCGCAAAAAGCGAGCTCTGGTACTCGCCTTGAGGAACCGTCGGCTCGTGCGGGGCCTTGTCGACGATGAGGACATCGCGGTCCGCGTACATGACGCGCGCAGCGGCTTTCCCCGCGCGCCCCAGTACGGCAACCGTTTCGACTTCGTCGGTGAGCGGGATCATGTCGATCGGTTGGAGCGAGGGCAGCGAGTAGCCGAGGCGCCCAAAGTGATCGAGGTCGCGCGCGAGCGTATCGGCGTTGCAGGAGACGTAGGCCACAATCGGCGCCTCGAGCCTGGCGAGCCACTCGCGCGCCGAGGGGCTCATGCCGCGGCGCGGAGGGTTGACGACGACGCCGTCGAAACGCTCGCCCCGTTGAGCCAGCGCCCGGACCGCAGCGGCGACGTCGGCGCATTCCGCTTGGACGTCGAGCCCCGAGCGCGTCGCGGCGGCCACGGCCTGCGCCACGGCGGGCGCGAACGACTCGACCAGGCGGACGCTCGCGCCGCCAGCGGCGAGGCCGAGCGCGATCGAGCCCGACCCGCCGTAAAGGTCGAGCAAGCGCGGAGGGCGGGAGAGATGCCTCTTACCGCCGGAGAGGCCGAATAGGTCTGCCAAGATCGTGTGCACCCGGTTCGCTTGTCCGCGGTGCGCCTGCACGAACGAACCATAGGTGGCCAGGTGCATCGAAGCGCCGACGTGGTCCGCAGCCGAAGCTACACCCGCGAGGGGGATGGTTTCCGCCCCCAGGACTTGGGGCGCTTCTCCATCGTGAAAGTTGCATGCGACGCCCGCGATGACGGGCTCGGCCTCGAGAAGCTCGCGCGCGGCGATTTCGAAGGGCTCGATCGACGAAACACGGTCGCGCTGCACGACCAATGTAACGAGCACTCGGCTCGCGTCGCCATCGCGAACCTCGCGCAGATCGACCGCGCGCAAATGTCCTGCTCCAGTCGCATCGTAGGGGTCCAGGCCATTTCCAGTCCGCTGGGCGGCCGCGATGCGAGCCCGCAGGGCGTCCGCAACGAGGCGGAGCGACGGCGAGAGCACGCGACACCGCGGGATATCGACGACCTGATGCCCTCCGCCCTTCGCGTAGAGGCCGAGCTTTCCGCCGGTTCCGACGATGAGCTTTGCCCGAGTTCGGTATTCGACGATCGGCGCCGCGGGCGCTACGGCGTCCGTGTAGACGAGCTCCAGCGCAGGGTAGTGCGAGATCGACTGGACCACGTACGCGCGTTTTTGCGCAAGCTGTCGGTCGTAGGAAAGATGGATCAGCGGACAGCCGCCGCAGCGTTCCGCGTGCTCGCACGAAATCGGTCGTTCTCCAAGAGCCGGATCCGCGGTCGCGCTCATTCGCGCCGTGGTCGTAGCACGGCTGCACGCACTAGAAGGTGGCGCGCGCGGCTAGGAACGTCGCCCAAGGGTGCGGTCCGGAGACCATCTCGGGAGAATGCTGTTCGCGATAGAGCAAGGTGTAGTCGGTCTCGAGCGCGATCGACGCGCGTTCGTCGAGACGCAGATCGAAGCCCGCCCCGAGCTGGGCCGCGATCTCGACGTCGGCGGGGATGATAGGGACCCAGTCCGTGTCCACGCGCCATTGTCCGAACCCGGCTTGCGCAAATGGGGCGATGCGCCCGTCGGCGATCCGGACTCGAGCGAATATCATCCGGCACGATCGGCTTGGCCGCAGCTCGTCGGTGAGCATCAGCTGTCCGACGAGAAGCTGCGCTCCACTCCAGTCACGTGCAACGAGCGAGACGTGGGGCGTCACGCCCAACCAGCTCGGCTCCGGCGACCAAGCGGACCCTTCGCCTCTTTGTGTGCTGCGCGAATGCGCGGTATGTGGCAGAAAGGTCGCGCCGTCATTCAGCACTTCGGCAAATTTCGCCCAATCTACCGATAAACGAAATCCGTCGCTCGCCTGCGCGTGTCCGGCCGAGAGACACGGCGCGAGAATGCTTGCGCCGATTGCGGCGCGCGAAATCATCCCCATCCGTGTGCGTTTCGCATTCGATTCATGGTACCCGTTGCGACCGTCCTTCGCATACTGCGTGCCCGCCCAGCTGTAAGCGCGCGAGGGCCGATGTGCCGCTCGCGGCGCAATCTATAGTGTGACTCGAGGCCGCCGATTCCCAAAGCTTTTTCATGAATTCCAATCCTGACATTGTAATCGTGGGTGGCGGTCCGGCCGGATCGACGACAGCGCTGGCAATTGCGCAGGCGGCGCCGGAGCTTGCGCAACGCGTTGTGCTCCTCGAGAAGGCGCGATATCCCCGGGACAAACCATGCGCCGGCGCGCTCGCCGGCCGCGGCGACGCCCTCTTGCGGTCGCTCGGAGTGGATGTCGCCGTGCCCGGGGTTTCCGTCGACGGTGTATCGTTCCGGGGATTGACGCGCGAGGTATTCGCCGCGCCCGGCCGGATTGGGCGTGTCATTCGTCGAATCGAGTTCGACCATGCGCTGGCGCGCGCCGCGGCGTCCCGCGGCGTAGCAGTGCGCGAAGGCGTCCGTGTCGTCGGCGTACGCGACGATCCACGAAATGGTGCAGTCGTCGACACGAGCGAAGGCGAGCTTCGAGCCAGGGTCGTGGTCGGGTGCGACGGAGTAGGAAGCGTCGTGCGAAAAGCATTGGGGCTAGGAGCAGGGGGCGCGCGGGCGCAGGTGGTGGAGGTCGACACCGAGCCGGTCCCCGGAGATCGCGATCGGAGCTTGCTTCACTTCGACGCGAGCGATCGACGTCTGGTGGGCTACGCCTGGGATTTCCCGACGATCGTCGACGGGCGGCCGCTCGTTTCCCGCGGGGTCTATGGTGTTGCGATCGCCGCGGGCGTGTCGGGCGGCGACCGGCCCGACGTTGGGGAGCTTCTTGCCGAGCGACTCCGGGCGATGGGCATCGATGCGACACGGTGCGAGAAGAAGCGCTACGCGGAGCGCGGTTACGAGCACGCGGTGCGGCCAGCGCGGGGTCCGATCATGCTGGTCGGGGAGGCCGCTGGGATTGACATCGCAACCGGGGAGGGCATCGCCCAGGCGGTCGAGTATGGCGTGATGGCCGGAGGCTTCTTGGCGCGGCGTGTCGGCGCCGCTGGCGCCGGGCGTCTGGTCGTGGACGACTGGGCCGACTTCGTCGCCGCGTCGCGGCTGGCTCGTGACCTTCGGATTCGCGAGCGCTTCATGCGGCGTTTCTTCGGCCGCGCGCGCGCACAGACGGAACGGCTATTCACGGATTCGCCCGACATGCTCCACGTCGGTTGCCAGCATTTCGCGGCCCAGCCCTACGACTGGCTCCGAATCGCGAAGGTGGCTTTCCGAGGCGCCGCGGCGTTGGCTCGGGGTGCTTCGCTGTAGTCAGCAGGGGCGCGCTATGCGTAAGTGAGGAGCGCCATGAAGCCGAAGTCCATGTGAAGCTGCTGATGGCAGTGAAAGAGCGTCGAACCGGGGTTGTCGGCGACGAAGTCGAATTCGAGCTCCTGAAACCCGCCGAGCATCACGACATCCTTGATGACCCCTGCGGTCGGCTTTCCCCCAATGCGCGTCAGTTCGAAGCTGTGCCGGTGCAAGTGGAGCGGATGGATGTCGTCGCTCGCGTTGCGAAACTTCATTCGATAGCGTCGTCCCTCGCGCAGGGAGTACGCGGGCTTCATCGTTTCCATCGAGAACGCCTGGCCGTTCAGGGTCCAAATGTTGAAGCCGCTCGCGGCGCTGTTTCGCTTGACGATTGTCATTTCGATCGTCTCGTCGGGCGTTGCGGCCGCAGCTCCGGGCTTCCCGAAGAGGGTGTAGTCCCAGCGAAACGGCTTCGGCTTGGTCCATTGGGCGGAGCCGTTTCTGCCGGCATACTCGACCACGGTGCCCATCCCGTTCGTCCTGTCGTCGTCGGACAGATCGCCCATGACCCAGACGCCCGGGTGGTTCATCTCGACGATCGCGGAGATACGCTCCGCGGTGCCGAGCCAGAGCACTGGTACCTCCGCGGGCGTTGGCACCGCGTTGCCGTCGAGCGCGACGATTCGGAAGACGTGGTGGGGCAGCGCCAGACTGCGGATCTCCGTCGCGCTCGCGTTGAGGACATGAAAGAGGACGCGCTCGCCTTGCTTGACGTGGATCGGCTCTCCGTGGCCGAGCATCTTTCCGTTGATGCCGAAGAGCCGGTAGCCGACTTCGAACCCCTTGGGCGAGCCTTTTGCCGCTTCGTCCGCGGTCTTGCCCATTTGCTGGAGGGACGAGACCGGAGCGCCGGCGAGCGCGTCCATCGCCATATCTCCGCCGCGGCTGAGCTCCGGCTCGAACTCTTTCATCACGAGGAAGACTTCTCGGTCGTACGCTCCGAGGTCGCCCTTCGGCTCGATGTAAACCGGGCCTGCCTGACCCGTGTACGTCCCGCGGTCGAGGTCGCCGCCGGCCGCGACGTGGGTGTGATAAAAGCGGAATCCAGACGGCTTGGGGACGAAGGTGATTCGGCGCATCCCTTTCGGGGGAACGAAGGGGGTGCCCTCCTCGGCGGCGCCGTCCACATCGCTCGGGAGCCATTGGCCGTGCCAGTGGACCAGCTCCGGCGTGTCGGTGTCGTTGTGGACGTCGACGACGACTCGTTGACCTTCTTTGAGACGGATCAGGGGTCCGGGGAACTGACCATTGTAGAGCGTGGTCGACACGATCTGATCGTCCGCGAGCTCGACCAGCCCCCGCGCGATCCGCAAGTCGAAGTCCGCACGCTCCGAATCTTGCGCGGCTTCCA
Source organism: uncultured Polyangiaceae bacterium (assembly GCA_964628155.1). Classification (GTDB taxonomy): domain Bacteria; phylum Myxococcota_A; class Polyangia; order Polyangiales; family Polyangiaceae; genus Palsa-1150. The sequence goes on along the minus strand of CAZVPE010000014.1, from coordinate 47,337 downwards.
CTGCTGTCCGGTTGCTCGTCGGCGCGTTGCTGGAAGGGAGGCCCGGCGCGTCGGACCGCGGCGCGGAGGCAGTCGGGGTTCCGCGCGGGGCACAGCCTTCCAAAAGCAGCCCGGCACCGGCGAGAGTCGAGCGCGAGAGAAAGCCACGGCGTGAGCAAGCCATGGCCGGGATGTAGGCGGCGCGGCCGCCACTCGCAAGATCAAGCCCGGCTCACTTCGGCGCGCCTTCGCTTCCCTCGTCCTTCGCCCCCCTCTCGCGTCGCCTCCGTGCCTTGTAGTGAACCCGCACGGGGACTCCCTCGAATCCGAAATGCTTTCTCAGTTGATTGACGACGAATCGTCGGTACGAAAAATGAATCGAGTCGGGCGCGTTCGTCATCGCGATGAACGTCGGCGGCGCGACCTCGGCCTGGGTCACGTAGTAGAGCCGCGGGGCGCGGCTCCCCATCGTCGGCGGCGGATGGCTGTCGAGCACTTGTTCGAAAAAGCGATTGAGCTCTCCGGTGGGAACGCGCTTGTAGAACGCTTCGCGCACCCGATCGATCGTCGCGAAGAGCTCGGTCACCCCTCGGCCGGTCTTGGCGCTCGTGCGGACGATCGGTGCGTACGGCACGAACGTGAGCTTGTCGCGCGCGTCGCCCTCGGCCTTTCCGAGCTCGGGCTTCTTGAGCAGATCGATCTTGTTGAGGGCCACGATCATTGCCCGCCCGCGCTCCTCGGCGAGGCCCAAGATTTTGGCGTCCTGCTCCGCCACTCCCTCACTGGCATCGAAGAGCGCGACCACCACATGAGCGCGTTCGATGCTCCGTATCGACGAGAGCACGCTCAGCGACTCGACGGCGCTTCCCTCCTTCGCCACCTTCGCCTTGCGCCGGATTCCTGCGGTATCGATGAATACGTATTGTTTGCCGTCTCTCTCCACCAGCGCGTCGATCGCGTCGCGGGTCGTCCCGGGGCGCGCGTCGACGAGCACCCGGTTTTCCCCGAGGATGCGGTTGAGAAGGCTGCTCTTGCCCGCGTTCGGTCGTCCGATGAGCGCGATCCGCGGCGGCGCCTGCACGTCGTCGACCGGTTCGGGGTCGCTTTCCGGCAGCGCCGCCACGAGCGCCGCTTCGAGCTCGCCCACCCCGCGGCCGTGGAGAGCGCTCACCGGGAACACCTGGTCGATCCCCAGGCGATAGAGGTCGAACGCATCGGCGTCGACGCTCGGCGAGTCCGCCTTGTTGGCCGCGTAAAACACCGGCTTTCCACTTTCGCGGAGGAGCTTGATGGCCGCGCGGTCCGCTTCGTTGGGCCCGGTGGTCGCGTCGGTCACGAAGACGATCGCGTCCGCTTCTTCGATCGCGGAGCGCACGTGATCGGCGATACCCGCCTTCATCGGGTCTTCGTCCTGCGGGTCGAATCCGCCGGTGTCCACCACCGTGTAGGGTTTCCCGTAGCCGCTCGTGTCCGCGTAGTGCCGGTCGCGCGTCACGCCGGGACTGTCGTGAACGATGGCGATGCGCGCGCGCGCGAGGCGATTGAAGAGCGTCGATTTGCCGACGTTCGGGCGTCCAACGATGGCCACGATGGGAGTGCCGGCGCCGCCGGCCGGGACCGCGGGACGGCGAGCGCGCGCAGGATGGTGTTTGGTCATCGGTCGTCTCCGGCGCGCGGTCCGTAGCCCATCTCGCGCAGGCGTGCCTCGCTATTCATCCAGTCGGGCGTCGCTCGCACCGAAAGTTCGAGATGAATTTTCGTCCCCAGCATACGCTCGATCCGCGCGCGCGCGGCCGTTCCGATGCTCTTGACCATCCGCCCTCCGGCCCCGACGAGAATCTTCGTGTGGGCCTCGCGAGCGACGTGAATGACCACTTCGACGCGCGCCGGCTTGACGCTCTCGTCGAAGCGCTCGACGACGACCGCGACCCCGTGAGGGACCTCCTGTCGTGTATGCAGCAGGACCTGCTCGCGCACCAATTCCGAGACGAAGAATCGCTCCGGTTGATCCGACAGAGTATCTGGCTCGAAGAGCAGCGCTTGTTCGGGCAGGAGTGGCCGAAGCTCGGCGAGCAGGTGGTCGACGCCGTCGTTGCGCTTCGCGCTGAGGGGGATCGTCGCCGCGAAGGGCCGGGCCTCGGCGAAGGCCGCGATCACCGGAAGTAGCTGGGCCTTGTCCTTGATTCGGTCCACCTTGCTCAGCACGAGCACCGTTGGCACGTCCGGTAGCTCTGCGGCGAGGCCGAGTTCTGCCTCGAGATTCGCTCGAGCGCCGAGCCTCGCTGCCTCGACGACGAGGACGACGGCGTCTGCGTCGCGAGCTGCTTGCCTGGCGACGTCGTTCATCCACCGCCCCAGCCTCGAGCGCGGCGCATGTACGCCCGGGGTATCGATGAAGACGTACTGCGCGCCATCGACGGTAAGTACGCCGTGCACCGCCTCGCGGGTCGTTTGCGGCTGAGGACTGACGATGGCGAGCGGCTGCCCTACGATCGCGTTCATCAGGGTGCTCTTGCCGACGTTGGGCCTGCCCACGAGGGCGACGTGGCCCGAGCGCTGCGTGATCGATGGGAGTGGTCTACTCATCCGATGTTCCGAGAATCCTCGGCGCGTGGGAGTAGCACGCGGCGGCTTGCGCCGCGGCGGACCTTGGAAGTAGTGTCCGCCAAACTTTCGTCCTGGCAGCTCCCATGTCCAACGAAACGCAGCCCTCGAGCGACGCGATCCTGGCCGCGCCCGGCCTGGTTGGTCCCAGTGTGTCGGCGGGGACAGAGCCCCTCCGCCCGTGGGTCCGTTGGGCGCCGCTCGCCGTGGCGATTGCCACCCCGGTGTTGCTTTTCTTCGTCTGCCCCCCGCTCACGAGGAGCGGACTCTGGGACCCGTTCGAGCTCAATGTCGCCGACCTCGCCCGGAGGATCGCTCTCAATCTCTACCACGCGTCTCATCTTGCGCTCGAGGGCGCCGACAATTCGCTGCCCCACCTGAACGATCTCGGTCGTCCGCAGTTGCCGATGTCGTCGATCGCCGTCGGCTTCAAGCTTTTCGGGCTCCACGAGTGGGCGGGGCGTTTGCCGCTCGCGCTTTGGGGTGTCGCGGGCGTTCTCGCGACCTACGCATTCGTGGCGCGCATGTTCGATCGACGGGCAGGAGCCTACGCCGCCGTCGCGCTGTCGACCATGCCGGTCTACTTCGTCCAAGCGCGCTCGATGCTCGGCGAAGTTTGCGCCATGGCCGGTGTCGCGATGGCGTTTGGCGGTCTCGCGGTCGGGGCGTTTGATCGGGACGAGCGAGGGCCGACTGCCGCGATGAAGCGCCTGCCCTGGCTGGCCATGGGGTGCGCCGGCCTGTTCGTTGGCTTCGAGAGCCGGGGTGGCCTGCTGGGCCTCGCGGTTCCGCTGCTCGGAGTCGGTCTCTCGTGGGGGGTGGTCCAGCTGTCTTCCGGCGGAAAAGAACGCCGCTCCCGGGACGCGGTCGGGAATGCGGTTGGAGCCACGTCGCTCTTGTCAGGGGCGCTCATCGCCGTGATGGCCGCACGTGCGATCGCCGCGCCGGAGACGAAAGACCTCAATCTGTGGGCGGGCGCCATGTTTCACCTGCAGTCGAAGTATCCGACCTTCGATTACTACGTGGCGGCCATCGGCCACGCGCTCGCGCCCTGGAGCGCGTTTCTGCCTTTCGCTTTTGGCAGGCTGTTGCTCGCTCCGCCGACCCGGGCGGCGGGGGTCGGGGGACCGTCGGATACGAGTGAGCACTACGCGATCGAGCGCGAGAGCTTCGCGCGCGTGGCCGTGATCGTTGGATCCGCGGTCGCGCTGGTCGCTCACGGTTATCTCGCAGCGCGCGTCGATACCATCGCGTTCACCGGCGTCGCCCTGTGCGCGGTCGCATGCGCCGTCGCGATCCGCGACTTCGAAAGGGGCGCGCACGCTTCGATCGCGGTCGGCCTGGGGACGCTCCTGCTCGCGGCGGTCCTCCACCACGATTTTCACGAACTTCCCGAGAAGGCGTACCAGGCCTTCGGCGTCGTGGGCGCGACTTTTCCAGAGAGCTTCAAGAGCACGGCTTTGACACTGTGGTGGGTCGTCCTCGGCGGTTTCGCGATGTGCGCGTTCCTCACGTGGGTCGAGAACGGCGCCAAGCGCAAGGCGTTCAATCCGTCGACCTACGCCGGCGTTCTCCGCACGCTTCGCGAGGCATACGACGGAGGTCTTGCGCTCGTATACTTCGCCGTCGCGGCGGGCGCCGTGTTGGCAGGCCTCATCGTCTGGGTCGGAAATCGCACGCACGCGCATTGGCTGCCGCAGATGTCCTCCACGATCCGCGACGCCGTACTCAACGCGTGGTGGGTCATCCTGTTCGTTCCACTCGGGGCGATCTTCGGGTTGCTCTTCGCGTGCGATGTGTGGCTCTGGGCGTTCGGTGAGTCCAAGCCGCTCTCCCAAGCCTCGTTTACGCGCGGCTTCGAGCCGTTCGAAGAGCTCCTTTCGAAGCTGCGAGCCGACGGGGGCGCCTCGCTGGAACGCGGCGATACCGGGCTCGGTCGCGCGGGCGCGAGCGACGCCTCGGGGCGGCAACGTTTGGCGGGCTACGACTGGTGGGTGGCGCTGCTCGTACTGGCGCCGCTGATGTTGATTGCGATCCCCGCGGGAACCTTCGGGGTTTGGTCCGCCGCGGGCTTTCGGCCCTACATCGCCGCGCTTCTCGCCGTGCCGGCAGGTGTGGCGTTCTTTCTGGTCATGGGCGTGCTTGGTGACTTGCTCCGTCACCGCGCGGCCTGCCTGGCGCTCGGCGGCGGGGTCGTCGGCTTCGTGCTCTGTTTCTTCTACTATCCCGCGCTCGCCAACCAGCTTTCGCCGAAAGAAGTGTTCGAGAGCTACCGGCATTTTTGCCCCGACGCGCCGCTCGGGCTCCTGGGCGTGGGCGGACGAACGGCGGCTTACTACGCCGGCGGGCAGCCCCAGATCATGAACGATTCGACGAGCGCGTACGCCTGGCTAACCGCCGGAGGGCCCGGGCAGCGCCGCTGTCTGGCACTCAAGGCGGAGGAGCTTCCAAAGCTCAACCAGCTCTGGCGCGAACACGCGCCTGAGCCGAAGGGAAACCTGCCGGTTCTCGACGCGCGATCCAGCCAGATCATGCTCGTAGCCTCGACCTTGGGCCCGCGCGACAAGAACGAGAACCCTCTGTCGTCGATGGTGCTCAGTGCAATGCCGCGGCCTCAGCGCAAGATCGACGCGAACATGGACGACAAGCTCGAGGTGATCGGGATCGATTTTCTCGACGATCGCGGTCGGTTGGTCGACGCGGTGAGTCCGGGCCGCACGTATCACATGAAGACGTATTACCGTGTCCTCGCGCCGGTGACGACCGAGTGGGAGGGCTTCATTCACATCGACGGCTACCATCGGCGCCACAACGGGGATCACAAGCCGATGAACGGCAAGTACCCGATGTCGCTGTGGTTGCCGGGCGACTTGCTCGCTGACGACCACGAGTTCAAGCTCGAACCGAACTTCACGCCCGGTACGTACGAGGTTTACTTTGGTCTCTTCGTGGGCGATACGCGTCTCAAGGTAAAGACGGGACCGAGCGACGGGGACAATCGCCTCAACGGCGGCCCGTTGCGAGTTCAGTAGGGTTGAGGGGGCGGGAGGGCGATCGATGGCGACGATGACCAAGGACACGACGGGGCTCGCAGCACAAGCTGCCGCGACCCTCGAAGGACCGGATCCCCCGCCGTCGTCGGAGAACCGGCGCAACTACGACCGCTACGACGTGGAGTGGGCGGTCGATTGTATCGCCGAGGACACCTTCTTGTACGCGTCGATCGCGAACATCAGCGCGATGGGCATCTTCGTGAAGACCGTGGACCCGCTGTCCGTCGGGACTCGCCTGGTCCTTTCTTTTGCCCCGCCCGGTTACGAACCATTCAAACTCGAGGGCGAAGTGGCCTGGATAAATGCGGTACGACCTGACGGCGACAATCCGAACCCCGGCATGGGTCTCCGTTTCGTCAACCTGCGCCCGGACGATCGCGAGCGCCTGGTGGAGATCGTGCGAACGATTGCCTACGTCCGCGAGCCCGCGTAGCTCTCGTCAGCGATTCGAGTCGACCGCCGCGGCGGCCTTGGCGGCCGATGTCACCGATTGCCCCTGGGCGGCGACAGCCGCGACCGATCGCGGTCGAGCGGATGCCGCCTTGGCGGGTGGATCGCTGCCGCTCCCTTGGACTTGCGGTAGATCGTTGATGCGATCGAGCTCGGCGCGGGCCCGGTCCTTGTGGGAATCGACACCCAGGAGGGCGCTCAGCCTCGCACGGGCAGTCCCGAATTCTCCGAGCGATCGATAGCAGAGCGCTCCCTCGAGCAGAGCGTCCCAGCCCGGCGGCGACTGCTTGTATCGTTGCGCGGTTTTGTCGAAGCGTCCCACGGCCGCACGGCAACCTGTCCCTTCCCGGATCGATCGAGCCGCCCACAGCTCCGGCGCGTTTGGATCGCTCGGTGAGAGAGCGTCGAACGCGCGCATGGCTTCCTTATAATGTCCCGCGCGATAGCTTCGGACGGCAGCGTCGAAGAGATCGTCCGGCTGCTGGGTTTCGCTCGGCGTGGGGAACGCCGGTTCCACGGCGGCGCGCGCCGGCGCGGGAGGGACCGTGGCGGCGGGCGACGGGGGGTCTTTGCTCGCGATCGCCTGTGAAGTCGCCGGTCTCGGCTCCGGAGGGCTCGCGGGGAACGGCTTGATTCTCGCGAGCTCGGTCGGCGCCGACACGGTGGGCGCCGGGGCCGGAGTGCCCTTTTCGGTGACGGTCACCTCGGCGCTCGCAGGAGCGCGGGCCGACTTGCTTCGCAGCAAGAGGACGCTCGTGCCGATCATCACCAGAAACAACGCCGCCATGGCGGTCTGAGGCCGCATGGCCCAGCTCCCGGCGAGCGAGATTGCTTCTCCCACCCTCGCACGCGGCGGCGCGACCAGTTGGGCACGTTCGGCGGCCGCGAGCACCCGCTCCTCGAGATCGTGCGGTGGCTTCATGAGCGGCACGGTCGCGACGCGTTGGGTGGCGCGCAGCCCACCCAGACGCGAAGCGCATCGCGCACATCCGGCCACATGCCGCTTGGCAGCCGCTGCCGTCAGTTCATCGAGCTCGCCGTAAAGCTCGTCGAGGATCGCTGTTTCGAATTTTTCGCAGTCCATCTTCGTCGGCAGACTTTCACCCCTCACCGCAACGCGCGGGCGTACTCCTCGAACTCACTCAGTTCGGCTTGCAGGTGCTCGAGCGCACACCTCATCCGGTTCTTTACCGCGTTCTCGGGGACGCCGACGACCTGAGCGATTTCTTTGAATGGCAACCCGCCCACTTCTCGCATCAAGAAGACCTCTCGCTGCTCGAGCACAAGCGCATCCACTGCAGCGAGAACGCGCTCGCGGATCTCCACAGCGCCAACCGGGCGCCCCACGTTGGGCCGGACCCCAGTGCCCTCGATCAGACCCGCGACTTCGCGTTGGAGCCCGGACCGCGGCTGGTCCAGGGGAGGGCCGCCAAGGCCCCCCGAACTCGCGAGTCGATCGACGCAGAGGCCGCGCGCGAGGGCATAGAGCCCGGTCAAAAAGCGGGCCCCGAGCTTCAAGTTTGCCGCGCGCTCGACGGCGCGAACGAACGCGTCGAGCACCACCTGCTCCGCTGCGGATCCGTTTCCGAGTTGCCGAAGCGCGAAGTTGTAAAGGCGCGTCTCGTGCCTGCGGACCAGCAGCGCGAGCGACGACCGGTCGCCGCCCTCGAAGCGAATCATCAGCTCTTCGTCGGTCGGGTCGGTGCGCAAGGGAAAGTCTCGGGGTTTCGAACACGCACGGGGCGCGGCCAGGGACCGGCCGAGGAGGCTGTTCCGCAATCGACCCCGAGCGGCCTCGACCGGCGTGACGACCGCCGGGAGCCTCGCTCAACTCTGGCGAGCATTTCCATTGTCGCTTGTCGCCGATTCACGCCGATTCTCCGCCCTGGGTGTGTGGTGGGGGCGAGGGGCCAAAGCCGAGCGGTCCCTTGCACTTTGGGTAGGCGCTGCGACGTGCGACCGCAGTTGCCAACGAAGCGCCCAGGAACATACACTCATGCCGCGCTCCTTGCAGGTTTGACGACGCACGATATTCGGCCACGCCTCCTTCCCGACCTTCCCCGACCCGCGGGAGCGACGCCGCCAAGTTTACGCAGAAAAAGGGAAATTCGCATGCGACGTCGAGGCACGGTGTTCCTTGGTTACGTGGGCTTGCTCGGCCTAGCCCTTCCGCTCGTCGCGTATTCGAACGCAGACGCCCAGCCGAAGACCCAACCCGTGCCGGTCGCTTCCTCGCAGGCCGCGGCTGCGTCGTCCGTCACGGCGACTACCGGCGCGGGAGCGGCACCGTCGACTGAGTCGACGTCCCCATCGGCCACGCCTGGCACCGCTGGCTCGGGCGTCTCCGCGCCCGCGGCCCCCAATGCGCCAGCACGGGCCGTCAACGTCGACATGAATCCGAAGGCGGCCGACACGATGAATGGGGCAACTTATTCGGTCCGACTTCGTGACCTCGAGCAGCGCGTCGATGAGCTCAAGGACCAGATTCGGCGCAGCCACACGCGTCTCGCGATGATCAGCGACACGATCTTGAGCGGCGGTACCGCCGGTTCCCGTGCCGAAGTGGATTTCAAAGACGAGATGTCGAGCGCATTTCTTCTCACGCACGCGCTCTTCGTCATCGACAACCAGGTTCAGTACAACAAGCAGGACGATTCGGGCGCGCTTGCGGACCAGAAAGAGATCCCGATTTACACGGGCTCGGTCCCGCCGGGGGACCACACCATCCAAGTGGCCCTCACGTTCCAGGGTAACGGTTATGGCGTTTTCTCTTACCTTCGGGGTTACAAGTTCGAGGTCAAATCGAGCCATTCGTTCACGGCCGTCGAGGGCAAGGCCCTGACGGTTACGGCGACCGCCTTCGAGAAAGGGGGCGTCACCACGCCCCTCGAACAGCGGCCCACGATCGAGTGGCACGAGTCGCTCAAGCCGTTTTCCTCGGGCGCAGGCGCGGGCGCCGTTCCCCCGGCTTCCGGCGGGCCCGGCCCCGGAGCGGAACCCGGCACCGTCTCGGTTGGAGGAGGAAAGAAGTGAGGCTCGCACCGCTCGGCGCGGCCGCATGCGGTGGCGTCGTGGTGTGGGCGCTCGCGTTCGATGCGCGAGCGGGGTCCAGCGACGCGCTCGCGTCAGCCCAGGGCGAACTCCTGCACGTCAGCCGGGAGATCGCGGGCGTTCAGTCCGCGGTCGAGCGCGCCAAAGGGGAGCGTCAGTCGCCCGAGCAACGGCTTTCGAACGGCGAGCTCCTCTATCGAACCAACGATTACGGCCGGGCGGTGGTCGTTCTCAGCGAGATCATCGAAGAATTTCCCAATACGCCCAGCTATCCGGACGCGATGTGGCTACGGGGCGAGACCTACTACGCCTCGCACGACTACCTCGCTGCCCGCCGCGATTACGCCGCCATCGTCGCAAAGGGCAACGAGCCGCGCTCTCAGGTGTATTTCGGCCGCGCTCTCGCCCGGCTGGTCGACGTTTCCATTCGCCTGAACGATCCGCCCGAGTCCCTGGCTCCGATATTCGAAAAGTTCAATCAAGTCCCTCCTGCCCAGATCGATGCCGGCGTGCTCTACGCCAAGGGAAAGGCCTATTACCGGCAGGGCTCGTGGAACGAGGCGGCGGCCGCATTCTCGCAAGTCGCCGCCGGAACGCCCCTCGTCCACCAGGCCCGGTACTTTCTTGGCCTCGTCGCCATGAAGCTCGCGCGCCTTTCGGCGGCGGTGCAGGGTGGTGCCCTCGGCAGCGTTAAAACGAGCGGCGACTACAAGAAAGCAATCGAGACATTTCGGACGGTCACCGAGCTTCCTCCGGACACACCCGAGCATCGTCACGTCGTCGACCTTGCGTGGATGGCCATCGGCCGGCTCTTCTACGAGATGGAGCAGTACGCGCGAGCCAGCGAGGCCTACTCGAAGATCGGGCGCGACAGCCCGGAGTTCGACTCGATGCTCTACGAGTTGGCCTGGGTTTACGTCCGGCTCGGCGACGTTCAGCGTGCGGAGCGAGCCCTCGAAGTGCTGATGATCAGCGACCCGAACAGTCCGTTCATCGCCGACGGCACTCTCTTGCGCGCAGACCTACTCCTTCGGGCCGGTGCTTTCGACCGTGCGCTCCAGCTCTACGAATCCATTCGGTCCCAGTACGATCCCATGCGGGCCAAGGTGGACGCCTTCATGGATTCGACCAAGGACGTGAGCGTTTACTACGACAGGCTCGCGGCCCAGCAGCTCGAGCTACTTTCGGCCGACGCGCAGCTGCCGCCGCTGGCGCTGCGCTGGGCGCGCGAGGCCGAAGATGGCCCGCTCGCGTTTGCCGTGATCGACGACGTCAACGAGTGCAAGACGCTGATCCGGCAGTCGAAACAACTGGTCGACAAACTTACGGCGCTGACCGGAGCGTCCAACCGCGTTCGTGCGTTCCCCGAGCTCGAGGCCGGCGAAACGGCGGCGCTCGGCCTCATCAACCGAGTTGCACGCTCGAGGCTGACACTCGCGCACGCGCTCGACGGCGAGGAGCCGGGCGATCTCGGCGGTGAGGTCGGTCAGGTCCGCCAACAGCGGCGCACGCTGATGGCCGCCATCGAAGACCTGCCCATCCAACCTGAAGATTTTACCAAGCGCGAGCAGCAGGGCAGGGGGCAGTGGAATCGGCTGTCGCAAGAGCTGACCAGGCGATCCCAGGAGATTGATGCGCTCCACGCCACCGTCAACGGGCTGCGGCGGATGCTCAGCGAGGGGCCGACCCGCGGAGTCGTGCGCGACCCGGCGAGTACGCTGCGGTTCCAAGCCGAGCTCGACGCAAACGAACACAACTTGAAGCTCTACGCCGCGGAAATCGAAGAGCTTCGCCGGCAGGTCGAGTTTGGCCGCGCGCAGATCGGCCTCGGCGACGCCCGTTACCAGCACGATGCTTCTGCCCGCGGTCAGTTCCGGGAGCTCCTCGAGCGGGAGGTGCAGTTGGCCTCCAGGGGTGCGGCGGGCAGCGACGCGCAGCGGTTCGCCTTGCAGGTGGGGCCGGTGCTCTCGGAAGCCGGTCAATACGACGCGCGGCTGATCGCCGCGCTCCAACAGCTCGAGTCCCAAGTGGCCGCGAGGGCGGGCGAGCTCCAGCAGAAGATTGAAACCGAGCGCGCAAACATGGCCAGCTTTCAGTCCCAGCTCGACGCGATTGACGGGGACGCCAGAGACCTCGTCGGGCACGTGGCGCAGCGCAACTTCGGCGTGGTGCGCGACAAGTTGCGTGGAATCGTGCTGCGCGCGGACGTCGGCATCACCGAGCAAGCCTGGGAAGTGCGCGAAGAAGAGCTCAGCCGAGTGCGGGTTCTGCAGTCGGAGCGGTCTCGACAAGAGCAGCTTCTCGACGAAGAGCTCAAGGAAGTCAGAGACGACGGCGTCGAACCAGGGCAGTCCGGCAAGTGAGAGACGGGGAGCAACCGAGGATCACGATGGTCAAACGAGCGCCTGGTGGGTGGTCGCCACGCGCGATCGGCGGCGTCGCGGCGATGGTTGGGGTGGCGCTTCTGCCCCTCAGCGTGGCCGCCCAATCTCCACCTTCGGAGGGGCCGGCCCCTGCGGCGTTCGCAGACGCCGGGCGGGTGGCAAAGCCCAAAGGAGGTAGAAGGGCGGCGGACGGCGGTCGCACGGCTGCGCGAACGGACGGAACGCTGCTCGACGCGGGATCCTCCGACGCGGCGACACCATCGTCGTCTCCGGCTGCTTCGACGACGCTGCTCGGCGGGCCGGTGCCCACCTTCCGGCCGCGCTCTCCCCCCCTGCCTCCGCCGACGCCCGAGCAGGTCGACGCTTTCCAGGCGATGCGGCAAGAGGCCGAGGCCTACGAGCACGGCGCGCTCGACTACAAGGATACGATCACGACGATCATCACGCTTCACTACGAGGAGAAGAAGAAGGCCATCCTCGGCGGACTCGATCGCGAAGTGGGCATCGAGAAAGTCGAATTGAAGAAGGCGCGCGAGACCGCAATCAAGCGTCTCGAAGACTTCGTCGCCAAGTACAGCGGCGCCAACGCTCAGCCCGAAGCGACCCCGGACGCCATGTACCGCCTCGCGGCGTTGTACGAGGAACGCGCGCGAAGCGACGATGACCCGAATGCGGATTCTGCGATCACGCTCAAGCCGGCGATCGCCCTCTACAAGCGCGTCGTCCGCGAATTCCCGAACTACACGGAGCTTGCGGGCATTTACTATTTTCTCGGCCACGCCCTCAACGACGCTCGCCGCGCGGATGAAGCGCAGCAAGTCTGGCGGTCGCTCGTTTGCCACAACCACTATCCGTACCCGGTGGCGCAGGATCCCAAGGACCCGGACATCGACAAGGTCACTCCGCTTCCTCAGGATCACGACGAGGCGTTTTGGAAGGGGTGGCGCAACCGATACCCCACGCCCGACTCGCTCAAGAAGGGTCCCCCTGAAGACACGACGTTCGCCGATCCGTATCCCCAAGACTGCACCGCCATCCCGCAGCCGAGCATTCTTCCGGGGCAAGACCCGAAATACGTCGCCGAAGTCTGGTGGCGCATGGGCGACTGGGAATTCGATCAGCTCGATCTCGCGGGCGGAGTCGTGGAATACGAGCCGTTCGCAGTCTGGGACTACAACCGTGCCGCGAGCGCTTACACGCACTCGATGCAGCTCAAGAGGCCGCCGCTCTATGGTGTCGCGCTCTACAAGTACGCCTGGACGCTGTTCAAGCAGCAGCGCTACGAGCAGGCAGTCCGCGAGTTCGTGCACTTGCTCAACTATACCGACGAGCAACAGAAATTGACGGGTGACCCGGGCGCCGACTTTCGACAAGAGGCGTTCACGTACATCGCGGGATCTCTCGACAACTTCGACTTCACCGGTCCCGGCCCGGAAGATCCGTTCGTCGCTCGCCCGGACATCCTCGATACGGCGAAGAGCCCGGCCGACGCCGAGGCGAAGCTGCGTGTCGCGCTCGATCGCGTCCAGGACCCGCGGCTCATCCCTCAGGACCAACCTTGGACGATCGAGATCTACAAGGCCCTCGCGCTCGAGTTCCGCGCGATAAACCAGTACAAAAACGCGCTGGCCGTTTACGACCTGATGCTCGGCAAGTGGCCGATGGACCCTTCGGCCCCCGACACGCAGAACGCGGTCGCGGAAGTCTACGATCTCCTGGCTCGACAAACGAAAGTCGGCGACGAGCGGCGCGAGTACGAGCGCAAAGTGCTCGAAGCGCGCACGGGCCTGGCCAAATACATCGGTGATGCTCCGTGGGTCGACGCGAACAAGGACAATCCCATCGCCCTACAGCGCGCCGAAGAGCTGGTTCGCACGGGGCTCAAGGGCGCGGCCATCACCCACACGCGCAACGGCCAGGCGGCGCTCGAACAGGCTGATCAGACGGGGGACGCCAAAGAAAAGCTTCGACTGACGAACTTCGCGCTCCAAGAGTACAAGCTCGCCGCGATCGGTTGGCTCGGCTACCTCAAACAGGACGAGAACGCTCCCGATTCGTACAAGAGCCGGTATTTCTACGCAGACGCGCTCCACAATCAGGTGCGTCTCGAAGTCGCCCTTCACCAGTTCGACCCGAGGCAATATGTGGAGCCGAGTTCGCCGGAAATCGGAACTGCGAAACAGGCGGCCGTCGACGTACGCGACTCGGACGAAGACGATCAGTTCATCGACAATGCGGGACTGTTCGTCGTGGATCTCGCCGACGTCGACCGGGATCTCGGGTTCCAGAGGTGGACGGAATCCGGTGGGACGCAAGGGGTGGAGATTCGCAAGGCGCCCCGACTCGAGGGACAGGTCGTCGGCGACCAGCAAGTCGTCGTCGACGACGTCCCCGACGTCATCATGAAGTCGATGCAGGCACGCGACGAGTACATCCAGCGCGTCCCCCCAGAGCGTGACAAGCAGAACCACTCGACCGACTACGCCTTCTATACCGCCGATCAGTTCTACTTGTACGGTCACTTCAAAGAAGCGCAGGCGCGCTTTCTTCCGATCTACGAACAACACTGCAATGGGTCCGACCCCCTCGGCTACGAAGCGTGGAAGCGCCTCATCGTCATGAGCAACATGCAGAAAGACGATGCGCGGTCTCGCGAGCTCGCGCTCGCCGAACAGAAACATTCGTGCGCGGTCGATCCGAAGCAGAAAGAAGAAGAGCGCAAGGGGTTCGTCGACGTCATCCTCAAGAACGCGGCATTCGCGGACGCCAACAGGGTGTTCGAGCAGGCCAAAGCCGAGGCGCCGGGCCCAAAGCAAGACGAGCTTTGGCGCAAGGCCGGCAAGATGTACGAAGAAGCGCTGCGCGCCGCGCCGGCCCACAAAGACGCGCCGGCGGCAGCGATCAACTCGGCGTTTTGCTACAAGCAGGTGGGTGAGTTCAACCGAGCGATCGAGCTCTATCAGCTCTTCATCGGGAGCTACGGCAGTGAAGATATTCTGAACCGCCTCGAGCGCGGTGATCCGAAGCAGAATACGCCGCCGGATCAGGTTCAGTACAAGGAGCGCATCAACTACCTCGGAATGGCGTACGACGCCCTGTCGACTACGTATTATGGATTCTTCGCCTATCAGCGTGCCGCCGAATCGTTTGCCAAGATCGCGACGACGCCGCGTTTCGACGAGCAGCGCCGCGCGAACGCGGCGCGTATCGCGATGGTCCTCTATTCCAACCTCGGCGATCGTACGAACATGAACAAGATGTATGGAGTGTTCGTCGATCCGAAAATGCGGTTGACCGCCGACAAGCGAGCGGAAGCCGACTACTTGAGGGCCAGCTTCGACTACGGGCTGTACAACCCGACCGGGGGCGAATCGGGTGCCAACGCCGCCGCTCGCCGCCAGGCGATCGCGACGCTGACCCAGTTTCACACGTCCAACCGAGGCAATCCCGAGGCGGCGCGATATACGCTCGAAGCGGCCTATCGCATCGGCAAGATGATGCAGGCGGCGAATGATCCGGCTTACCGCAACTGGTTCAAGACGACGATTGCCGACTGGGAATACTTCAAGGCCCATGCGGCGTCTGCGGTGTCGGGAGGCAAGTCGGGGCAGGTTACGGCGAACGACCCGCCCTATTCGGATTACGGCGGAGAGGCGGACTACACGCTGGTGGACGAAGACGTGAGGGCCGGATTCGACTATGCCACCGGCCATCATCACTACGCCGGAAACGCCCCGGACGTCGTCAAGCAACTCGATAAGGACCTCGGCGAGGCCGAAAAGATCTGGCGTCCGAGGCTCGAGAACGTGGCGATCCAGTACGGGTCGTTCGAGTGGGCGGCGGCGGCCACTGCCCGAATCGGTTCGCTCTACGATTCGATACGCACCGGTCTGGACCTCGTCGTGCCGAAATACCTGACCCCGACGCAAGAGGCGCTCCTCAACAAGCTTCAGAAGATCGCCGATCAGCTGAGGACGGCCGGTCAGGACGGCAAAGCGGACGACATAGAGCAGCAGATAAACGATACGAAGGACCAAGTTCGAGCGAAGTGGCGCGAGACGAAAGACAAGTACATGGAGGTCTGCACGAACAGCGCCGTGGGCAAGTACACGACTGCGGCGCTGACGGCCCGCAAGTACAACGTCAAGAGCCCGGCCGTCACGAGCGCCATCGCGCGATTGGCGTACTTCACCGACTATCTCGGTGACGACAAAATGAAAGGCTATGTGGAGCGCACGACGGATCCACTCAATCCTGCGAGCCACTTGGCGTACGTGAACGGCGAGTTCTTGCAGTGGCGATCCGGCGTCGTGTCGACTCCGCCGCCGAACGGTGAGCCGCCGCCACTGCCGGTTAGTCCATGACGGCCCAGGTCGAGGATCTTGCCCCTCGTCGAAACCCCGATGGGAGATGACCGAGCCATGCGAGGAACGTTCTTGTGCGGCGCGCGGGCCGGAGTTGCGATGGCGGTGCTTGGACTTGCATTCGCCGGCGGCGCTTGCGGCGGCGAGCCTCCCCCGGCGGCAAAGTCTCCGGAGGCTCCACCCCCGGTTTCGAGCGCGCCTCGACGAGTGGCCACGCCCGGGCAGAAGGTGGGGATCGCTGCGGGAGCGGCTGGAGATGCCGAGCTCTCGGGCGACGCAAAGAGGACGTACGAGCGGGGCTTTCAGGCGTGGATGTCGGGCGACTTGCAAGCCGCAAAGGCGGCATTCAGCGACGCTGCGCAGAAGGCACCGGGAGCTGGCGGTCCTCGATACTCGCTGGGATGCGTCCTGGAGCGGCTGGGCGACACGCAGGGCGCCCTCGACGCATACCGAGCGGCTTATACTGCGAGCTCGAAGTTCGAGATCGCCATGGGAGCGTATGCGCTGCTCCTCGCGCAAACCGGGCACGGAACCGACGCCGAGCAATTCCTTTCAGACAGGCTCGCGCAGAACCCAAACTCCCCCGCCCTCATGACCTACAAGGCGGAGGTCAAGTCGATCGAGGGTGATAGTCCCGGATGCCAGCAGGTGGCGCAGCAGGCGCTCGCGAAGCAGCCGAACTTCAAGGACGCAATGGTGGTCATCGCGCGCGACTACTACCGAAACCACCGCTGGGATCTCGCCCGCTATGCGCTTCAGGCCATCCTCGACGGAGCGGACGACGGGTCCATTCCACCACGCGACAAGGGCAATGCCGAAGCGCTCCTCTTGCGCGGTCTCATCGAGCGCGAACAGGGGCAGCGCAAGCAGGCCCTGGCCGACTTCGACCAAGCGATCCAAAGTCGCCCGGACCTGTTCGAAGCGTACGTCAACCTGGGCGAGATGAAGCTCGAGGCGGGGAACGCAGCCGAAGCGCAGACGCCTCTCGAGAACGCCGTGCGGTACGCGCCCAATGTGCCGATCGCACACTTGGATCTCGGGGATTGCTACCGGCTGCTAGGGCGACCGGGGGACGCGAAGTCCGAGCTCGATCGGGCGATGGCGATGGACTCCACTCTGGCGGGCGTGCACTACGACCTCGGGCTCCTTTATCTCTTCTCCACGAGCGTGCCCGGAGCGGCAAGCCAAGACGATCAACTCACGAAGGCGATTCGCGAGCTGGAGATGTATAAGTCGATGCGTGGGGCCAAGACGCCGAAAGGGCCTGGCGACGACGTCGACGAGCTCCTGAGCACGGCAAAACGAAAGCAGAGCGAGCTCCAGATCAAGAAACAGGCGGCAGCCGGGGCTCCCCCACCCCCGGCCGATACGGCGCCGCCGCCGCCGCCCGTACCCCCCGTCGCCGCTCCAGCGAAGGCAGTCGCTCCCGCGAAGCCGGTCGCTCCGACCAAGCCCACCGCACCGACCAAGGCCATCGCACCCGCGCCCGCAAAGGCCGTTCGGACTCCGGCTCCCGCCAAATCGGCAGCGCCTGCGAAGTCACCGTCCCCATCGGGTGGCGGGAACATCGTGCGAGACCTACCGAACTGAGTCAGACTCACCTCACATGAAGCCATCCTCCGTCGTCGTTGCCGCGCTTGCCGTGTTGGCCTTTTCGCCCTCCACCGCGCGCGCACAGGACCAAGGCGCCGGCTCGGGGGCAGCGCGCGCGAAGCCGGAGGGCCAAGTCCTCAAGGTTGGCGAGATTACGATCGTGGGACGGGTGCAAAAGCCCATCGCAGCGGTCGACGTCGCCAAGATCCAGCCCAAGCTCACGCTGGCCGAACTGCGCCAGCCGTTCTTGGATCGCATCGAGGAAGCCGTGCGCAAAGATCCTTTCTGAGCAGCAATGCTCAGTGTCCTCTCTGCACTGGTGGCATCGACGTGCGTGCTGGCGAGTGCCCGGCGGCTTGCTTGGGCGGTGTCGCCTGCCTGGCTCGAGCCCCAGCTCCTGGTCGATGCGCTTCGGGGCGAGCGGGCGACGGACTGGCGGCGGCTCCGAGCGGCGACCGCCGGGTGCGCCGGCGCGCGTTGGGAAAACGAGCTGTTCGATGCGCTGGGTGCCCCGGACGAGTCTTCACGAATTGCACTGATCAACGAGCGACTGCGTGAACTGGACTGGCTGGCGCGGCGGTGGGCGCATGTACCGCGAGTGTGCGCGAGCGTCGCCACGAGTGCGGGCTTTCTCTTCGCGTGTCTTTCGCTCATCGGCGGGGTCGTCGACTCGACCGGAGACATCGGCCGCGTGCTCTTCTCTGCGCTCGATTCTCTCGCCGTCGGCATCGCGGGCACATCCTTCTGTCTCACCGTGCATGTCCGCGCGCGGCGCGTCGTCCGCGAGCGGTTGGCCGCAACCGATCGCCTGGTCGATCGCCTCGAAGCCCTGGCTCGCCCGAGTGTCGGAATTCCCGCGCTTTCATCGCCCGGTTGAAGTCCACGAGCTTTTCCAAGGGCGACAGCATCGTGTACCCTTGGCCAGCAAACCGGAACTTTGCCAGGTCGTGCGGGGCTTGGTGGGGATCGGTTCCGTAAGAAGAAAGGCGCTGCCGGCATGTCACAGACCAACCAGGGGACGGGGCCGAGCGTAGGACCGCAAGGGCACGCGGGGCGACCCGGTCAGATGACCGCGGTCATGCGCGCGATGCAGCAGTCGACTGGTCCAAAGGTCCTGCGGATCGGCCTGGTCGCGGCGGGTCGCATTCTAGAGGAGCGGGTCGTCAAGCAGCGGACGAGCGTGACGGTCGGTCCCAGTGAGAAGTCGATGTTCGTCGTTCAGGCGAGTTTGCCACCGCAGTTCAAGCTCTTCGAGCTGATCGGTGGCGATTACTTCTTGAACTTTCTGGACGGGATGACCGGCCGCGTGGCCCTCGCCACGGGGATCACAGATCTTGCGGCTCTGAAAGGACAGGCCAAGCGCGTCGGTCCCGCTTATCAGATCCGCTTGACCGAGGAAGCGCGCGGGAAAGTCGTCATCGGCGAGACGACGTTCCTTTTTCAGTTCGTGGCTCCGCCGCCGGTTCAGCCGCGACCACGCCTTCCGCTTTCGGTCAAAGGAGGCGTCGCGAGCCAAATCGACTGGAACCTCACGATCATCGCGGCGTTCAGCTTTCTGCTTCACTTCGGCTTGGTCGGCGCCATGTACAGCGACTGGATGGATCCGGTCGTCAATGACGACATCACGGCGGGTCTTTTGGACATGGTGCAGAAGACCGTCCCGCCTCCCGTCGAAACGACCGAAGCGCCCACGTCGACAGCCTCTTCGACCGACACGGCTCCAGCGCCGACCCAGGCTGCCCCCAAAGCGCAAGCCAGCAAGGGCGGGCCCCCCGATCAAAAGGTCGTCCAAGGGCTGATCCAGGAAGCCGACCAGGCCCGAATTGCCATCCTCGCGGCGCTCAATGGCGGACCGAACATCAACGGCGCGATGAGGGACGACAATGGCGCCCCCGTCGATCTCAACAGCTTGGCGAATCGCAGTGGCGGGATCAGCAATACGACAGGTGGCCTCAACCTTCCCGGCGGCGCCGGCGGCCCGATCCATCCGGGCGCGGGCAGCGGCCTTCAAGGGCTGCACGGCGGCGAGACCGGCGGCGCCTCGACCGGCGCAGGAACGGTCGTCAAAGTCGTTCCTATCGGCGACGTGCAGTACACGGGTTCCGCGATGAGTGTGCCGGTAGCAAATGCAGAGGCCGTGATTCGAAGCCAAATCCACCCAGGTGCGAAGAAGTGCTATCAGCGCGGCCTCGAATCCGACCCCACGCAGGCGGGAAAGCTCGTCATCTTGATCAAAGTCGCGCCGAGCGGGGAAGTGGATACGGCCACCGTGCAGAGCAATAGTGGCCTCTCGGCCTCCGTAGCGAGTTGCATCGCCTCGGTGGCCCGCCGAGCGAAATTCGACGCCCCCGGCCCGAGCGGCTCGCAAATCAGCGTTCCGTTCAATTTCGTGAGGCAAGGCAGCTAAGGCTTCGCTGAATGGCCGGGCCGGCGCGGCCAACGCACAGCAAGTGACAGGCGGCGCCACGCTCCCTTCTTGGGTCCGTCGGACCGTTGCGGGCGCATCTGCAGGGGCAGGTACGTCACGTTGACACCTCGTAGCTCGACTACTAAAGTCCTAGGCGCCGACGGGCGAATCGGGAGGCGGATCAGGCAATGAGTCTTCGTGGCACGGCTAGGTGGTTTGCGATTGCTGGTTTGGTGCTCGCCGCTGGCGGGTCCGCCACCGCGCAACCCGCTACAGCACCAAGCCCGAATGACGCTCAGGTCGGGTTCGAGCGGCGACCTCAGCTTTCGCCACAAGATGAGCTCGTGCAGGCAGAATCCATCCTGGCCCGCATCGACGCCGCGTCGGCGACCGTCCGACGCCAACTCGAGACTGCACGCCAAGCGCGCGACGTCGTCAAGACCCTCTGTCTCAACGACAAGCTGTCCCAAACCGACGTGGCAAACCGTTCGGCGCGCGACCGTCAGTCGGCGCTGCAGGCCGCCGTTCAGCGCGGCGATGCCGAGCTGTCGAACCATGAGTTTGCGATCATGACCGTGCTCCGGCAGCGCGTCGAGCAGCTCACCGCCGAGGCGAACCAGTGCATCGGCGAAGAAATGGCCTTCATCGGGCAGACGGCCATCATCACGACCATCGACCCGAACCTGCCCGGGGACGACAACACTGCCAATCCGGCGACGGACCCAACACCCGTCACCGAGCCACCGGCCTGCTCGTCCATGTGCGTGCCCTAGATCTCTGCTGATGTTCTTGCCCGCGTCGATGAGGTGCGGGTTTTGGTGTGCCGTTTTGCCGTAGCTCTGCAGTAGATTCGTGTACCTTCCTCGCGGCTCTGATGACTCACAAAGTCTTTGCATCGTGCGCTGTCGTTGCCGTCCTGCTCGCAACGCAGTCGGCGGGGGCCCAGACCGCGGGGCAAGCGGACTCTCCGAGCTGGCTGAAGGATCGCCGATACGGTGAAGGCATCGGTATTCGCACGGGCGATTTCGAATTGCATCCCGGCATTGCCGGCGAGATCGGGTACGACTCGAACTGGCTGCTGCGCACCGACCGACAGAATTGTCCTGGTGGGATCGCAGGCAGGTGCGACAACGGACCGCCGGTCATTCCCGCCGCCGAGTTCCGTATCACGCCGTCGCTCACCCTCTCCTCGCTGGGTCCGCAGCGCAGCGATTCCAATCCAGACGTCACCTTCCACGCCGGGCTCAGCGCCACGTTCCGCGAGTTCATTGGCCTATCGAGCGATTCCACCGGAAACAGCGACATCTCGCAGCAGAACAGCGCGCTTCCAAGCATCGGGGCCGATGCCCGGTTCGACATCTTGGCCGGCCGCCCGGTCGGGGGGGCGGTCTTTGCGAACTACTCGCGCATCGTTCAGCCGAACGAGACATCGACGAGTCCCGACCTCGCCTTCAACAGGGACGACGTCGGCGCCGGCGTGGAGCTCGCGCTTCAGCCGAATAGCGGAACGCTCGACTGGCATTTCGGCTACCAACTGCACACCGAGCTATTCGAGGAGGGGGGCGCCACCGGCTTCAACAACCTGACCAACCAGGTCTACATGCGGGGACGTTGGAAGTTCCGGCCGCGTACCGCCCTCATCTACGACGGATCCGTCGGGTTTCTCACGTACAACCGACCGAGCGGCGCCGAGGCCCAAGGGCTGGTCGGCTCGACGCCAATCCGGACCCACATCGGCATCAATGGTCTCGTCACCGATCGCTTTGCCGCGCTCGCCATCGTCGGCTGGGGCTCGAGCTTTTACGATACGACCCCACTGCCACAGCTGAAGCAGTTCGACGGCCCCATTGGACAAGCAGAGGTCAAATGGTTCCTGGCCGGCAGCCCGGGCATCGCCGCGCTGAATCAGGTCAGCTTGTCGCTGTCCTCGATCACGCTTGGTTTCAATCGCGACTTCCAGAACAGCTACCTCGCGAACTACTACACCAGCAATCGCGGGTACCTAAGGTTTGCGTACTTCTTCGCGGGTCGGGCGCTTCTCTCCCTCGAAGGGGGGTTCGGCGACATCGAGTACCCGGACATGTTCTGGATCATCGGTCCGAGCGCGAACATGCCGAACACCACCGTGCAGTCGAGGCAAAAGGCGTTTACCGACCTGCGAGCGGATGCGACGCTTTTCGGGGAATATCGCTTCAGCGATGTGATCGGTGTGAACGCGACGGTGCGGTACACTACGAACATCAGCAATGAATTGGTCCCGGATGCACCAGGCCAGAACGGCGGCGTCTTCGGCATGGGGTGGAACAGGTTCGAGGCGTTTCTCGGGGTTCGCTGGTTCATGTGACGTCGGCGCGGTGGCGTCTCGTGGAGCCCCGTCTCGCTTTTCAATGATGGAGCCCCTCGTACGAACGCCACGAATCCTGCTGGCTCTCTTCTTCGTGCTCGCGTTCCTCGCGGGGTGCGGTCGAACCCATCACTTGGCGCCGAAGCTGCCGCCGCCGCAGCAAAGCACCCTCATCGGTCCCGGTGACATCTTCAAAGTTTCGGTGCTGGGCGAGAAGGATCTCCCGGCCGAATATCGCGTGCAGCCCGACGGTACGATCGACTTCCCCTACCTCGACCGCTTGTCGGTAGCCGGTCTCGAACCGCAGCAAATCGTCGATCTCGTCAAAAGGGGGCTCGTCGAAAAGAAGATCCTCGTCAACCCGCAGGTCACACTCGTCGTGACCCAATACAACTCGAAGAAGGTCAGCATCGTCGGCGCGGTGAGCAAGCCCGGCAGCCTCCCCTGGACCGAGGGCATGAAGCTCATCGACGCGATTTCCCTATCGGGCGGGCTGACGTCGATTGCCGACGGGGACCATGTCCGAATCACGCGTTTGGTGGGCCTGAACAAGACCGTGACGGCCACCGTGAGCGTGGACGACATCACCGACGGTAAGCTGGGCGACATCCTGCTTCAGGCGGGAGACACGATCAAAGTCGAACAGCGCGTCTTCTGACGGAGTAGCCATGAGCGATGGGATCGTCGGCAGCGTGCTCGATCTGGTGGGACGGACGCCGCTCGTTCGTCTGACCCGCGTCGCTCCTCAGGGTCCAGTGACCATCGCAGGCAAGCTCGAATCGAAAAACCCGGGCGGGAGCGTAAAGGACCGGCCCGCCCTCGCCATGATCGAGGCCGCCGAGCAGGCGGGAAAGCTTCAGCCCGGCAGCGTGGTCGTCGAGGCGACGAGCGGCAATACGGGAATTTCGCTGGCGATGATCTCGGCGGTGCGAGGCTACCGGTGCGTGCTCGTCATGCCTGCGGACATGAGCCTCGAGCGTCGCCACATCCTACGAGCTTACGGGGCCGATATCGTTCTCACTCCAGCCGAGCAGGGCATGACCGGTGCGGTCGCTCGCGCCGAGCAGATCGCGCGCGAAACGAAGGGCGCGTTCATGCCCCGTCAGTTCGAAAACCCCGCCAACCCCGACGTGCACGCGCGCACGACTGCGCGCGAGATTCTCGACGCCGTCGGCGATGGGCTCGTCGCATTCGTCGCGGGCGTGGGTACTGGTGGCACGCTGACTGGCGTGGGGCGGATCATCAAGAAGGAGCGGCCCGGTGTTCGGGTCGTGGCTGTGGAGCCCGCGGCGAGCGCCGTGCTCAGTGGCAAGCCTGCAGGCATGCACGGCATCCAGGGGCTCGGCGCGGGTTTCGTGCCGAAGGTGCTCGACCGCGCCGTCATCGATCAGGTCATCGCGGTGACCGATGTCGCCGCCGAGCGTATGAGCCAGCGGCTCGCACGTGAGGAAGGGCTGCTCGTCGGCCCCTCGGCGGGTGCCAATGTCCACGCTTCGATCGAGGTCGCGAAGGCCATGACCCGGGGGATCGTGGTCACCATTCTATGTGATACGGGGGAGCGATATCTCTTCTAGCGGCGAACGGTAGTCGTACGATTCGCCCAGTGAAAGCAGCTGAAATTGACGCCGGGCACCTTCCGCGCAAACGTGGTTCGCGTCCCGTGCATGCACGGTCGGAGCAATCGAGTCCATGTCCCCTTCATCGCCGCCGCCGTCTCTGTTCTCGCAACGGTCGGAACGTACGATTGTCCTCGTCGAGGATCATCCAGGGCAGCGCGAAGTGATTCGCAGATGGCTCCTCGATGAGAACTTCCACGTCGAGATCGCCAGCGACCTTCACCGCGCCAGCAAAATACTGGAGCACGAAACACCAGCTCTATTCTGCGTAGACATGACCCTGCCGCGTGAATCCGGACTGGAATTTTGCGAGCACATTCGCAAAAATCCAAGGTTTGGGTTCGTGCCAATCCTGATGTTTTGCGATCGCGGCGCACCCGAGGATATGGCCAATGCAGAGGAAGCAGGGGCGAACGCGCTCCTGAAAAAGCCGTTCGCTCGCGAGAAGCTTCTGAATTACGTCCTCGTTCTCCTCGACGGCACGGACGGCGATCCGCGAACCGAAACACCCGCTGGATCGCTTCCGGACCCTCCGAAGCTTTCCGCGTGAGTTCAGGAGTCCGTCCAGAGTGCTGCTTCGAGACTCGGGACGGCCCGCCAATAGCTACCTACTCTATTGCTCGGAACGGGCCAGAACGCGGCAGTGATCGAGCCCGACCGTATGTGCATGCCCAATGCAGCTCCGATACGATTCGCGCGCCCCGGCGAAGTCGCCGGACGCCTTCTGGGCTGCGGCCAGCGTGAGCCACGCATCGGCGTCTGCCTCGTTTTCCGTGACGGCCTGATGGGCGAGGGTCAGCGCTCGCTCGGTCTGACCTTTCAGGAGCGCCCGCTCGGCGTCACTGACTAGAGGCATCTGCCCGGTGCCAGCCAGCTTCGTATCGAGCGACGTTTCTCGTACCCGGCGCTCGGGCGGCGCGATTCCCGCCAGAGCGGGGCCGGCCCCGACTGCAGATGTCCCCGCGGTGTCGAACCCCGACCTCGGCAACATCGGAGGGGCGGGGACCTGGGGCTGCGTCTTTTGCGCAGGTTCCGCTGCGACGGGTGCGGAGACGACGGCCGGCGGCTCCGGAGTACGCGCTGCCGCCGGCGGCGGCTGGGGCTCGGGGTCCGGACGAACGTTACTGGGAGCCGATGGCGCCGACGGCGGGACCGCGGGCACGACAGCCGCGGCCGCGCCCACCGCCGACAGTCCACCCGTGTTCCGTGCCGCCTCGGCCTCGCGCAGTTGACGGTCACGCACCGAATTGAGGCCTACGACCACGAGCAGCACGGCTGCGACGGCCACGGACGTCCCGACGACCCGCTTGGTCGTCGTTCCGATCGCGCGAGGAACGCCGGCTGCAATCGCGTCGGCGTCCGACGCGGGGTCGTGCGCAGGCGCGACTTCTCGGCTCCAGGGCGCGTCCGAGCGGCGGGTGGAGGTGGCGGCAGGCTGCACCGACGGACGCACGGGCGCCGCAGCCACGACGCGCGCAGGCGACGGTGCAATCGACTCCTCTACTAGGGCTGGTGGATGCGTTGCCGGCCTCCCGGAGGACACGGGGGGCGCCGAGGCCCCTGGTGCTGCGACCGTTGAAACCGAAGGCGCGACCGTGGGTGCGGCCGCCTCGGCCGAGGCCGCGCTTCCCGGTGACGTCGCGGGAGCCGGCCTCGGCGCGGCGGGAGCGCTCACGCCCGCGACTGGAGCGGCGACCCCGCTCCGCTCGGAAGTGGCAGAAGCGACGCTTGCGATCGGGACAGCTGGCGATGGATGAATCGGCGGTTGGGCTGCTGCCATCGCCGGCAGCGCCGCGCGCACGTCGGGCGGCGGGTTCAGTCGGAGCAAACCGTGGAGGCTGTCGGGAATTGCGGTCAAACGACTGAGCCGCTCGAGGAGTTCTGGGGGATGAATGTCCAGGAGCGCAGCGAGCGACTGCACCTGGTCACACAATCGAACCCACTCATCCACGCGCTGCATGCCCCGTTGCACGATTGCCGAGGTGGCGCCGGGGATGACGTCCTCGTTCGGGACCGGCTTGAGTTCGATGTCGAAAGACGCCTCGGTCCACATCAGGGCCCGAAAGATGGCCTCCTCTCCCCGTAGGGGCCCCAACTCGCCGTCGATGGCCTTGCCCTCTCGGAAGTATACGTGCGCTTCCTGCAGGCCGTTCCGAAGGTGAATTACGCCGGTTCGGCGGGTGACTTCGAAATTTCGCAACAGATCGACCAGCGCGAAATCCTGCGTAGACCCTACGAATCGGTTGCGCGCGAACTTCGATGAATGGCCTCCCGCCACGTGCTCGCGCGTGCGCCGCGCAAATACCAAGTTGATGCGCGCGATGAGCTCGGCGAGAAACACCGGCTTGGCAAGGTAATCTTCCACGCCCAACTCGTGCGCCCTCCGCCGATCTTCGAGGGATTCCTGGCCGCCGAGAAACACGACCGGTGTATCCGAGGCTTCTGGACGCTCCCGCAGGGTCCGAACGAGGCCGTACCCGTCGAGCTTGGGAAGACGGGTATCGGTCAGGACCAGATGCGGCGCGATCGAGTCGACTTTCTCGAGCGCGTCGACGCCGTCGGCCGCGGTTGTCACTTGGTAGCCCGCCTTTCGGAGGCTCACATCGAGCACACAAAGGCTGAGCGGGTCCGCGTCTACAAGGAGTAGTTTTTTCATGGTCCGATGCTTAAGTCGTCATCATGCTCTATCTACGCGGCCAGGCAACGGCGACGGCGTTTCTTTCGACGAATTAGCCACGCGTGCGTGCTCTGGCAACTGAAACGTTTACTCCCCGCAGATGCGGGCGACGCGCGGGGGGTGAACGAATTTTCGTTCTCTCGGTCTTTCGTCGACATCACGTGACGACGCGAAGACGGCGATGTCATCGGGTGCCAAGTTCAAGGGGTTCTTGCGCAACGGAATCCATATGCGTACGCGCCGTTGTCCGCCGGGGGGTCGGAATGGCGCGCCGGAGGAAAATCGGTCGTTCCGCGGTTGAAGTCGCCGCCCCGGGTTGCCTTGAGCGAGAGAGTGGTCGTGAGATTGGCGCAATCCATACATGGAGTGACGTACGCGGCATACGAGTCCAACGTCCACTCCCAGACACTCCCTGCAAGATCGAGGTGACCCCACATGCCGGCTCCGAGCGAGGCCGTGCCCACGGGAGCCAGACTATCGACCCCCGTGCACAAGCCGGAGTCGCTCTTGAACCAACATCCATAGATGGCGTACTCGTTGCCAGTAGCGGGATCGGTTCCGCCCCAAGGATATTGGAGCTGCGCGCTGCCGCCCGCTGCGGCGTAGCCCAACTCCGCCTCGCTGGGGAGAAACCCTTCGTCCCAAATGCAGAACGCGTACGCTTCGTACCAGTTTTCGCATGTAATCGGCAGATTCTCCTGGGTGCCCGCCGAAGGCGTCCACGTGGCATACGTCGAGCCTGGTGCGAGGTTCGACACGAGCGCTCCGCTACAGGCGAGGTTCGCGTTCGTCGGCGCGATGGCGGTGTCGTTCGTCGCCAGCCAGCCGGTCTCGAACCCTCCCGTCGTCGCGCTCAGGCCCTTGCCTCCGTTGAGGTGGGCGTGCTTGCCGGATCCGCCCTGCGGCATCCAGCCGGCGCCCCCGTTCCACGCCGCGACGAACTGACGAAACCGCCCGACGGTCACAAGGTACTTGTCCAGTCGAAAGCCAGTGACGGACGCGGGGTCCGCCTCGCCGGTCAGAACGCCCCCGGCATTCTTGTACGTTCGGTAGAACGTCCCGCCCGGCACTTCGAGACTCGCGCAGCAGCTTTCTCCCGGCCCGCAGTTGGTGAGTCCCGGGCCTCCCGCGCTGCAGCTGGGCGCCGTCGGAGCGCTCGCCTCCGCTTCGGCTTCGCCTGCGTCGGCGGGGCCAGAGTCCGTATCATCGCCGGCTTCCGGGCCGCCTCCCTCTTCTGGCTGCGCGTCCGATCCATCGAGTGAACCGAGAACGGCACCGCCGGCGGCGTTTCGTCCGAGCACGATCAGAGGATCGGAGCATGCCCCGAATACGAGTGCGGTTGCGATAAGCTCGATGGAGCCGTTCCTCATGCGCGCGAAGCCGGACCGGGGCACGATTGCCCTGACCATAGCGCACGCACGCGAGGTGGCGGCAGGGCGGGGCTTGCGCTTTGGATTGAAGAGGTTTTGTTTGCAATTGACGCTGTGGCCGGCCATTCGTTCGTTCGTGATCAAAAGAGAATGCGCGCGCCGACTTCGGTGCGTCGTGGCCGCGGCGGCCGGTCTCGGGTTCACGCCGACCTCCGCAAGCGCGTCGGGACGGCCGGCTCTGGTCCAGCTCGAGTGGTCGGCGCCCGAGGAATGTCCGAACGGAGACCACGTCGAGCGCGAAGTCGAGCGCTTGCTTGCGGACCCCGACTTCCCCCCGGAGCCGTACTTGAAGGCCGCTGCTCGGGTGCATCGCGAGAGGGCCGGGCTCTGGAACGTGGACCTCCGTACGACGGGTCCACTGGGCACCGGTCAGCGCACGCTGAGCGCGGAGTCGTGCGTGGCGCTCGCGGATGCGACCGCGCTGATCCTCGCTCTCGCCATCGATCCGGAGCGCGTGGAAGCGAATCAATCGGTCGCGAGCCAGGTGCCGACTGCGCCCCCACAGCCGATCCTCCCGCCGCGCCAGCCGGAGACGACGCTCGCCCCGAGGTCGAATCCGCCGCGACTTTACGCTTGGGCGGCCGACGCGTCGGCCACCGTCGACATCGGAACGCTGCCGGCGACGGCGCCAGGGGTCGCTGCGCATCTCGCACTGATTCCGAGCATGGTTCCCCACGTTCGCCTGGAAATCGGCGGCGCAATCTTTCTCGATACGGCGACGACCCGCCCGGCCCCACGGAGTGGCAATTTCTCGCTTCGCACGTTCGACGCCGGCGGCTGCTGGGTTGTACAAAATAGGCGTTTGGAATTCGGCGGGTGCGCCGACGTCGAACTCGCCTGGCTGGCGGCTGAGGGACTGTACGAGAGCGTCACCTCCTCCGGCGACGCAGAATGGTTTGTGCTCCGTGTGCGTGGCACCGTGGGCTACGTCTGGTCCGGTTGGGCCATTCGCGCAGACTTGGGGGCGGCGCTGAACACCAGCCGTCCGGAGTTCGTCTCGGCGGGCGACCAGCAGGGCCTCATCCACCAACCGGCGCGCTACACTGCAAGGGGCGCACTGGGAATCGAGGTGCGTTTTTGAACATGAAGGGACCCATGGCCGGCCACTTACCCATTGTGTCCGCGCCCGCTACGAGCGTTCATGAAGGGCCGCCCGTGGCGGTACGGGAAGGGGTCTTCCCGTGGACCTTCGGCGCCGTCTACGACGCGCACTTTGCATTCGTGTGGCGAAGCGTCCGCCGCCTCGGCGTCGATGACGCCGCGGTGGACGACGTAGTCCAGGACGTTTTTCTCGTGGTGCACCGAAAGCTACCGGGATTTCGCGCAGAGTCTTCGATACGATCGTGGCTGTTCGCAATCGCGTCTCGCGTCGTGCGCGACTCGAGGCGTTCGCTCAAGCGCAAGCCGGGCAACCTCGGAGGCCAAGGGCGCGCGTACGACGACGTCGACCTTTTTGCCGACCCTGCGCCGAGCCCGCAGGAGCGCGCCGCGGCGGCGGAAGCCGTACGGACCCTTCATGCCGTTCTCGACGGGATGAGCAAAGAGCGGCGGGAGGTCTTCATCCTCGCCGAGCTCGAACAAATGACGGTCGCCGACATCGCGGCGGCGGTAAATTCCAACCCAAACACGATTTATTCGCGCCTTCGCGCGGCACGCGCGGACTTCGAGCGAGCGGTCATCAGGCTGCGGGCGAACGATTCATGGAGGATCCGATGAAAGGGCTCGGGCCGGAGGCCAATGCACTTCTCGAGGCGGCGCGCGACGGGGACGAGCCGACACGGGCCGACCGCGAGCGCGTTCGCGGTGCGATCTCAGCGCGTCTGGCGGCCGGAGCCGCGGCGGGACTCGGAGTGACCGTCGCCGCGAAGTCCTCCGTCGCGGCCGCCCTCCTGGCCGGTTCTGCGGCGAAGGCCCTGGTCACGGTGGTCGTCGTCGGGTCCATCGGGGCGGGCGCGGTGTGGATCGCGAAAGGGGGCTCCCGCCGTCCGGCGCCTGACACCGTGCCGCGGTCGACCGCGGCCGCACCGGCCGTTCCTCGGGCGGAGGAAACGTTCGTCCTTGCGACTTCGCCCGCACCCGCCGCTCCGGCTCCGGAAAAGCCAACCTCGGCGCTTCGTCCGAGTGCTCGAACGCCGTTTCCAGGCGGAGCAACCGCGCCAGGGACGCG
The DNA here is from genome assembly GCA_964628155.1 of uncultured Polyangiaceae bacterium. Taxonomy (GTDB): domain Bacteria; phylum Myxococcota_A; class Polyangia; order Polyangiales; family Polyangiaceae; genus Palsa-1150. Next base: position 17,218 of record CAZVPE010000014.1, on the reverse strand, counting down.
CATGCCGGGGGCCGGCGATGTGGCATCGGAAGTGCGATTGCTCGGGGAAGCGCATACGGCCATCCGTGGAGGGGAGGCGGAGCGCGCGCTCGCCCTTCTCGACGAACACGCACGCCGCTTTCCAAGGGGGGCCATGGGCGAGGAACGCGAGGCCGCGCGAATCGCGGCTCTGTGCGCCCTCCATCGGACATCCGAGGCCAAGGACGCTACGGAACGGTTCCTGCGTGCATCGCCGCGATCGCCTCTCGCGGGCGCTCTCCGAACGTCTTGCGGCGGGGATTCGCCTTCGTCCATGGCGGCCCATTCTTTTGATCACGAAAAGCCCGAGACGGGCCACTGAGAGAACCAATATGATGGAGCGTCTGGTTCGCGCGGGATTGTGGTTCGCTCCGGCGCTCCTGGCGTCGGGCTGCGCACCCGGGGCAATCGGAGGGGGGACCGAGTCGACCGGTGGGTCCGTCGCGCCCGGGTCCACACCCGGCGTCGGCGCCGGTGCCGGTGCGCAGGGAGCCGGAGCTGGCTCGGGGGGTGCGGCTCCTCGGCAGGGCATGCCCGTTGCTACCGCAGATGGCGGACTGGTCTTCACCGACGCCGGCGCCCCGGCCGTTGTCCTCTCGCCCGCCTCGCGGATCGCGCGTCTTAGCCACACCCAGCTGCTCAACTCCTACCGTGACTTGCTCGGGATCACGGACATCAGTGGCGCAGACTCGATCCTCACGCCGGACGCGGTCGTCGGCTTCGACAACGAGGGCGATGCCCTGTTCGTTACCGACGCGCTGTGGGCGAACTTGCAGCAGGTGGCGGAGCTCTACGCCCACACCGTCGCCACGACGCCGACCCTTCTGGCGGCGCTCGTGCCCGCCAACGCACCTACGGACGCGACGGGCAAGGCGACGGCGTTTCTCCAAGCCTTCGGCCTGAGGGCGTACCGCAGGCCCCTGACGAATGCCGAAATTCAAACCTATCTCACTCTCTTCAATCAGGGGCTTGCGCTCGTCGGCGGGACCGACTCGTTTGCCGCCGGCGTCGAGCTGGCGCTCCAGGCGTTCCTCCAGTCGCCCTATTTCGTCTATCGCATGGAGCTGGGCGACCAGGTCGTTGGCGGGCGCATCCCTCTCAGCGATTACGAAGCAGCCGCGAAACTTTCGTACGCCCTGACGAACTCGACGCCCGACAGCACGCTGCTCGCCGCCGCCGCCCAAGGGAGAGTCGCCAATCCGACCGACTTGGCGACCCAAGCGACTCGCCTTCTTGCGACTCCGGCCGCGACGGCTGCGGTGGAGCACTTTCATTTCCAGATGTACCGGTTCGGAGTCTACGACGGGATTACGAAAGACAGTACCGTGTATCCGCAGTTCACAGCGGCTACAGGCCCTGCGATGCGCCAGGAAAGCCTTCTTTTTCTCGACTGGATATTCGGCGGTAACAAGGGCGTGGCTGACATTTACACGTCCCCCGTTTCGTTCGTGAATAGCCTTCTCGCCCCCGCCTACGGCCTGAGCGGCTCGTTCACGAGCGCATTCACACAGGTCAATCTCGACCCGACGCAGCGCGCTGGGCTCCTCACGCAGCTAGGCTTTCTGGCCGCCGAGGCGACGACGAACGACATCTCGACCATCCTGCGCGGAGCGTTCGTGAACTCGCGAATCTTTTGCGTCGTATTGCCACCGCCGTCGCCCCTCGCCAAGCCTCTGCCCCCGATCACGCCGGGGGAGACCGACCGCCAGCTCGTCGACGGGTTCACGGGCGCGGGTACGTGCGCCGCCGCGTGCCACGCGACGCTCATCAACCCGCCGGGCTTCGCCTTCGAGAACTACGATGCGATCGGCGCGTACCGCACGACCGACCACGGGCAGTCGGTGAACGCCGCGAGCAGTTACGCCTTCGCGCAGCCGTACGGGAGTCAAAGCTTCCAGAACGCGATCGACTTTGCGAAGGTCATCTCGAAGGCCCCGGAAGTGCACGGGTGTTACACGCAGAATTGGGCCTCCTACCTTTACGCGCGTCCGGTGGCGGACGAAACGACGGGGGCGCTCTTGCCCAACGACGCGCCCTATCTTCAATATGTCGCGCAGGAGTCGCTCGGCGGCCGGATTTCGGTCAAGAATCTGATTCTGTCGATCGCCACCGACGACAACTTCCTGGCGCGTTCGCCGCAGGTGCAATGACATGAGCTCACGAAAGCCGTTGACCATGCGACGTCGTCAGGTGCTCCGCGGGATCGGAGGCGTGACACTCGGCCTTCCTCTGCTCGACGCATTCATGCCCCGATCGGCGCGGGCAGGGACGTCCGTACGATCGCCCTATGTGGCCGTCGTCGTCCAGGCGAACGGCGTCGTTCAAGCGGGAGCGGCCATCGGCGGAGGCACGGATCCGGAGTGGTTCTGGCCTTCGGCCGCAGGGCCGTTGACCGTCGCGAGCCTCACCGCCGACTCGGGGCAGCCGGCGGCTGGTCGGGAGATCGGGGAGCTCGCCGCGTACGGGCCGCAACTTCTGGTCGTTCGCGGAGTCAACCACGCGCATGCCGCACTGGGATGTCAGCACGCCGGCGGAGACGCTCAGGTCTTGACGGGGAACACCATAACCGGGTCCGGGCCGAAGACGCTGTCGACGGGGGTATCGATCGATACGGTGATCGCCCAAAAGATGAACGCCGGGGGCAACGTCGATCCGTTGTGCCTCCACGCGGGCCGTTACTCCCCGGGGGGCACGGGTTTCGACGTTCCCGGCTACGTCTCGTACGTCGGCCCGTCCCAGCCCCGTTCGCCGCAGCCTTCGCCGTACCAGGCGTATCTTCAGATTATCGGAAACGGGTCGAGCGCCAACGTGAGCGCTGCGGCACAGCAGCAGATCGCCTCGCGCCGAAAGAGCGTGAACGACTTCGTGAGAGGCGAGATGCAGGCGCTCTTGGCGAGGACCGATCTGTCCAGCGCGGACACGCAGCGGCTCAATCAGCATTTTGCTGCGATTCGTGACATCGAAGTCCAAGTCACGTCGTCGCAGTTGAATCCGACCGTGGTTGCGCAGATGCAAACGGTGGATTCAGCTCCATACGACATGACCAACCATCTGACGATCATCCAGCTGCACATGGACCTGATGGTGTTCGCGCTTTCGTCCGACTACACGCGGGCCATCACCTTGAAGATCGGCGACCGCGAGGACGATCACGAATTCACCCAGGACGCCGGAACGACGTTCCACCTCATTTCTCACCGGGGCGTCACCGGCGCAGTTCAGAAGCACGACCGCATCGTCCGGACGCACCTCGACATGTTCAAGACGTTTCTCGATGGCCTGAAAGCGGTCACCACCCCGACCGGCACCCTGCTCGACATGGGCCTCCCCGTTTGGACCAATCAGATAGCCAACGGAGCGCACTCGTACACGAATGTTCCTTGGGTCATCGCGAACAGTGGAACGAGCTACCTGAAGACCGGTCAGTTCCTCGATCTCGCGAGCCCAGGTGCCACGACCAATCAGATGTTGAACACGCTTCTCACCGCGGCCGGAGTGCCCACGACGAACTTCGGTGATCCGAGCCTCACGCAGGGCGTCATCTCGCAGCTCGTGGCGTGAGCCTACCCCGACGAAAAGAGAAAAGCCGCAGCGTCGGCCGTCTGGCCCCTGCGGCTTTTCCATGAGTCGCCCTCTCAGGAGGGAGGTCGCGTCGCGAACATCAGAGCGGGAATGGGGGCAGTCCCGGGAGTGGCGTTTCGAGGATGAAGATCGCCGAGTTCACGCCTCCGTCGAATATCGAGGCGTTCGTGAAGTAAAGTTCGTCGCCGATGAAGACGAGCGAGGCGGGATTGTCGAGAGTCAGCGTCGCGCTCGAGTACCGGGCGGCGAGCTGTCCTGTCGGCGAAATAACCTGAATTTCGTTGGCCTGATTGGCGGCAACATACAGGTTCCCGAAGAGGTCGAACGCGATGCCGTCGGCGCCGGCCAGAGCCTTGGTGGTATTCTGCTTCGTGTCGATGACCCCGCCGTCGGCGAAGACGACCCCAGTGCCGGCGCTCCCGTCGTGCTCGACGGGAATTCGGATGATCTGCTGATTGGAAGTGTTGGACACGTATACGTTGTGGAAAAAGAAGTCGAACGCGATGCCGTTCGCTCCGAGCGGCGGTTGGCCGGTGCCTGGGGCCAGCAAGGAGCCCGAGTACCACACGCTCTTCTGCGAGCCGTCGGCCTTGAAGCGCGTGACGGTCGCCTGAATGGAGTCCGTCACGTAGAAGAACCCGTTCAGGTCTTCCGCGATGCCGTTTGGAAAGATGAAACCACTCGCCACTGTCGTGACCGCGCCTGTCTCCGTGTTGATGGACAGAACACGCCCATCCGTGGGAGGCGGCTGATTCGGCGGCCCAGCGAGCGCATCTGCGAAATCGAGCGCAAACAGGGTATGCGGAGGCTGGAAGAGCACGCCGAGCAACGAGACCACGCCATCGGATTTCGCGGGCTGGATCGAGAAGGACTTCTTGAAGGTGCCGTTCGACGCGAACTGGCATACCGCGCCGGGCGACTTCGTCTGCGCCGAGCCAGTGTAGAAATTGCCTTGAAGGTCGACCGAGAGACCTTCGGGGCTACCGCAAGGCGTAGTATTCTCGATATTGGCGGCAAAAGTTGTAATCGTTCCGACAGGCGAATTGGCGGCGGCGGGCACGGCGATCGTCGACACGCCTGCTGCAAAGACCAGTTGCATCCAAATGGCTTTGTTCATGGGGTCCCCTTCTTTGGTTCGTGACCGCCCGACGGTGCACGAAGCCGCCGCGCGTTGCAACCGCAGAATGTGCGACGCCCAGGTGTCAGAATGGTTCGGGAGGAGCGCGATCGCATGACGCGCGTGGCCCGCGACGCCGCGCATGGCCCGGGCCGTCGGATCAGGGGAGCCCTTGCGCGACCAGTGCGCTGTACCACTTTTGCGCGACGAGGGCTGCTCCGGCCGGATTCGGGTGAACGCCGTCGGCGGTATACGTCGAGTTGGGGACGTACGCCGAAGCCGTGAACGCGGACCACACGTCGACCACGTAGATCGGGGAGGCGGCGGTGCTCTGGCTCGTCGCCCAAGCTGGAATGGCGGCGTTGAGCGCCTCGGCATTCATTTCACAATTGCCGCAACCGGCTGGGTTGAGCGGTGTGATCTGGGCGACGAACAGGATGACATTCGGGTTAATCGCCCGAAAGTCGCTCAAGACGAGGGTATAGGCCTGTAGAGTGGTCTGGGTCGCCACGCCGTTCCAAACGTCGTTCGTTCCAAACTGCATCAAAAGGACATCGGATTTGTCGGCGGAGGCCCACGCCGGCAGTTCCGCCGAGTGATCCGCCAGGATCGGCTTGTGCGGCGCGGGCAAGAGGTCGGTGACCAAGTAACCGCCGTGGCCCTCGCTCTGCACGTTGGGCGCCCCGGAGCACGATTGGTTGTTCGTCTCGGAGCCGACGAACATGAAGTTCGTGTGGCCGTTCTTGATGAGATCCTGCGAGAGGAGCTGCGGCCCGCAAGTGTCTTGGGTGATCGAATCGCCGATGGGCGTAATCCGCCAGGGGCCGGCGTGAGGCCGTGTCCCGCCGTCGTTTCCGCCCATCGGCGGTCCGCTCCCGGCGTCGCCCGAGCCAGTTCGGGTGGAGGAGTCCGGAGAGCCGGCGCCGGAATCCCCTCCGGAGGAGCCCCCCTGGCCGGAGCCGCTCGAAGAGGCACTGGAGCTCGGCCCCGACGAACTGCCCGCCGGCATGCCGCTGGAGCTCCCGGACGATCCGGTGCTGGATGAGCTACTCGACGAGCCGATCCCCGAGGGTCCCGTGCCCGACGAGCTTGGGCCCGACGAACTGCCGCCGGAAGCCCCGGGTCCCGACGAACTGGCGCCGGAAGCCCCGAGTCCCGACGAACTGGCGCCGGAAGCCCCGGGTCCCGACGAACTGGCGGAAGCGTTGGTGCCCGACGAACTCGTTCCGGACGACGTCGCTCCGGAAGAACCTCCGGGGACGTTGCTCGATCCTCCACTCGACGCGCTGTTCGTTCCGCCCGAGCTGCTGCCGGCATTGCCCGTCGCTCCGGTCGAATCGGGGCTGCTCGAGCACGCGGCGCCAACACTTGCCAGGCCGGCGGCGATGAGTGCAAAGGGCACCGCAGACGGAAAACTCTTCAAGATTCGCTCCACTTTCTTGCCGTTCATTTTGCCGCAGTCGATGGGGCGAAAAGCACCCGCTCCCAGCTCTTGGAACGCAGATGCGCCTCGGTGCGAAAATGGCTCGCGTGCTAGATAACGCGCCACCCGAAATGCGCGTCGCACTCATTTATCCGCCGACGTGTGATCTCACCGCGCCCTACCTGGCGCTGCCGACGCTGACTGCCTTTCTCCGCGGGCAGGGGGTCGACGTTCTGCAAGTGGACGCGAACTTGGAAGCTTGGGACGGCCTGCTCGCGCCGGCGCCGCTGGCCGAAGTGTCCGATCGACTGGAACGGCGTCTGTCCGAGCTCGACCGGCGCCCCCGCCTTCGTCACGAAGACCAGCTCGAGTACGCCGCCCTGGCGCGCACGCGTGGCGATTCCGCGGCTGTCCCGGCGGGCATATCGCGCGCGAAGGCCGTTCTGCGCGACGAAGCACGTTTCTTCGATCCCGACGCGTACGCGTCGGCCGTCGCGACGATCGACGCCGCCCTTCGCTCCATTTCCGCCGCGCATCACCCGCTCCACGTGGACTTCACATCGTATCGCACGCCGTTCGGGCTGACGAGCGTCGAGGAGGTCGCACGCGCGAGCAGCCCCGAGGCCAACCCGTTCCACGTATATGTCGAAGAAACGCTCGTCCCCCGACTGCGCGAGGAGCGCTGCGACGTCGTCGGTCTGTCGGTGTGCTTTCCCGGGCAGCTGCAGCCCGCGTACGCGTTCGCCCTCGCGCTCAAGCGTTCGCTGCCCGACGTTCACTTGACTTGCGGCGGCCCGGGCGTGACGCAGATGCTCATCCGCCTCTCCGGCCAGTCCCTGGCAATGGCACTCGGCCCCTTCGATTCGGCCTGCGTCTTCGAGGGCGAGCGGACGCTCCTCGCTCTCCTGCGGGCGCTCGACGAGAAGCGGCCGCTGCGTGAGATTCCGAACGTCGTCGTGCGCGACCGCCTTCTCGGTGCACGCTGGCTGGCTGGGCACGGCGCGGAGGATCTGCGGACGCTCTCGGCGCCCGATTTCGACGGACTTCCCCTCGAGCGCTACTTCGCGCCGCGCCGCGTCCTGCCGTACGACCCCACCCGGGGCTGCTATTGGGGAAAGTGCACGTTCTGCCACTACGGTCTCGCCGAAGTCGGAACCGCGTCGTATCGAGAGCGGGAGCCCGCCGTCGTCGTCGATCACCTCCGCGCGCTGTCCGCGCGCTACGGCACGCGCCACTTCTATTTCTCGCAGGACTCGATCGCGCCGAAGACCGCGGTCAAGCTCGCCCAGGCCATCGCCGACGCGGGCCTCGACGTTCGCTGGGCCACCGATCTGAAACCCGAGAAGTACTTGACCCCCGAGCGCGCAGCGGTCCTTCGGAAGGGGGGAGCCGTCGCGTGCGCACTCGGCGTGGAGTCGGCGTCGCCGCGCGTCCTTCGTCTCATCGACAAGGGGGCGCCTCCCGACGTCGTGAGCGATGTCATCGCGCACCTCGCGTCCGCCGGAATTGCGGCCGAGGCGATGTGTTTTACGGACTTTCCGACGGAAACGCACGCCGAAGCGCTGGAGACGCTCGATTTCTTGCGATTGCGAAGGGAAAAAGTCGCCCTCTACATCGTGGGTGAGTTCGGCCTCACGCACGGTTCGCTCGTGGCGCGAAATCCGGCGCTCTTCGACATCCGCGAGACGTGGGGGCTCGACGGAGACCACTTCGGCCTCGGTATTTTCTTCGAGCCCGCGCGCCCGTGGAAGACAGACGACGAGCGGGCCGACGTGGATGCGCGCCTGACCGGTCTCTCGGAGGGCTGGCTCCTCCGGAGCTACCCGTGGGCAGGCGCGGTGTCGACCGCGCACACGGTGCTGTATTACGAACGCTTCGGCCCCGACGTCTTCAAGCGCCTCGCGCGCCGCAACGCCGTCGCCCGGGTGTTCGGCGCCGCGCCGCTCCAAGGATTGCTTCGTTTCGACCCGGCGGCGGCGGCGCGAGCCGAGGACCGCGATCGGGCCGTGTGGGCCACGATGGTGACCGAAGAGCGGCGGATCGCGCGAGCGGCGTACGAGGCTCACACGTCGCCACTGCCCGCACTTTCGCCGCAGCCGTCGAGGTTCGAGTTTGCCGCCGATCGAGACCCGTCGCCCGTGCGGGGACGACGCCCGCGGCACGAGGCAAACGCGGCCCGTCGGTGACGCTTTACGGCGTCCGGGCGCATCGGAACCCCACGTTGCCGTCGAGAATGTTCGGCGGGAAATCGTGGCGGAGCGTCGGACTCAGTTCCGTGACGTCGTAGCCGAAGGCGCCGCCCCTCCGCACACGCGTCGACATGCCGGCCGCGGTCAGCCACGCGCAATCGGTGCAGGTGTCCCCATAGGCCACGTACGCGTCGAGATTCCACTCGTACACTTCGCCGACGAGGTCGAGCTGTCCCCACAGCCCCGCGCCAAGGGTCGGTGTCCCTACGGGCGCGATGTTCGCCACGCCCATCGGTGTCCCCGTTCCGTTGGGATAGTAGTCGTTGTAGATGGCGTACCGGTTGCCCGTGCCCGGCTGCGCAGATCCCCAGGGGTACTCTCGCTGCTGGCTTCCGCCCGCAGCCGCATACTCCCACTCCGCTTCGCTCGGCAGAAAACCGCCGTCCCAGATGCAGAACGCGTACGCCTCGTACCACGTGACGCAGTTGACTGGCAGATTCTCGTTCGCTCCGGCAGCGTCGGTCCACGTGCCGTGGGTGGCGTCGCAAGCCAGGTTCGCGCCGGTGGGAGTGACGTTGGCGTCGTCCGATGCGATCCAACCCGGTTCGTAGGTACCAGGGCTCGCGCTGTTTCGCAGCCCCTGCCCGTCGTTCAAATGCGTGTGTTTGCCCGACCCCGCGGCGGGCGAGTAACCCGCGGCCCAGGCGTTCGCGAACTGCCGGAACCGCCCCACCGTCACCACGTACTTGTCCAGGCGGAACGAGCTTACCGTCGCAGGGTTCGCCAACCCCGTCGGCCCGTTTCCCGCGTTCGTATAGACGCGGTCGTACGACCCCCCCGAAACGAGGACGCTCGCGCAACAGCTCTCGACGTTGGTCCCGCAGTTGTTCGTTCCCAAGGCGGTCGTCGTGCAGCTCGCAGGCGTGGGAGATGCGGCGTCCGGCGTGTTGATGGGCGGCGCCGCGCCCGTGTCCGGGCCGTTCGTGTTCGCGCTCGCGTCCGCGGCCGCCGACGGCGCCGGAGAAGTCCCCGCTTCGCTCGGTCCGACGAGACCGCTGGAACCGCCGGCGTCCAAGAGGTCCAAAACGAGACCGGTCGTTTCGCATCCCGCGAACGAAAGGGCCAGCAACGACAGCGCGACGGCGTTTGCGAGCGCGCGCGTCGGAATGGCCCGTCCTGGAGCGGCGTTCGGCTTCGTTGGCCAAGACTTCGAAGGTAGGCTGCCGCGCATGTGCCCTTTGCTTCGACTCGTGACTCTCGCGTGCTTCGTGGCCGCCGCGTTCATCGGATGTCTATCGTACTCGTCTCCGGCCTCCGACGCAGGCGCGGGGGCCCAGGACCCCGATGCCACCGTGGCGGCTTCAGACGACGGGGGCGCCACGAACCTGGGTACCGTCACAATCGCCCGGGACGCGGGAACGCCGATTTCGCCGCTCGCGTTCGGCCAGAACTATTGGGATTGGGTGGATTGGTCCGCAAACGGAGTCACCGGTCTGACCGGAACGGAGACGCTGGTCGGGGGCATCCATCTCAACGTCATTCGCGCCGGCGGCAACAACAACGACACGAACTCGCCGCAGGTCTTCGATACGGCCCAGATCGACAAGTTCGTCGCGTACTGCCGCACCGTCGGCGCCGAGCCGATTCTCCAGGTTCCGCTCATCGCGAACAACGTCGACGGCGGCGCGGCGTCCGCGCAGGCGGCCGCCGACATGGTCACGTACGCGAACGGCACGAAAGGCTACGGAATCAAGTACTGGGAGATAGGTAACGAACCGGACTTGTATTCGACGGCGTACGACGCCGGGACGGCCCCGCTGACCGCGGTCGACTACTGCACGCAGTTTCACACGTACGCGGCCGCGATGAGGGCGGCCAACGCCGCGGCGGCCGACGGCGGCGCCCCCATCCAGCTTCTCGGCCCGGAGCTCTCGTACAAATACGTTCCGGGCAACGATTGGCTCACGCCGTTCTTGGACGCGTGCAAGAGCGACGTCGACGTCGTGACCATTCACCGATACCCGTTCAGCGGGGCGCAAACGTCGATCAACGGCGCGCTGCAGGGTGCGAAGGCGTTCCAGTCGACCCTGACGGCCGTCCAGGCGATCGTAAAGGCCCACGCGCGTCCGAACACGCCGCTCGGAGTCACGGAGACCAACATTTCGTACGATTACGACCACACCAAGTACACGACCGCGTCGAGCGTCGCCGCGCCGGGCACGTTCTACGCGGCGCTCTGGACCGCAGATGCCCTCTGGGTAGGTCTCCAGAACAACTTGTGGACGCTCGCCTTCTGGAACCTCGCGGAGACGAGCGCGGCCAGCTCGGTGCTTGGCTTCATCGTCGCCGACCAAGGCGGCCCTCAGTACTACGCCGAGCAAATGGTCTCCGCGAACCTCAGCGGCAGCGTGCTTACCCCCGCCGGCGTACCGGGCGGGTTTTCCATCTACGCGAGCTACGATCCGTCCAAGGCGTCGACGTCCGTCGTCGTGATCAACAAGAATACGACTTCGGGCTCGCTCACGATCGCAATCGACACGTTTGCTCCCTTGTCCTTGGATTTTCCAGCGACTTCGCTCAGCTTGGTGCAGGTTGCCGACGGCGACGCGGGCAGTCCGCACGTCGTCCGGTACACGGCGGACCTGGCCACGGCAAGCATGCCCCCCCAAACGATTCAGTGATGGAGCCCGGGCCGCTTGGCGGCCCCAGGTGAAGCGACACGGCTGGGGTGAGCAGCGAGGCAACCCTCCGGCCATGCCCCTCCGGCCGAGCTATTTCCAAGGGCCGAACCGCCGGCGTGACCCAAAGGCACGTGGTTCGCACACCGATGCCCATGGCCGGCTGGAGCGCATCGCTTTCGTGCGACGTCGTCGCTGCGCTCCCGGCGCCCGCCGCGGACGGGACCGCGCTCGGTGCGCTACGCGAGCTTACCGAGCCTTTCGCCTCCAACCGATACGTTCGGCCCCGCCGGAAGTACTGGCTCCGTTTGACGATCGAAGAGGCCGTTCTCCTCGGGTTGGGCGAGGTCGAGTACCAGGTGAGCGAGCCGCAGGCGCACTACACGCTCGCCTACGACTGGTCGACGACCTGGGAAAAGGTGACGTGGCAAAAGGTCGGGCTCGACACCTTCCCGTTCGACAACGACCAGTTCACGCATCCGGTCGCCGGGCTGCTCACCTACCAATTTGCGCGGTCCAACGGCTTCGGACTCGCCGCGTCTTCCACGGTGACGGCGGTCAGCGCCATCTTGTGGAAGCAATTCGGAGAGTTTCAGGAAGACATTTTTCTCAACAGCATCGTCACGACGTCGGTCGCGGGCGTTTCGATCGGCGAAGCGACGTCCCAGCTTGCTTCTTATCTGGACGCGGGACGCGCGACCCTCGTCAGTCGCGTGCTCTCCTTTCTCGTCGATCCGGTGCGCAGCGTGCACGATTGGCTCGACGGCGCAGAGCCGCTTCGAACGACCAACACCGACGCGTTCGGTCTCTCGCGCGACGTCGGGGCCACACTGCGCCTCTCGGGCGGTACCATCGTCACGCGCGCGTCGTCCTCGGAGCGCCCGACCACGACCTACGGCGACTTCGCGGTCGGCGCGCGCGCACACATCGTGAACGTGCCGGGCTACGAGGACCCCGGTCGTTCGTCGGGGTGGTGGGGCGACGGCAACGAGTCCGATCTCGGCTGCGATTTGCAGTGGAGGCCCGGTGGCCTCGATGACTTGTACTTTCTCGCGCGCGTCGCGCCGGTCGGGTGGTTCACCAAGAACGTCGTGGGAACGGGGGACGACCGGAAAGGGCAGCGCTTTTGGATCGGTCCGACGATCGGCTTCGACTACGTCTTGCACGACTACGATCGCCTCGGCGACGGTTCGCCGCCGGACCGCTTCTCGACGAGCCAGCTCGGCCTGGCGTTCGAGCACGACGTCTTCTTCCCTCACGGTCGGCTGGAGACGGGTCTGGCGATTCAGGGACAGTTCGGTCCCGTCCAATCCCTCGCGCTCCACCGGTATCGGACGGTTGACGGCGCCGTCGGCCAATTGCCCGAGGTTTTGCGCGACCAGGGGTTCTATTGGTCCTGGGGCGTCGGCGCGGCTCCCGCGATCCAAGTTCGCGTCGGACCCGTGCGGGCCGGAGGGCTCGCGCGCATCGACGCGTTCCACGGCACGTACGCGTTTCAGGCGCCGACTCAGGGGTCCGTCGCGCTGCACGACTGGGCCGTCGTGGGGGACGCTTGGATCGGCGTTCTGCCCCTGCCGAGTCTCGAGCTCGCCGCCGACGGACGTTGGAGAACGCGAAACGGTGGGATCGGCACGACGGTCGCGAGCCGAGACGAACGGTCGTTTCTCACGACGGCCACGCTCGTCTTTTGAGAGAGGGACGGGGCCTGAAAATGACTGGGCCGTCGAGCGGAGATGGGGGTACTGTGGCCACGGAAATGCAGCCGATATTTTCGCTCGCTCGCCGGCCCTCACGAGGCTCGTTTGCGCCGTCTCACTTTGCTTTGGCAATCGCGCTCCCGCTCGTCGCGTGTAGCAACAGCGGCAGTGGAACGTCGCCGGGCTCCGAGAACCCGTCGAACGGCGGGAGTGGCTCAGGAGGCGCAGGGTCGAGCAGCTCCGGCTCGAACGGGTCCCCCAGCACCGGGGGATCGAGCGGATCGAACGGTGGCAATGGGGGCTCGAACGCTGGTTCGACGAGCAGCGGCGGTTCGGGCGGGTCGACGGCCGGCGGGAGCTCCAGCGGGGGATCGGGCGGGTCGACCGCCAGCGGGAGCTCGAGCGGCTCGGCCGGCGCAGGGAGCTCGTCGGGCGCCGCCGGCTCCAGCGGATCAGCTGGGTCCGCGGACGCCGGGGGCACGGCATCTGCGGACAGCGGGTCCTCCGTCGCGACGCCTGCGGGCGAAGGCGGCTCCGGCTGCCCGGGAATCGCCATCACGCCCGACGCGATGGGTCACGTCGCCGCGGGCACGAACTCGCTGGGGATCAACGGCTCTTTCTTCACGTACAGCGATTGCAAGGATCTGAAATCGACGATGAACGGAGTGGGCTGTTCCGACATCCTGCCGGATCCGAACGCCGGCGCCTTCGTGAACGTCGGCGGGAAGATCTGCACCTCGGGAATGACGTCCACCACGACCGGCGCCTGGGGAGCCGGTGTGGGGTTCGAATTGAACGACGTCATGGGCCAGCAGCCGTACGACACCATGATGCACGGCGTGAAAGGGTTTTGCTTCCTGCTGAGCGGGACCACCATTCCGAGCACGTCCATCCGCGTGGCGTTCACCACCAAGGACAACAACGACAACGCCTACTTCGAGCCCATCACCACGCCCGGCATGCACACCGTGCTCTTCTCGGACCCGACCTTCGCGCAGGGCTCGTGGGTGACCACCAAGTCCGCGTGGGAGCCCACGCTCGTCGTGCTCATGCAGTTTCAGATCCCGTCGGCGACCGCGGCGCCGGTTCCCTTCGACTTCTGCGTCGAGGGGCTGACCGCGGTCACGCAGTGAGCGGTCAATACGGCTTCTTCCCGACGTAGTTCCCGGGCGGGCTGTAGTCGCACACGCTGAAGTCCCACTTGGTCGCTCCGCCGAGCGCGGCGACGGGCATCGTGCAGCTCACGTGGGCGCACCCGACGGCGGTCGTGGTCTTCCAGATGACCTGCGTGTAGTGCCCGCACATCTGTCCGGAAGCGCACGTGTTCGTCGCGTAGTCATACGACGACTTCTCGTTGACCCAGCTGGCGACGGCCGACGCGATGCTCTCGGTCGGGGCCCCGGCTGCGATGTTTTCACCCACGCCGCTCGCCGCGCCCCCGAGCGCCACGTAATCGGCGGTGCGATTGGCGTTGTGTGCCCAGTTGCACAGCTTGGCGTAGTTCAGCGCAACTTGAGCAGCGATCGGATCGCACACGAGGGGTGCTTCCCCTACCGCGGCGCGCGCCTCGTTCATGGGCGTCAGCCACGCCGACTCGTCGGCGCACGGACCGGCGTCGGCACTCGCCACATCGACGTCTTTCGAGGCATCCACGCTCAAGCCCCCGCTTCCACTCGCGTCGAGGTCTGATCCGCCGCCGCTGCCCGATCCGCTGCCCGATCCGCTGCCTCCCGACCCCGACCCGCTGCTCGCAAGTGCGCCCGAACTGCCTCCGGTGGTCAGGGCGCTGCCGCCTGTACCCCCACCGCTCGCAGAGCCGCTCGGGCCGTTCCTGACCCGGTTGAAGGCGTCGCCGCTGTCCGGACTCGCTCCGGGTGCGCCCGCATCAGCGGGATCGTCACCGGCCGGTGGGGGATTCGCGCCCGAGCAGCCGGCGGCGGAGAGCGCGACGGCGAGAAGACTTGCCGAGAACCGGACACCACGAAGGGACTGCCGATGCCTCATACCCCCAATGGGCTGCAAGACGAGTTCCCGCGGGTCCGTTCGTCGGGCGACCCCGAAACTACAAGAGTAGCCCGGCGAAGACGGACGCCCCTGCCCACGGGCCTTCGAGCCATACGGGGGCCTCTCCGCGCACACTCGCACCGGGGCCCGGAGCCGTCGCACCCACGAGCAGCGCGGCGCCAATCCGCAGCGCGTCGAGCGTCACGTTCGCATCGATGCCGACCGCCCCTTCTGCCGTGAATCCGTCGAAGTGGGATCCCGAGTAGGCAGCCGAAGACGGCTCCCCCTGAAACGAGACGTAGAGGGCCGCGACGGAGGCAAAGAGGCCGATCTCGCCGACCCCGACCGGCAGGCACCATCGTGCACCCGTTCCGAGCGCGCCCGCGTTGATGTCGACGCGCCCGGCGGGGCGCTGTACGGAGCCTGCTTCCCACGCAGCCGCCGCGAAGAGCTGCAGCTTTTGGCAGGACGCGAGGCCCACCTGCAGGGCCCCGCCCAACGTGGAAACGGGGGCCGAAAAGTTTCGCTCGCGCCCGACGACCCGAAGGTCCACCGCCACGTTGGGCGAGCCCTTGGACGCCGGGACGACGCGCTCGACGGCCCGTTTCGCCGCGACCACGCCCGGATTCGAAGCCCTGGCTTTGTCCTCCGGCCTCGGGATGAGAAGCTCCGCCCAGGACGCGAGAAAGAGCTCGGAGGCCGCGAGCGCCAGGGCACGTTCGGGGTCGGCGGAGCCGCCGATCGACACGTCGCGCGTCACCATCTTTACGGTGACGGGATCTTCGAGCGCAATCCGGACTTCGTTGCCCGTGCAAGCGAATTGGATCTCCAGCGTGGGAAGTTCACTGACCACGGGAACGAGCGTCGCGAGCTCCAGGCGCAGGAGCTGCTCGATTCGCTCCGTTCGAAGCGTCGCGCACCCGTGCGTGTCGACTTGGACGACCGACGCCGATTTCGCCGGGCTCGAGCTCTCGGTCGAAGACTGGGCAAGCGCCGTCGTCGGACCTGCCGCAATCAAAAACGCTGTGGCGAACGGTCGAAGGCGACCCCTCTTCGTCATTCGAGAATGCGCTGCATTCGACCGGCGTGGGTGCCCACGGGAAACCGCCGCGTGTAAAGCTCGGCCGCGGCGCGCGCCGCCGCCGGGTTGTTGGCCGCCGCCCACGCGACGGCCTCCTCCGCCAGAGCGTCCTCGGCGACCGAACCGTCCGGTGCGAGCGAGAAGCTCGTTTGAAATGCCTTTGCCGCCTCGGCGGCGCGGTCGCGGGCGCGCTCGACCTTGCCGAGCGTGAACGAAGCGAGAGCGGCTCGCCGATCGCCCGGGTACCGGCCGAGGAGCTCTCGCAGCGTAGCTGCCGCCGCGGCGAGATCGCCGGAGCGCCGTTCCGCGTCCGCTCGCTCGAGGAGCGCGCTTGCCGAGGGCGAAGACGCGGCCTCGCTCCGCGGCGCGCGAGGGCGTGCGGTCGGGCCAGCCGCGGCCGGCGCCGCCTCTCCGGCGGTGTCCGCCGGCATTTCCTGGTCCACCGGCGTACTCAATTCGTCGCCAGCGCCGAGCTCGACTTCACCGCTGCTCGCCGCGACGCGCACGCGTCCCTCTTCCACGCTCACCGAAACTTTGCCCGACTCGATGTCCACGACGAACACGGTACCTTTCACTTGGACTTGCACCCCGCGTGCGGCGACGACGAAGGTGCGCCCAGGAACGTGCGTCACCTGGTAGTGAACACGCCCTTCGCTCTGCGCGAGCTCGACTCGCTTGGGCGATTCATTCCGGACGTCGATCTTCGCGGAACGCGACAGCTCGAGGCGCGAGCCGTCGGCCATGACGCGCGATTCTTCCACCGCGGCGGTCGCGGTTTGCTTTGCGGCAGGCTGGTTCGTCGCGGCCGCGACGGTCCGTGCAGGGTCCTGCCCCTTCGGGGCCGTCCGGTTGCCGGAGTTCACCCCGACGACGTACGCGACGGCGAGCGCGGCCACGCTCAGCGAAAGCGGTATCGCGACGGCCAAGGTTCGGCGACGTGCGTTGCGAAGGACGGTGCGCTGTTCGAGGCCCCGCTCGACGCCGAGGCGAATGCGCCGCTCCCGCAAGGGATCCCAGCGTGGCTCCATCCGCCGTCGAAAGCTTTCGATAAGATCATCGAGCATCGAACCATCTCCGTATACATTGTTCTGCTGCCGCGATCCGCCGTTTGGCGGTTGCTATCGACACCGAGCAAGCCCGTGCGATCTCGGAAAGCTCGAGTTGTTCGATCCGGCCCAAGACCCACGGAACGCGAAGTTCCGGGTCGAGCGCGTCGAGCGCGCGCCGAAGTTCGTCGACGGACATCTCCTGCGTCGCGTGCTGGGACCGCGGTGCCACGAGCGCAAAGCCCGTCGCCAGCTTCTTTCGGCGTCGTCGCGCCAGGAGAACTCGATTGACCTTGCGGACCGCGATCGTCACGTGCCTGGGCCGGAGCCGGGCCGACTGTTCCAGGGTGTCGTTGCCCTCGACCGCGTCGACGAACGACTCC